>NZ_JBQSVC010000005.1:0-167990 GCF_052376035.1 Halomonas sp. AOP7-E1-9
GATGCACTCATTGAAGAAGCCAAACAGCGTGATGGAAAAGTCACCGTTGGTGGATTTGGCCCCCAGGGCTCTACGCAACATATTGGCCTGAAGATGCTAGAAAATGTCGCCGATGTGGAGTTTGAGTGGGTGCCTTTCAATGCCACACCTGACATTGTAGCGGCTGTATTGGGTGGCCATGTTGATGTGGGTATGTCCAACTTGAGTGGCGCCCAGGCGTATTTTGAAGCGGGCCGTTTAAAGGGGCTTGGCGTACATGGTGAAGAGCGACTAGAAAGCATCCCCGATGTGACCACCTTTGAAGAACAGGGCTACGACGTTGACTCAAGTTGGGTACAAGTGAGAGGGATATTTGGTCCAGCTGATATGCCTATGGAGCTACAGCAACAAATTGCCGACGCTTTTCATGAAGCAATGAAAACCGAGCATTACCAAGCCTACGCTCGTAGCGCTGGGGTAACTGACTCCTGGATGGGGCCCGAAGAGTATACTGAGTTTGCCTACCGCATTAGTGATGTTGCTCAAGAAGAGTTAGATAAAGACAGCGATTAAATGTAGTAATAAATAGCGCGACGAATATATTTTCGTCGCGCTATTTATACCTTTCTATATCTTTCAATAAGCCAATTTTTGTATGTTTTATGGTTGCCATAACAATTTAATGGGCAACTCCTTATGTATGGTCAATGGTAAGTGGCTGTTGTTATCGACAAACTAATAGCATCGCTATAGTTGTTTCACCCATTCGCCAACAATAATCTATGAGAGGACATTGTGATGACGAAAGATTCGTTAGTTACTTATTCCATCGATAACGGCATTGCGCTACTAACACTAAACCGCCCAGATAAACGCAATGCCATGAGCGATGCCATGCGCGCCGAGTTAGTTGCCCATTTAGTCACTATCCGCACGGATCGCTCGGTGCGTGCCCTGGTGCTGACTGGCAACGGCAAAGGGTTTTGCGCGGGCGGTGATATTGCCGGGATGAAAACCCGTATGGAAGCGGATCCCGCAACGGTTGGCTTTAACGGCTGGGAGCGCCAGCAGGGCGTTCACTATGCTGCAAGCCTCCTCCTCAACTTACCTATTCCAACCATTGCAGCCGTCAATGGGGCGGCCGCCGGTTTGGGGGCGGATTTAGCACTATCTTGTGATTTTGTGATTGCTTCCGACTACGCCCACTTTACCTGGGCCTATATCGCCCGTGGACTGATTCCTGATGGCGGTGGCATGTATTTCCTGCCACGCAGAGTGGGGCTGCCGCGTGCCAAGGCGCTAATCTTTAGCGGTCGGCGCGTCAATGCGGATGAGGCGCTGCAGTTGGGTATTGCTGACCAACGCTGCAGTGCCGATGAGTTGCTAAGCATGGCCCACACCATGGCCGATGAAATGAGCAGCGGTTCACGCACGGCGACGGCGCTGACCAAATCGATTATCAACAAAAGCTACGAGATGTCCGAAAGCCAAGTCTTCGCGGAAGGCAGCAAAGCCCAGGGCATCTGCTACACCTCCGAAGAGCATCGCACCTCAGTGCAGGCCTTTCTCGATCGTATGAAGGAGGCTCAACAATGAGCCAGATTAACGCCCTCCTGAACCCTAAAAGTATCGCCGTCATCGGTGCCTCTGCGGATCCCAAAAAGACCTCGGGGCTGCCGGTTTCCTACCTGCTTAAACACGGTTTTAAAGGCCCTATCTACCCGGTTAACCCTAAAGCCACCGAAATCCAGGGGCTAACGTGTTACCCAAGCGTTGAGGCGTTACCCGAGGCGCCTGATGTGGGTCTCGTGCTGCTGAATGCAAAACGAAGTATTGAGGCGGTGCGCTCTCTGGCCAACATGGGCTGCCAGGCAGCGGTTGTGCTTGCCAGTGGCTATGCAGAGGCCGGAGAAGAAGGTCAGGCGCTACAAGACGAACTAAAAGAAGCCGCGGGGTCCATGCGCATCCTGGGCCCCAATACCATTGGTTTAGTCAATCTGTCGGCGGGTATTCCGCTCTCCGCCAGCGGCGCGCTGGAGGTTAGCGAACTGCCCAAAGGCGGTGTTGCCGTGGTGTCCCAAAGTGGCGGCATTTTGGGTGCGTTACTGTCCCGGGCAGCCGGGCGGGGCATTGGCCTATCGTCGCTGATAGCCACCAGTAACGAGGTGGATTTGGAGGTCAGCGACTTTGTTGACTACCTGGTGGATGATCCACACACCAAGGTGATTGCGCTCTACCTGGAAAGTGTCCGTCATCCTGCGCGTTTCCGCGAGGTTGCCCTACGTGCCCGCGCGGCGGGCAAGCCGCTGGTGGTATTCAAAATCGGCCGTTCCGAAGCGGGTGCCAGCGCGGCCAGCTCCCACACCGGCGCCTTGGCCGGGGAGGATCGCGTTTACGATGCCTTCTTCCGTGAGTTAGGGGTGATTCGCGTCAACACCTTTGACGAATTTTTGGATGTGCCGGCGGTGCTGGTCGCGGGCCGCCAGCTTGCCGGGCGTCGCGTCGCCGTGCTGACATCCACGGGGGGCGCTGGCACCTTGATTGCCGATAGCTTGGGCGTTAACGGCTTTGATACGCCCGCGCCGGATCACGATACCGCAGAAAAATTGCGCGCCTTGCAGGGCGATACCCCTACCGCGCTTGATCGTAATCCGATTGATGTCACCTTGGCGGGGCTGCAGCCCGACCTGCTGCGCCAAGCCATCCGTATTCTGCTCGAAAGCGATAGCTACGATGCCTTGATCGTGATTATTGGCTCTTCCGGGTTGGCGATGCCCGATCTTGTGGTGGGGGCGATTAGCGATAGCTTGGCGACCAACAATAAGCCGCTGCTGGCCTACGTTAGCCCCTACGCCCCCAGCACGCTACAGCGCTTGAACCGCGCCTCGATCCCCGGCTTTAGCTCACCGGAGAGCTGCAGCGCGGTGCTGCAAGCATTGCACTTTATTGGCCAACCCTTGCAAACATTCGGCGAGTTGTCAGAAGTAGTGCTGCCCGATGTAAGTACTTTGCCCAATGGTTCAATTGACGAAGCCACTGCGAAACAACTGTTCGCCGAGGCAGGCATTAGCGTGCCCCCCCGCCGGGTTGTTCACTCCCGTGAAGAGGCAGAGAGGGCGGCCAGTGAGCTAGGCGCTCCAGTGGTGCTCAAGGTAATGGATGCCAGCTTGCTGCATAAAAGCGACATTGGTGGCGTGGCGCTGCACTTGAATGCCGACACCATTGGTCAGCGGTTTGAGCAGATGGTGAGTGACGTTGAAGCGCACGTTGCGCGTCGTCCTGATACTTTCCTGGTGGAAGCCATGGTTGCCGGCGGACATGAGCTGATTCTGGGGGCTAACCGTGATGCGCTAGGCACGGCGATTTTGCTGGGCGCGGGTGGTGTTACAGCGGAGTTATTTAAGGACACCGCCATTCGCTTATTGCCAGAGCAGGGAGGCCTAACCCTGGAACAGGCGCGGGAAATGATGCAGCAGCTTACCACCTGGCCGCTGCTCAATGGTTATCGCGGTGCACCACGCCGCGATACGCAGGCCCTCGCCCAGGCGATGGTTGCCTTCTCAGCCTTAGCGGCTGAATTAGGTGATCGGTTGACCACCGCTGAGATCAATCCGCTGTTTGTGATGCCGGAAGGTCAAGGTGTCGTCGCTGCTGATGCGGTGCTCGTACTGGAGGATGGTCTCGAGAACGGTTTGGAGAAAGGCGCAACAGGAGGTGGCGCTCATGGCTGATTCACAAGCCACCGGCCGCGTCCATCTTAGCCATTCAGGGCAGATCGCTATTATTACCCTGGATAACCCGCCGGTGAATAGCAGCAACGACGCCGTGCGCCGAGGTATCTTGGACGCCCTGGCCAAGATTGATACTCAGCAAAGTCACGCCGTGGTACTCATGGGCAAAGGCCCAAACCTAATGGCGGGTGCCGACCTGCGTGAGCTGGAGCATGAGCCAACAGAGCCGACGTTGCCGCAAGTTACTGCCGCGCTGACTGCTTTTCCACTACCGGTGATTGCAGTGGTTAGCGGGCATACCCTGGGCGGCGGGTTAGAGCTGGCGCTGGCCTGCGACAGCCGTATCGCCACCCCCAACGCGCTGCTGGGTCTGCCCGAAGTAACGGTAGGCGTGATACCGGGGGCCGGTGGCACCCAGCGTCTGCCACGGGCGGTAGGGCTACCCAAGGCGCTGGAAATGATTGTCTCGGGCAAGCCTATCTCGGCAGTTGAAGCCCACCAGTTAGGGCTAGTCGACGAATTACTCCATGCCACCGATGATGAAGCGCTAGACAAAGAGATAGTGGCTTACGCCAACCGCTACCCAGGCGGCAAGCAGCCATTAGCAGAGCGCGACGTGCCGCCCGTAGATGAGCAGGCGATAAAGGCTCAGGTCGGTAAGCTGCTCAAGCGCGCCCGTGGCTTGCCCGCCGCACCGGTCGCCGCCGAGGTGGTGATGCTGGCGGGCAAGCTAAGCTTTAGCGCCGCGATTGCCGAAGAGCGGGCTCAGTTTTTGGCCTTACGCGGCAGCGAATCTGCCCAAGCGCTGCGCTACCTGTTCTTTGCCGAGCGGGAAAAACCCTTTGTGCCCAGTCAGCCAGTGGAGCCTGCGACGATCTCCCGCGTCTCTGTGGTGGGGGCAGGCACCATGGGTAGCGGCATTGCCCTATGTGCGCTGATGGCGGGTTACCGTGTCGATCTGTTAGAGCTTAACGCCCTAGCGTTGCAGACCGGTGTGACGCGCATCACCCAGGCGCTGGATGAGGATGTTAAGCGCGAACGGCTCACCCAAGCACAGCGCGATACGCAGTTATCCCGTTTGAATCCTACCCAGGCATTGCCCGATGTGGCCGGCACCGATCTGGTCATCGAAGCCATTGTGGAAGATTTAGACGTCAAACGATCTCTGTTTGCTGATCTCGCTAAGTGGGTGAGCAAAAGCACCCTGCTGGCCAGTAATACTTCCTACTTGGATATTGACCGGATAGCGGAAGGTATTGCCAACCCTGAACGGGTGCTGGGGTTACACTTTTTCAGCCCTGCTAACCGCATGCCGTTGTTAGAGATAGTGCGCTGCCAAACCACCAGCGAGCAGACCTTAAGCACGGCGATGGCCGTTACGCGTCGGCTCAAGAAAAAGGCAATCGTGGTCGCTAATTCATGGGGCTTTGTGGGCAACCGGCTCTATGCAGCTTATCGGCGCCAGTGTGAGTTTATGCTGGAAGAAGGCGCGAGCCCCGAGCAAATCGATGCCGCCTTGGAAGCCTACGGTTTCGCCATGGGGCCCTTCAAAGTGGCGGATATGTCGGGGTTGGATATCGCCTGGAAAATGCGCCAGCAAAGCGCTGATACCCGCCACCTTAGGCGCTACGTAGGCATACCAGATCTGCTTTGCGAAGCAGGCCGTTTAGGGCGCAAAACCGGCTGTGGTTACTATCGCTATGACGAGGCAATGCGACCAGCCTCGGATCCTGCCGTCGCCCAGATAATCGAACGCTACCGGGAAGAGCAGGCGATCACCCCGAAAGCGTTTAGCGAGCAAGAAATTCAGCAGCGCGCCTTACTTGCCCTTATCAACGAGGCTTTGCTGCTTCTGGATGAAGGCGTGTGCCAGCGGCCTGCGGATATCGATATTGCCCTGGTTAATGGCTATGGCTTCCCGCGCTGGCGAGGCGGCCCTTTATTTATCGCCCGCCAGATGAGCAGTGGCGAACTGGGACGCGAGCTGGACAAGTTGGCCGACGTGAGCGGCAAAGGCCACCAGCGTGCCCATTTAAAGAGCCTCACAATCCAGGATTCCGAGGAGTTAACATCATGACAGAGGCATTAATCTGCGACGCGGTTCGTACTCCGTTTGGCCGTTTTAACGGCGCGCTATCTTCCATTCGAGCTGATGACTTAGGTGCGTTACCTATTCAAGCGTTAATGGAACGCCACACCCAGGTGGAGTGGGACAAACTTGATGAAGTGATTTTTGGCTGTGCCAATCAGGCTGGGGAAGACAACCGCAACGTGGCACGAATGTCCGCACTGTTAGCAGGGCTGTCGACCAGCGTGGCGGGCGTTACGCTCAACCGGCTCTGCGGCTCTAGTTTGGATGCTGTTGGGAGCGCTGCCCGTGCCCTTCGCTGTGGAGAGGCACAGCTCATGATCGCAGGGGGCGTCGAAAGCATGAGCCGCTCACCGTATGTCATGGGCAAAGCTGATAAACCCTTTTCACGCGCTCAGCAGCTAGAAGATACCACTATCGGCTGGCGCTTGATCAACCCTAAGATGAAAGCCACGCATGGCGTGGATGCCTTACCTAAAACAGCTGAGAATGTTGCCGAGGAAGAGGGTATTTCACGCGAAGATCAGGATGCGTTTGCATTGCGTAGCCAGCAGCGCTGGCAAGTCGCCAGCAAGGCTGGCTTTTTTGCCAATGAAATCATCCCTGTAACCGTTAAGCAGCGGCGTCAGCCTGACGTCATTGTAAGCACTGACGAACATCCGCGACCTGAAACAAGCTTGGAAGTGTTAAGTGGCTTGAAAGGCGTCGTAAAAGAGAACGGTACCGTAACGGCGGGCAACGCTTCGGGTATTAATGATGGTGCTTGTGCCTTGCTGCTGGCCAATCCGCAAGCGGCAGCACTGTATGGATTACGCCCCCGTGCACGGATTGTTGCTATGGCGACGGCAGGCGTTGATCCCAGAGTCATGGGGATGGGGCCTGTACCTGCCGTTGAGAAAGTAATGCGCATGACAGGCTTAAGACTGGCACAAATGGATGTCATTGAGCTGAATGAAGCATTTGCTGCTCAAGCGTTAGCGGTATGCCGCCGTTTAGAGCTGGCTGACGACGACCCAAGAGTTAACCCCAATGGTGGTGCAATTGCCCTTGGCCACCCCCTAGGCGCCTCCGGTGCACGGTTGGTGACTACAGCGTTAAACCAATTAGAGAATACCGAAGGTCGTTATGCCCTATGCACCATGTGCGTGGGGGTTGGGCAGGGAATTGCACTGATTGTCGAGCGTTTGTGAATTAGCTGGCAAAGGCATTTTATTTTTATGCCCTGATTTCTCTATGGCGTTGTCGATAATCCTTTAGTCTTGTTTCAGCCTAATGGAAGCGGTGGTCAAGACTGATAAATGATCAGTTTCTCTTTTGGCCACCTTACGCCATCATGAAACGACACAGCATTTAAAAACACGGCACTTAGAAACACGGCACTTAGTGAGACAGTGTTAATAAAAATAAGTGTGATGGCGTTTTAATGATGCGCTAATCATTAATTACAAAAATGATGGAGGTCGCCAGTGAGTATCAATAACTCTGATGCAGAAGCATATGAAGTGACGCATAAAGTATTAACTATACGGAAAAAATGGCTGGAATTAGCGGTATATTTCTTGTTGCTAATAGCGACTGCTCTATATGCTAATGAAGCGTTTAACCTGCCTGGTTATGGCTCTCCCGGTATAGGTGCCAGTGGGTTTCCACTATTAGTGGCAATGCTTATTGGTAGTTCGTTAGTACTTTTAATTATTGCAAGCTTATTAAGCAAATCCAGCCAAGAAAGCGACTCTTTAGTTGAGATAAGCCGACCTGCGCAAGTGCTGCTCTCGATTGTTGTTATGGTGGCTGTTGTGCTAGCACTCGAATGGTTAGGTCTGATTGTTGGAATTGCACTGCTTGCTTTCTTATTAATGAAACTGGGAGGGGAGAGTCGTTACTCGCTACTGCTAACGCTGCCGCCATTATTGGCGTTAGGCATTTACGCCATCTTTGTACTGGTGCTCGGCGTCTATTTTGATTGAGGTTTGAACATGATTGATAATCTTTTAATAGGGCTGAATGCCTTTGCAGACCCCATGGTGCTTGTTGGTCTTGTCGCAGGTGCTTTAATCGGTTATTTGATTGGCGCCATTCCCGGTTTAGGGCCTAGTCTGGGGATTGCGCTGATGATTCCCTTCACTTATAGCATGGATCCGCTTGTCTCTATCGTTATGCTGGTCGCGCTGTTTGCCGCTGCCGAATACGGTGGTGCTATTTCAGGCATCTTACTTAACTCCCCAGGCACCGCAGCGGCGGTGGCGACCACCTGGGACGGCTACCCGCTCACCAAACAGGGTAAAACGGGCATTGCGCTGAATATTTCCATTATTTCGTCAGGTATCGGTATCTTTGTCAGTACGATACTGCTGTTTTTAACCGCCGTGCCGCTCTCTGAGTATGCGCTAAATTTTGGGCCATCGGCTTACTTTGCGCTTGCCCTTCTGGGTTTGAGTCTGGTGTCGAGTTTCTCTTCCGGTTCACTGCTGAAAGGTGCCCTGGCGATGGGTCTTGGCCTTGCATTGGCCACCGTCGGGTTGGATAGCCAAACCGGTGTTCCACGTTTTAGCTATCATCCGGATTTTTTTGAAGGCCTGCCGCTGGTGCCCGTTTTGCTCGGTTTGTTTGCCCTTTCAGAAGTGCTTTTCATGATTGAGGCGGGCGCCAGTCATAAAGTAAAGAATCAGCCCATGAGCGGTATCTTAGAGGTTCCCTTTAAAACCTTTTATAAGATGAAATATCTGTTTTTACGTAGCTCATTAATTGGCTATTTTGTGGGTGTGATACCGGGGGCTGGGGCTTCCATTGGTTCCTTCATCTCTTATGCGGTCGCTAAGCGTTTCTCAAAGCACCCAGAGTTGTTTGGTAAAGGCAGCTACGAGGGTATTGCAGCGTCTGAAACGGCCAATAATGCATCGGTTTCAGGCTCCTTATCGCCGTTGTTGGCGTTAGGTATTCCTGGTTCAGCCACTACCGCCATTATGATCGGCGCGTTAATGATTCATGGGGTGCAGCCAGGCCCCTTGCTGTTCACCACTAACCCTGAAATTCCCTATACTGTGTTTGTTTCGCTCTGGTTGAGTGTGCCGATCATGGTCTTTATTGGCCTTGCAGGGGCGCGGTTTTGGGCGAAAGTGGCGGACATTCCCCGTCCGGCGATTGCCGCTATCGTGGCTTCGATTAGTTTGATTGGTGCTTACGCGTCGACAAGCTCCATGTTTCCTGTCTATGTGGCACTGACGTTTGGCGTTATCGGCTATGTGCTGCGTAAAGCGAACATTCCCTTGGCGCCGATTATCTTGGCGCTGGTGCTGGGCGAAATGCTTGAGACGAACTTGCGGCGTGCGCTGTCTATATCAGATGGTGATGTGACGACCTTTATTACCAATCCGCTCAGTGCAACCCTGCTACTCATCGCGGTACTGTCATTTTTACTCCCTGCGCTCGGGGTTTTCCGTAAAAAAGTGAAAGGGTATCGGCGCGCTCACTAATCAGCGGTGGCTAACAATGTGTCCTAATGACAGGGAGGTCGGCGTGCAATGCAACAAAGGGGCGTGCATAAGGGGAGTGTGACGAGAGCCTTTGCCTGTATTTGTTTAAGCCTTGGCACCGCCTTTCTGGTACAGACAATGCTGTTAGTGGCGGTGCCACTGGCAGCCATTGAGCTGGGTGCAACGCCATTAATGCTGGGCTTAATCGTCAGTGCCCCCTACGTTTTACCTCTGCTGCTGGCGCTGCCTTTTGGTTCGCTGGTCGCCCGGTTAGGCAGCCCACGCACCCTTCAGCTTGGGTCAGTAGCTATGGTGATCGGGGCCGGGTTATTAGTGGTTGTGCCAGGCTTTAAGGGATTAATCGCAGGGCAGTTGGTGATTGGCTTGGCGCAACTGCTGATGATTATCTCTGCGCAAACGGCGATCACTTATCTAGGCCAGGGGGCGGCGCTGGAGAAGTACTTTGGCTGGTACACCACCTATTTATCGATTGGCCAGATGGTCGGGCCGCTGCTGGCTGGCTGGATCATCGACTATCAGGGCGGCCCTGGCGCTGCTTTCTATGGCGCTTTTATTGCCTCTTTCATGGCGCTAGTGTCGTTTTTTATGGCCAATCAGTGTGTATCAGGTGGCGATCAACCGAGCGTTGGTTTTCTCATCAGCGTTGGGCAGCAGTGGCAACTGCTGAAGACCTCCCAGGGGGTGAAGTTATCGCTAATCATCTCCCTGGCGGCCATGTTGGCGTTGGGTGCTCACGGCAGCTACTTCCCTGTTTATCTTGAAAGTTTGGCGCTTTCGGGAACCACCATTGGGCTGTTAGTCAGCCTGCGCGCTCTTGCCTCGATGGCGGTTAGGCCGTTTACCAGTACTATCGTTAGCCTGCTCCACGGGCGCTACGCGACGATGTCACTGACCTTGCTGTTTATGGCGCTGGGTTTAATGCTGGTAGGCGTGACGGGTAATGTTTACTGGCTATGTCTGTTTTCAATTCTGGTGGGGCTAGGCGTGGGGCTCTCTCAGCCGCTCTCTATGGTAGTCATCGCAGAATCAGTCCCGGAACGTCAGCGCGCCCATGCGCTAGCGGTGCGCTTGATGGCTAACCGGGCCATGCAGTTTGCCGCGCCACTGTTATTGGGGATTATCACTCAGCTGGGTGGTTTTACCCTGGCGTATTTCGCCTGTGGGGTACTGCTGCTGTTCCATTGGTTGCTTTTCCAACGTCTTAGAAAGCCGCACGCTATTTAATTAACGTCAGTTAATCAACGTCAGTTAATCGGGTTGGCCCAAGGGGTGGCCGATCAGTGCCTTCATCCACTCAAGAAACTTGATCAGTGCATCAGAAGGGCGGGCGTCTTTGGGCCATGTCAGGTAGTACGCCTCGCCGGTGCGGCACACTGTGTCTGACAAGGCGATAAAACTGCCTTCCTGCAGCTGGCGTTCGACAAATACCTTAATCGCGATGGCGCAGCCAATATTCATCGACGCTGCCTCATAGGCTAATGCCGAGTTGTCGAACTTCATGCCAGATTCTGCATCGGCGACCGATAGACCGCTTTCCGCCAGCCACGTCTTCCAATCGTCTGGGCGCGCCATTGAGTGCAGCAGGCGTACTTTAGCGACATCGTTTTTGGCTAACTGTTCGGTTTCCCATAAGGCGGCCGAGACAATCGGGATAAGCTCAATATCGACCAGTTTTTCGGCGTGCAAGCCTGGCCAATCGCCATGCCCTGAACGGATGGCGGCGTCAACACTTTGGGTGGGGAAGTCGACAGGTTTTAAGGAGGATGAGAGCTTAACCTCAAGCAACGGATTTTTATTATGAAAATCGGCTAGCCTGGGGATCAACCAGCGCTGCGAAAACGTGGTGTAGGATTGAATCGACAGCACGTCGCGCTGATTGCGACGTGATACTTTGCGCGACGCATTTTCGAGTTCCCGGAACGCATTTTTAACCCCCGCGTAAAGCTCAGCCCCTTCTTGAGTAAGCTCAATGCCACGGTGCAAGCGGGTGAACAGCGCCACGCCAAGGTAGTCTTCTAACACTTTCACTTGGCGGCTAACGGCGACCTGTGACACATGCAGCTCATCCGCTGCGCGGGTTAGGCTGCGTAGGCGGGCGGCTACCTCAAACGCTCTTAATGGATTGAGAGGGAGTAGTGGATGGCTCATAGCATAGGGTTACCAACGGTGCCGCTTATAGCTGACGTGTGGGTGAGTGCTTCTGAATGGAGAGCAACGATCTTAAAAAACAATAATTAGAGCTGCATAAGAAATACGATAACACTTCGATGATAACCCAACCCCCGACGTGAATCGAGTTGGAGGGGGCTAGTCCACTCCAATGGCTGGCTATCTTATCTAACCGGTTTTCATACCTCGCAAATTTGTGCTGGGTACGCTGACCAGTTTGCTATTTCGCATACCTATTTACGCCACTATTTAATTACCGCAGAACGAGGATTTGAGGAAAAATATTCGCTGTCAGAAAGGGTCTTTTGGTTGCTCTGAAGCCCTCTATCGGTAGATCTGACCCGCTTTTTTTAAGGCGTTCTGAATCTGTACAAATGTACGGTACGCAGGCATAGTCGCCTGATTAGTTTGAAGGCTAACAAAATGGCTATTAAGATGGATGGATCGATTTCGTTTAGGGGGTGCATGTTAATATTTTGATATATATTGTCTTTTTGATGATCTTTGTGGGCGTGACCGCTGCTCTGTATCAGGTGTATGAAATTCATTACAACATCAACGTCGGTAACGATAAAAAGTTGTCGAAGGCTGATAAAAGCCACTTGCAAGCGCTTTCTGACCAAGCCAAAACCGCCACGCAAACCCATGCCCGGTCAGACTTTGATCAAGCGGCAGCCAATACCTTGAGCCCTAATCTCGATCGGGACATCGCGCTGAAGGCTTTTGCTGAAGAGGAAAAAGGCGTCTACGCGATCCCTTTGTTGCGGCGTAAAGCGCGGTTGCGTTTTAACGGCGATAGCTTTGTGAGTAAAAACAGGGCGAATATAAACAGCGTAACAGTACGCCATTTACCGTTTTGGGAAACAACGCTGCCGCGTACCAATATACGCACAGCGTTGATTATCCTGGTGATTGTTAATTGTTTCCTGGTTCAGCTATTAGCGGCCATGACTGTCTACACGATTAGCTATCCGATATCGACGCCTTTGCTGGCCTGGCTAAACGAGCCACTGATCGTCATGCTGGTTATTTATGCCTTTATCTTTACGACCTTCCTTATCTCAAGGTTGGACAGGTATATGCACGACCTCTATCAACTCGGCAAGCTGTTTAAGCCAAAAGCTGTTTAGCCGTCAGTGCAACTCGCAATCTCATTAGCCAACTGTTCCAGCAGCGCATCGTAAAGGCCAGCATCCAGCGTCAGGCCCACGCCCAAGGGGTCCATGACGCCGATATAAGCCGACGTATCGCCAAAGACATTATTGACCATCTGCGGATTGAACTGGGGTTCACTGAACACGCACTGGACATTATTATCTTTCACCAGCGTTTGCAGTTCCTCGATACGCGCCGGGCTGGGTGCCGATGCATCGCCGATGGAAATGGCCCCAGCCGCGTGGACGTTAAAGGCATTCTCGAAGTACTGATAAGCATCATGGAAGACAATAAAGCGGGTGTCGGCGCTGTTGGCTAAACGGTCTTGAAGAGTCTCCTGAAGGCTGGTCAAGTCCTTCTTGCCCTGGGCGGCGTTGTCGCGATAGTAAGCGGCGTTGTCAGGATCGATCTCACTTAGCTGCTCGGCGATGGCATCGAGCCAACGGCGGGCATTGGCAGGATCCAGCCAGGCATGGGGGTTAATGCCGGTATGGCTGTGATGATGGCCGTGGTGGTCATGATCGTGCCCACTTTCGCTATGGCTGTCTGCATGGCTGTCTTCATGAGGGTGGTGTTCGTGATCGTCGTGATCATGCTCATGATGATCGTGGTCGTGGTCGTGGTCGTGGTCGTGGTCGTGGTCGTGGTCGTGGTCGTGGTCGTGGTCGTGGTCGTGGTCATGGTCATGGTCATGGTCATTATCGTAGTCATGGTGCTCGTGACCGTGTTCATCCCCATCGTTGAGGGCAAAGGTCGCTCCTTCGCGGTATTCCAATGTGGTGATCCCGGGCACATCCATCAGCTCAAGGTGGCGTGCATCACCCGCCAGGCTGTCGATGGGGCCGGATAGCCAGGGCGTCAGCGCGTCGCTTACCCATACCACCAAGTCGGCATCATCGAGGGATTGTGCTTCAGAAGGGCGTAGCGAATAACCATGCGGCGAAGCACCAGGCTGGATAAACAGCTCAGGATCGCCGCGCTCTCCCATCACCTTGGCGACCAGTGAATACACCGGCGGAATATCCACCGCCACACGCGGCACTTCTGCGGCGGCAACCAGCGGAAAAGCCGCTAATAGCGGCCAAGACAAACGAGCTAAACGGTATTTCATCAGAGATCTCCTCATCATCAACGATAGCTTTTGCTGGGTTCGACCATTGGCATCGATACTCGCCTATGTTTGAGTCATATGTTATAACATAACAAATACACAAACGACGACCTTCGATTATGCGGCTTGCTCAGCCTTCTGATAGCGATGCGATTCTGAACGTTCGACGATTGAACGTGCGTTTCGGCGGACAGCATATCCTTGAGAATATCAGTCTCGATTTATATCGAGAGCAAGTGGTGACCCTGATTGGCCCCAATGGCTCGGGGAAATCCACGCTGGTGAAAACGCTGATCGGGGCAGTAAGGCCCACGTCCGGCCAGGTGACTATTGCCCCGCAGCAGCGCATCGGCTATGTGCCCCAACGGCTGCATCTGGATCCCACCCTGCCCATGACGGTTAAGCGTTTTATCAACTTACCGCGTCGCCATCCCCATCGCAGTGTACAAAAGGCGCTGGAAGATGCTGGTGCCGGGGCTTTGATCAATGCGGCGATGAGCGAACTGTCGGGGGGGCAGTTTCAACGCGTGCTGTTAGCCCGGGCGCTGCTGACAAAGCCCGACATTCTGATTCTTGATGAAGCGACACAAGGGCTCGACCACCGAGGCACCGCAGAATTCTACCAGCATATCGAAACCGTGCGCCGCACCTATGGCTGCGCCGTGTTGATGGTCAGCCACGATCTCCACGTCGTTATGCGTACCGCCGACCACGTGCTGTGCCTAAATCGCGTTATCTGTTGCGAGGGCAAGCCCGAGCAAGTGGCCTCATCGCCGGACTATCAGGCGCTGTTTGGCGATCAGACCGCCCAGACCTTAGCCCTCTACCGCCACCATCATCAGGAGGCCGCCAATGCTGGATGATTTTATGTGGCGGGCGATGATCGCCGGTGTATTGGTCGCCATGGCCGCCGCCCCCCTAGGGTGTTTCGTGGTATGGCGGCGTATGGCCTACTTCGGCGATGCGACCGCCCACGCCGCCATTCTGGGGGTGGCGTTAGCGCTGTTACTGGACGTCTCCATCTTCTTAGGCGTACTGACGGTCGCCCTTGTGATGGCAAGCTGTGTGTCAATGCTCAGTGGACGGGGCTATGCCATGGATACCTTGCTCGGGGTGATGGCGCACTCGGCTCTGGCCATCGGCCTGGTGGCGGTGTCGTTTCTTGCCGGGGTGCGCATCGACCTAAACGCCTATCTGTTTGGCGATATTCTGGCCGTTGGGAAAACGGATATCTGGATCATCGGTGGCGGTGTGGCGCTGGTGCTGGCGCTGCTTTTCTGGCGCTGGTCATCGTTATTGACCGCCACGTTAAGCGACGAGCTTGCCTATGCCAGTGGCATCCAGCCCCGTCGCGAACAGCTGGTGCTCACTTTGGCACTCGCGGTGGTCGTCGCCGTGGCGCTGAAAGTAGTGGGCGTGCTGCTGATAGCCGCCCTGTTGATCATCCCGGCGGCTACCGCCCGGCCTTTTTGCCGCACACCAGAAGCGATGGCGATTCTGGCCGCGGGAATTGCCATGCTGGCGGTGACGGCAGGACTTAGAACCGCCTATGTGATGGATACGCCGACTGGCCCGACGATTGTCACGCTAGCCGCTGTGCTGTTCACCCTAGCCACGGTTGTTAC
Source organism: Halomonas sp. AOP7-E1-9 (assembly GCF_052376035.1). Classification (NCBI taxonomy): domain Bacteria; kingdom Pseudomonadati; phylum Pseudomonadota; class Gammaproteobacteria; order Oceanospirillales; family Halomonadaceae; genus Halomonas; species Halomonas sp. AOP7-E1-9. The sequence continues at coordinate 15,354 of NZ_JBQSVC010000005.1, forward strand.
CCAAAGCTGGCGCTTGTTGCGTCAGCGCCTCGAGCCCGCGTCCTTTCATTCAGATAAATAGCGCAGTGGATGCAAGGGCAGCACCGATTGAGCGCGGGTTCAGTTATACCCCGTTAATTAATTAACATCGTTTATGGAGTCATTGATGTCTTCGCTTATGTCTTCGCCCATGTCTTCATCTATATCTCCAGTACGGCCCGCCGCGCTGCCGGCGTTGCCAGACCATGCTGCCAGGGATCACGACATCAGCGTGTTGCCGCGTATCTTTGAAGATGCCATTAACATCGCGATCTTCCAGCGCCCGCTGCCCGCCGATATTGCCTTTAGTGCCCAGGCGCAATGCCAAACGGATCGTGCCTGGCAATATAGCTGGCTTGGTCACCCCGATGAAGCCTTCACAGCCGATCTGCGCCGTCACATTCCCGCCCCGGAGGCGGCGTCCCCGCTGATTGAGGACATGGCGACGATTGCTGAAGCCATCGCCTTCCTGTTTGACACTCAAACCGTCGGCATTCGCCTGCGCCTGCTCACTAGCGCCATGTGCCCGCGTTTTCACTGCGATAACCTCCCCGTGCGTATGGTGACTACCTATTTCGGCCCGGGCAGCGAATGGCTGCCCGAGCATGGCATTAACCGCGAGGGCCTGGGCGCGCCGCACCCTGATCGCCCCGATATCGTGACGGACACCCGCGCTATTCAGCGCCTTTCGCCGGGGGATATAGCGTTAATCAAAGGCAGTGGCTGGGTAGGCTGCGAAGAACGGGGCCTGGTGCACAGAAGCCCTGCGCTTGAAAGCGGTAGCAAGCGCTTGCTGATGAGTATTGATCCTGCCTAGTCGCTGATTTAGTCACTGATATAGCCACTCGCTTAGCCCCACAGTGGAGACAAGATGACATCGACGATTCGCCTCTATAACACGCTAACGCGGGCTAAAGCGCCGCTTCGTACCGAGCGCCCTGGCCGAGTGACCCTATATGTCTGTGGTCCCACGGTATACAACTTCGCGCACATTGGTAACGCCCGTCCCGCAGTGATTTTTGACGTACTAGCGTGCCTGTTAAGGCACGACTATCCGGAGGTCGTCTACGCACGCAATTTCACCGATGTGGATGACAAGATTAATGCTGCTGCGGCAGAGGCGGGGGTGCCGATAGGCACCATCACCGAGGGCTATATCGACGCCTACCATGCGGATCTGCAGGCGCTGGGCGTGTTACCGCCAGACCTGGAGCCTCGAGTGACCGCTCATATGGCCGACATTATCGAGTTGATCGAGACGTTGATCGCCCGTGGCCATGCTTATGAGGCCGAAGGGCATGTACTGTTTGATGTGGCGTCTTACTCGGCCTATGGCGCGCTATCGGGGCGTCGCCCGGAGGATATGCTAGCGGGAGCTCGCGTAGAGGTTGCTCCTTATAAGCGTAATCCCCTCGATTTCGTGCTCTGGAAGCCTTCAACGCCGGACATGCCCGGCTGGCAAAGCCCCTGGGGGCGCGGTCGGCCAGGCTGGCACGTGGAGTGCACTGCGATGATCGGCAAGCACCTGGGGCATACCATCGACATTCACGGCGGTGGCCAGGATCTGATCTTTCCCCACCACGAGAACGAGATTGCCCAGGGCACCTGCGCCCACGGTGCTCTCTACTGCCATACCTGGGTGCACAACAGTTTTATCACCGTCGAGGGGCAGAAAATGTCCAAGTCACTCGGCAATGTGCTGCTGGTACGCGACCTGCTCAGTCAAGCGCCCGGTGAAGCGATCCGTTTTGCGCTACTGGCCACCCACTATCGCCATCCGCTGGATTGGAACCCCCGGCGGCTGGCCCAGTCGCGGCAAACGTTGGCGCGCTGGTACAAACACTTGGCTACCGTGAAGGTCGATGAGAAAGCCCAGATCGATGAGTCGGCCAAATGGGAAAACGTAGCACCTGATGCCGAAGTGCTGGCGGCATTGCGCGACGACCTAAATATTCCCCGCGTTATCAGCCGGCTGCACCAGCTGGCGAGCGCCATTGGCGATGCTGAAAACGAAGTTGAAGCGCGCGCGGCAGCCAACCAGCTGCGTGCCTCAGCGGCGCTGGTGGGTCTATTGCAGCAACCCGCGGCAAAGGCCTTAAAAGACCTGCGCCATGACACAAGCCAATCAACGCACAAAAGATTGCCTGCCCAGCGCATTGAAGCGTTGTTAGACGAGCGCCACCAGGCTCGCCAGCAGCGCGATTATGCCCGGGCAGATGCCCTACGCGAGACCCTTGAAGCGAAGGGCGTGGTCATCCACGACACCCCCCAGGGCAGTGAGTGGCAGTTCGCCGATGAGGCCACGGTATGAGCGGGGGAGTCACTTTAGCGCTGGGGGGGGGGCTGGGTACTCGGCGGTTTGAGTACTGGCTGGCCTGGGCAGACTGTGTCACTCCGGCGGTGATTACCCTTACGGTGATGCAGATATTAGCGGGCCACATGGTCGCGTTACCCGGTCAGACACTGATCTATGCCGTTTTGGTGATGGGCATATTTTTTGAGCTCCCGCATTTGACGCTGCTTCGACGCGTGCTGTCGGTGCTTAGGCGTGTTCCTTAGCCACGCCAGTGGCTCAACCATCGTGATGGCGGCTAACCATGTCGCCACTATAAATAGCGTCCATTAAGCTAAAGGTTCCTTATGATTAGAAAAAACCCACGCGGCGATTTGCCTAAAATTGCTCCCAGTGCTTTCGTTGATCCTACCGCTATTATCTGTGGGCTGGTGGTGGTTGAAGAGAATGTTTTCATTGGCCCTTATGCGGTTATTAGAGCAGATGAGGTCGATGAAAATGGTTATATCGACCCAATCGTGATAGGTGCCAATTCCAATATTCAAGATTGCGTTGTCATTCACTCAAAATCTGGTGCCAAAGTGACCATTGGCCAGCGCACGTCAATTGCCCATCGCGCAATTGTGCATGGCCCCTGCACGGTAGGTAGCAATGTATTCATCGGTTTTAACAGTGTGTTGTTCAACTGCGAGGTCGAGGATAGATGTGTAGTGCGTTACAACGCAGTGGTGGATGGCTGCCACCTGCCTGCTGGTTTTTATGTCCGCTCTACAGAGCGCATTGGCCCAGAAACTGACTTAACGCTGTTACCGCAAGTCCCGATTGAAGCGAGTGAGTTCTCTGAAGATGTTGCTCGCACCAATAATGATCTGGTGCTGGGCTACAAGGCTATCCATAACGAGTTTTAAACAATGACAATGCCCCCTCCAGGAAAGACCGTCACCATCACCTTGCCAGACGGCGCCCAACGCCACTTTGATCACCCCGTCAGTGTCGGCCAGGTGGCCCAAGCCATTGGCCCGGGGCTGGCCAAGCAGACCCTGGCCGGTAAGCTCGACGGCCGCTTGGTCGACGCCTGCGAGATAATCGACCACGATGCCCAGTTGCAGATTATCACTCCCAACGATGAAGCCGGGCTGGCGATTATTCGCCACTCCTGCGCCCACCTGGTGGGCCACGCCGTTAAACAGCTCTACCCCAGCGCCATGATGGTGATTGGCCCGGTCATCGACGATGGTTTTTACTACGATATCGCCTATGAGCGGCCTTTTACCCCCAGCGACCTCGCCGCCATTGAAGCGCGCATGAGCGAGTTGATCGATCAACAATATGACGTTGTCAAGCGCATGACACCCAGGGATGAGGCGGCCGCGCTGTTTAACGCCCGTAGTGAGACCTACAAGCAGCGCTTGATCGAAGAAATGCCCGAGGAAGTCAGCGCCGTGGGGCTGTATATCCACCAAGAGTATGTGGATATGTGCCGTGGCCCCCATGTGCCCAACACGCGTTTTCTGAAAGCGTTCAAACTGACCAAGCTGGCCGGCGCTTACTGGCGGGGCGACGCCAAAAATGAGCAGCTGCAGCGCATCTACGGCACCGCCTGGGCGGATAAAAAGCAGCTAAAGGCGTACTTGCAGCGCCTTGAAGAGGCGGAAAAACGCGACCACCGGCGTTTAGGCCGTGGCCTGGACCTGTTCCACTTTCAGGAGGATGCCCCTGGGGCGGTGTTCTGGCACCCCCGTGGCTGGGCGATTTTCCAGCAGCTGATCGACTATATGCGCCGCCGCCAGCAGGCCGCGGGCTATGTGGAGGTCAACTCTCCCGATGTGATGGATCGCAGCCTGTGGGAAATCTCCGGCCACTGGCACAACTACCGTGAGCACATGTTCACCACCGAGACAGAAGATGGCCGCTCGCTGGCGCTCAAGCCGATGAACTGCCCCGGTAGCGTGCTGCTCTACCGCCACGGCTTAAAAAGCTACCGTGACCTGCCGATCCGCATGGGCGAATTTGGCAAGGTGCATCGTTACGAGCCCTCCGGCGCGCTGCACGGGCTGCTGCGGGTGCGCCACTTTACCCAGGACGATGCGCATATCTACTGCACCCCCGGCCAGATGGATGCCGAGTGCCGCGATGTGGTGGCCCTGGTACTGGATATCTACCGCCAGTTTGGCTTTGAGGAGGTGCATATCAAGCTCTCCACCCGGCCGGACAACCGCATGGGCGATGATGCTACCTGGGATGTGCTCGAAGGTGCGCTAGAACAGGCGCTGACGGGCATGGGGCTTGAATACCGGCTCAACCCCGGCGAAGGCGCCTTCTACGGGCCTAAGCTTGAGTTCGTACTGCGCGACGCCATTGGCCGCGACTGGCAGTGCGGCACGCTCCAGGTGGATATGAACCTGCCCGAGCGCTTTGGCCTTGAGTATGTGGATGAAGACGGCCAGCGCAAGCCCCCGGTGATGCTGCATCGGGCGCTGTTTGGCTCGCTGGAGCGCTTTATCGGCATTCTGATTGAGCACTACGCGGGCAAGCTGCCGGTCTGGCTGTCACCGGTTCAGGCAGTGGTATTGCCGATCACCGACGAGCACGCTGCTTATGCCCAGGATGTGGCCCAGCTCCTCAACGGATCAGGCGTGCGCACCGAGGTGGATGTGCGCAATGAGAAAATCGGCTACAAAATCCGCGAGCAGACCCTCCAGCGCATTCCCTTTCTGCTGGTGGCCGGGGCCAAAGAGCGCGACGCGGGCACTATCGCCATGCGCACCCGTGAGGGCGACGACCTGGGTGTATTGCCCCTCCAGCAGGCGGTGGCTCAGCTACTCGAGCAGGCGCAAGCGCCGGATGCCCGCGAACGCCAAGCTTCTCAGCAACGCCTGCTTGAACGTTTAGCGGCAGGTTAAGGTGGTAAGCCAGCCTCACTGAAGCTATTCGTCCAACAATGTGTTTATGTTACGTTATAACGTTAAATATAGAGTGAGATCAGTGTATGAGTGACCTGAGTGCGAATGCAAAGACAACCAACACTGACGTGCAGCGTGAGTCCTCTGAAAAAACATGGGAAGCCAAGCTATTAGCCATGCCCGCCAGTGACTATATGAACGATGAACAGCTTCAGTTCTTTCGCCATCGCCTACTAGCCGAGCGAAGTGAACTTGAGGTGCACTTAAAAGAGGTCAAGACCGCCATTGCCTCCCATGAGCGCGATAGCGATGAAGCGGATCAAGCCTCGTTTGAGGAGGAGTTGCGCTTAGCGCTTCGCCAAGCCGATCGTGAAAGCCGCTTACTTAGCAACATTGAAGCGGTATTAAAAAGAATTGAGAACGGCGAGTACGGTTACTGCGAAGAGACCGGCGAACCAATCGGGCTCCCAAGGCTGTTTTTTAGGCCCACCGCGAAACTATGCATTGAGGCTAAAGAGCGTCAGGAGAGTAAAGAACACCACTATCGTAAAGCCCGGTGGGAGTGAGCCGTTATGCAGGAGCCACCATTAATCCCCATCAATGTACTGACCGGTTTCCTCGGCAGTGGCAAAACCACGCTACTCAACCGCTGGGTACACCAGACATCCATGCGCAATACCCTGGTAGTGATCAACGAGTTTGGCGCCATCGGGTTGGATCATCAATTGATTACCCAGAGCGATGAGCAGGCGGTGATCGAAATGAGCAGCGGCTGTTTATGCTGCACGCTACGGGGTGACCTGAGCCGCACCCTACAACAAGCGCTAGAAGATATTGAGGCCCAAGGCAAATCGTTGCCCTCCCGGGTAGTGATCGAGACCACCGGGCTGGCATCGCCTACCTCGCTGCTACAACTATTGATGACGGATCACTGGCTGGCGCACCACTTTAAGCTGGATAGTGTGGTGTGCTGCGTCGATGCGGCGAACGGCCTGGGGACGCTTGATTCACACAGGGAGTCGCAGCAGCAGGTTGCGGTGGCCGAAAAGCTATTAATTACCAAAACCGACCTGGCCAGCGAGGAGATGGTTTCCCAGTTGGCGAACCGGCTAGCCAAACTCAACCCGGCGGCTGAGCAGTGGCAGGTAATCAACGGCGAACTTTCGGCGGACTTGTTAGTGGGGGCAGGGCTGGCCCGCCATGCCCCTTATGCCGACACGGGCAGCGACGCTCACAAGGACTCCCAGGAGTATCAGGTCGAGAAGTGGCTCAAAGCCGGCAGTTACGCCGTGCATCAAGCAGCTCCGTTAACGCCCAGGCTGCTCACCGGCGCGCCGCTCGGTTCTTATCAGCCCGAAGGCTCCTCCCATAGCGACAACATTAAATCGTTCTGTTTTAGTGTTAACGAGCTTATTGAGCCTGAGGTGCTGGAGAATTGGCTGGATATTTTGATGTCGCTAATGGGCGATAAAATGCTGCGCATTAAAGCGATTGTCCATCTTACTGACCGGGATACGCCACTCGCACTGCACGGTGTGCAGCATATTTTTCATCCGCCCGCGCCGCTGCCTAAGAACAGCGTGGGAGACCGTGTATCTCGCTTTGTATTTATTACCCAAAACGTGACGCCGGAAACGGTGGCTGAGTTGTACAGCTTTTTTCACGCATCCCAAGAGGTGGCCCAATGACTGTTTTAACCCTGCCTGATGTAGCCAGCCAAACCGCCCGCTCTCCGGCCGCTTTGAGCTGGGTGGGCATGGAGGGCATCGCGCTCCCCATCCAGCTAGGCAGCCGCAGTGTGACGGCCAAACTCAACGCGGGGGTGAGCCTCGATGACTCAGAAGCACGTGGCATCCATATGTCCCGGCTGTATTTGGCGCTGGCACCGTTTGAAGAAGGATCACTGACAATTCCAGCGGTTAAGGACGTATTGAATGCATTTTTAACCAGCCAAGATGGCTTATCGCAGCATGCTTATCTAAGCATCGAAGGCGAGCTTCCGCTTAAGCGGCAAGCCTTGATCAGCCCTTTAGCCGGGTGGAAAAGTTATCCCTTCACCTTGCGCTGCCAATTAACGCCGGCTGGCTTTCAGGCTGAACTCGGCCTTACAGTGGGCTATTCGTCCACCTGCCCCTGCTCGGCGGCGCTGGCAAGGCAGCTGATTCAGCAGGCCTTTGAGGAAGATTTTGCGGAAATCCCGTTAACCAAATCTGCTGTGTCTGCGTGGCTAGGCAGCGAAGACGGGATACTCGCAACGCCCCATAGTCAGCGCAGCAGTGTCGAATGCCGTTTGCGTTTATCTGAAAGCGAAAACGGACAATTGCCCCTAGCAGATTCGATAGAAAGTTCGATTAACCGTATCGAGCGAGCACTCGGTACCGCGCTGCAAACCGCAGTAAAACGTATCGATGAACAGGCCTTTGCCCTCGCCAATGGACAAAACCTGATGTTCTGTGAAGACGCGGCAAGGCGGCTGGATAAAGCACTAAGGCAAGCGCCGGGGGTGTCAGGATTTCAGCTCAAGGTCGTGCATGCGGAAAGTCTGCACGCCCATGACGCGGTAGCGCGCAGTGAATGGAATTGGTAATGGCTTAATAGCGCTGGCTGTTGAGCCAGCGCTAAGTTGTGCCTCCACAGCGTCACATATGGTTGTGTGAAATAGCCTAACCCTTCGGTCGACTTTCCAGCGCCTCTTTTGTCGGTTCACAGGGGCTCTACCAAGATGGTTCTGTAGAGTTGATAGGAAATGTTATAACATACAATAAATATCAAGTAGGCAGGAGTTCATCATGGCTAAAGTCCCCGTTACCGTACTGACAGGCTATTTAGGGTCTGGCAAAACGACGCTCCTCAACCGCATTCTTTCTGAGGATCACGGCAAACGCTACGCGGTAATCGTCAATGAATTTGGCGAGCTGGGGATTGATAACGATCTGGTCGTTGGCGCCGATGAAGAAGTCTTCGAGATGAATAATGGCTGTATCTGCTGCACCGTTCGCGGTGACCTGATACGCATTATTTCAGGCTTGATGAAGCGCATTGATCGCTTCGACGCGGTGATTATTGAAACGACAGGTCTGGCGGATCCTGCGCCAGTAGCGCAGACGTTTTTTGTGGATGAGGATGTGCGCAGCAAAACGGCGCTGGATGCCGTGGTGACAGTTACGGATGCCAAGCACCTACCCGCTCGACTTAGCGATAGTCCCGAAGCAGCTGAACAGGTCGCGTTTGCCGACGTTATTATCCTCAACAAGATCGATCTTATCGATGAGCAAGAGCAGCAGGCCCTCATTGCTCGCATTCACACCATTAACCCCTATGCAAAAGTCGTGACGGCCAACCATTGCGATGTCGACCTTGCTGAGGTGCTCGACCTGGGGGCTTTTGATCTGGAAAGAATCATCTCGCTGGAACCTGGGTTTCTGACCGAAGAGCATGCCCATGAGCATGATGAGCAGGTCAAGAGTGTTTCGTTGACGGCGAGTCAGCCGCTGCTCCCCGAGCGGTTTGATGCCTGGATCACGGAAGTGCTGCGTAACGACGGCGTAAATATTCTGCGCTGCAAAGGGATTTTAGATCTGCTTGATCAGCCCCAGCGCTATGTTTTTCAAAGCGTGCATATGCTGGCCAATGGGATATTTACCCAGCCATGGACAAATAGTGAGCCGCGCCATAGCCGCTTAGTGTTTATTGGTCGAGACCTGGATGACGCAAAACTGCGGGCCGGGTTCGAGGCGTGTATCCACAACGTAAGCGCCATCCAGGGGCTGTCATGAGTCAGCCAGCCTCGATCCTTGAGCAACTGGGAAATCAGTGGCAGTGGTCGGCGTATGTGCTCTCAGCCTGTTTTGATAAAGCGAGTAACCTGGCCTTTGCCCTTGGCGATGGCAGCGTGCGTCTGCTACCCGCTGATGCCGATCATGAACCATTAGCCGTTCAAGCCCACGAAGGCGCTATGCTGAGTCTTTCAAGTGGGCCGCAAACGGGGTTTCTGAGCGGCGGCGATGATGGGCGCTTTATGCGCATTGACGCCGATGGCACGCTCACGGAAGTGGCTGCTTTCCAGGGACGCTGGATTGACCACGTAGCCAGCCACGCCAATGGCGTCATGGCCTGTACCGAAGGCAAACGGCTGCATTTGTATCCTGACAAAGGCCTGCCACTGGTACGTGAATTTCCCAGTACAGTAGGGGGCATCTGTTTTGCACCTAACGGTTACCGAATGGCCGTGGCCCATTACGGTGGTGTAACGCTCTGCTCGACGCGTTCGGCGGATTCGACGCCCGTGTCACTCAAGTGCCCTGGTTCGCACCTGGCGGTTACCTGGAGCCCGGATAGTCGCTTCGTTATTTCTGCCATGCAGGAGGAGTGTCTGCGCGGTTGGCGACTGGAGGACAGTGACGCCCTTTTTATGAGTGGCTATAGCACAAAGGTGAAATCGTGGGCCTGGTTCAATGGCGGATGCTATTTGGCTACCAGCGGTAGCCCCTGTGCACCTTGTTGGTCATTCAAAGGCCGCAAAGGGCCCAAAGGGCGTGAACCGTTAACACCGGGTGAATCGATCAGCGCCTTAGTCACCGCCGTCGCCGGAGATCCCAAGCACGCTATCCTCGCGATCGGTTACGATGACGGTCAAGTCACCATCGCAGAGCCCCTGCGCGATCAGGAAGTCGTCATTAAACCACCCGGCAATGGGGCCATTACCACCCTATGCTGGTCGTCGGGTGGCAACTGGCTGGCCTTTGGCACAGAGACAGGGTTTGCCGGGCGTCTCCCGGTAGGGGGTTAGCGGCTCGCACGACTTTTCTATTCACACTACTTATCAGCCACACCATCTATCAGGGAGATTTATGATTGCCAAACGGGAATGCGGCAAGCTGGAGCGGCAGCTCGTTGCTTCGCTGACAGATGCCTGCGAACAGGCCAAAGCGGAGGTGGCTGGGTTTGTTTGGCTAACCCACTGCGTCGACTACCAGCACTTCCCCGAAAGCCTTGTCGTTATCTGGGTATTTGATACCGATGCTCACCTGGCCTCAGCACTGAAGGGTAACGCTAAACAGCGCCTGCATGATTTTACGGCCAATGCCCTGGTTGATGCTGGCGTAGCGCTCGATAGCGTTACCCATCATATCGACTTTGATAGCGAGCAGGCGTGCCAGCGCACCCACGGTGGCGACTGGCAGCGCCGATTGCGCTCCCGCGCCGCGAGGCACTGATGGCCAACAAAATCGACAGCCCCTGCCTATCCACTTGCCAGCTCAAAGGAGGCATGTGCACCAGCTGTGGGCGCAGCATTGAGGAGATCCGCCATTGGAAATCCATGAAACGGCCCGAGAAAATCTCTACCCTTAAACGAGCTGAGCAGCGGCGTAAGAAGCTCAATAAATAGCGTGTAGGGCTAGACTGCTTGGCGAAAGCGCATAATCTGCCCTTGCCCAATGGGATCTTCAAGAATGTCGGCATGCACGCCAAAGGTTTGGCGCAGCCGACGGCACGTCAGCACTTGTCGAGGCGTGCCCAAATCGACCAGGTGGCCATCTTCGATAACCCCAATACGGTCACACTCCATGGCCTGGTTGAGATCGTGGAGAGCAATCACCACCGTGATGGGAAGCTGTCTAACCAGTTGAAGAATGGAAAGCTGGTGGCGGATATCCAGGTGGTTGGTGGGCTCATCCAGCAGTAGCACGCTAGGCTGCTGGGCCAGGGCTCTTGCGATATGGGCGCGCTGGCGCTCGCCGCCGGAAAGGGTATGCCAAAGACGCTCAGCCATCGACTGCATTCCCACATCCGCCAGCGCCCGCGAGACGATCGCCTCATCCTCATCAGACCAGGGGTGAAACGGCGAAAGAAAGGGGGTACGACCGAGGGATACGGCCTGGTGAACGCTGATGCGCTCGGTGGTATTGGCCTGCTGCTCGACCAGCGCCACCGAGCGCGCGATGTCGCGCTGGCGCATAGCGCTCATATCCTGATCGCCGACGCGGACACCGCCCACTTTAGGTTTTTGAAGACCCGCGAACAGACGTAGCAGCGTGGTTTTACCAGAGCCGTTCGGCCCGATCAGCCCAAAGGTTTCACCTGCGGCAATTTCAAAGCTGACATCCTTCAGTAGCGTGCGCCCCTGAACTTTCCAGCTCAGATTTTCTGCAGCCAGTTTCATCGTGATCTTGCTCCGCGAATCAGTATTAAAGCGAAAACCGGTGCGCCGATCAGAGCCGTAACGACCCCAATGGGGAGTACCTGTCCCGCTACCAGTACTCGGGACACCACGTCCGCGCCGATAAGGAATACCGCGCCCGCCAAGGCAGAGGCGGGCACCAGGCGAGTATGCTGGCTTCCCGTTAGAAACCGCATGGCATGAGGAATAACCAACCCCACAAAGCCGATAGCACCTACCATGGAAACCATCACGGCGGTCATCAGCGCGACGGTGGCAATCAGGATGCCCCGATCACGGCGCACGGCGATGCCCATGGATGCCGCACTGTCGACGCCAAAGGTAAAGGCATCCAGCGTTCGCCGATACCAGAGGCAGATCAATAGGCCGCCAAGCGCGGTGGGTACGGCAAGAAAGGCGTTGTCCCAGCGAACGCCGGAAAGATTGCCCATGAGCCAGAACATGATGCCGCGGGCCTGCTCCGCGCTGGCCGATTTGGCGATGATAAATGCCGTCAACGCATTAAACAGGCTCGATCCAGCGATACCGGCCAAAATGATTGCGCTAGATGCTTGTGTTCCTCCGCCGGGAGTACCAGACGCCGCGTGGGCGAGCACAACGACCAGCCCAAAGGCCGCGATGGCTCCTGCCATCGCCCCCACCGAAAGGGTGACAACGCCCGCGCCAAACCCGGCAACGGCGACCAAAACCGCGCCGGTCGATGCGCCTGCGGAAATTCCCATCAGGTAGGGATCGGCTAAAGGATTGCGCAGCAGCGCCTGAAGCACGACCCCGGCCAGCGCCAGCCCGGAACCACAGCACGCGGCGACGACAGCGCGGCTGAGGCGGTAACTCCAGACAATCCCGGCATCGATTCGATCAACGGCATAGCCAGCGCCCAGCAATTGGTTGGCAAGTACCTTCATTACCGTGTCTACCGGTATCGATGTCTCGCCAATCGCGGTTCCGGCGATGAGTGCCGAGAAGAGAATCAGCGGCGTCAGCCAAAACCAGTGACCACGCATCTGAAGGCGTGGCCATGTCGTGAGCGTAGATGCCTTGTTCATCGCTCGAAGGTCGTCCCCGATAGGGCATCAGATAACGTTTGAAGCCCGAAAATGGTGCGCATCGTCGCACTCATAGCGTGAGCATCCATCTCTATAATGTGGCCATTTTGAACCGCCTGCATTTCGCGCGTCACCGGGTCGCTTTCCAGAAATGCACGCTTGGCATCGATATCGTCCGCAGGGTAGCGGCGGCGGTCCATATGCGCGATGACGATTACATCAGGGTTGGCTCGGGCAATGGTTTCCCAGTCAACGGTGGGCCACTCTTCATCGGACTGGATGACATTGTGGATGCCTAGTGACTTCATCATATAGCCGGGTGCGCCCAGTTGCCCCGCAACAAAGGGAGCAACGCCATTATCCGGCGAGGAGAACCAGAACACAGCAGAAAGATCTTCCGGTAGATCAAGCTGGGCGGCGGTAGCTACCGCGTCGGCTTCACGGGTCTCAAGACTCTCAATCAATGCTTGACCAGCCGGTTGCACATCGAAGATTTCGGCAAGCTCGGCAATGCCCTTGTAGACGTGATCCGGGGAAAACGGCGCAGTACGCATGCCGTCGCCGCCAGTGGTGTTATCTTTAGTATCGCAGTCGGCAGGCATGATGTAGTTGGCAATGCCCAGATCGTCAAACTGCTCACGCGTTCCTACGCTGCCCGTCGCGCCAACATGCCATTCATACTGCACTGCGACGAGTTCGGGGCGTTTGTTGACCACAGACTCAAAGCTTGGATCGTTATCGGCGATGCGTTCAATGGAGGCGTTCAGTTCACTAAATTGCGGTAATACGGGCGTAAACCATACAGACGTGGCCAACACCTGTTCGCCAACACCCAGCGCATAGAGAATTTCGGTTGCCGACTGGCCGATGGTGACCGTACCGTTAGGCGCTGCCGAGAAGCTAACCTGCTTGCCGCAGTTATCCAGCGTTAGCGGGTAGTTTGTTGTATCAGCCGTGGCATAGCTGGCAGAGAGGCCTGAGAGGGCCATCAGCATTGAGCGAATGAGGTTCATGAAAATTCCCAATAAGTTGTCACATCGACGTCGCCACTACCCAGGGGCAGAGCAAAGAAGCAACGATGATCTATTAATTGTTATGTTATAACATATGCTGTGTATTGAAAAGCGCTGCTAGTGCTGCGATCCAGCGTTAAATGCTGGGTCGCGTAGAAAGCAGCTGATGTCGGATGAGGAAGGCGAGATTCAAACTAGGGTCTGTTGACGTTTCACATGGCAAGCCATTTAAAACCACAAACTAAGGCCACCATGCTCTCGTCGTTTCGCTTGAGCTTGTCGTAAAGCGTCGCTATGGCGCAGTACGGCTTCAAGCAAGCAAAGGCATTCTCTACACGATGGCGATAGCGATATAACCCTTTGTCTAAACTAATATTTCCTGTCTTCTAGTTGCGCTTGCGTGGTATCACCGTATCCATCTACTTGGCGTCGACCTGCTCACGGATACGCTCACTGTTATACCCCTTGTCAATCAATAATGCCCCGCCTGTTGGCAACGCATCAATCAGGGCCTGTGCCTCGTTGCTGCCGTGTATGTCACCTCAGGTGATCCTGAAAGCAATCGGTAGTCCATAAGCTTCAACGGCTAGGTGCATCTTGCTTGTGTTGCCCGCACGGCTTTTACCAATGGCTTCTACTTCCTCTGTGGCAGCCCCTGCGCAGTCTTGATGCACCTTGATATAGGAGCCATCAATGAAGAGCCATTCAGTATCGGGATCTACCACTAACTGATTAAAAACTGTCACCAGTTTGCCCGCCACCGTACCAAGCGTTAAAGCGCTTATAGACCGTATTTCAGTGCCCAACGTCGTCGGGTAAATCGAGCCGGTATGGAGTTGGTAAAGGATGCCTTTTACCGTCATCCGCAGGTCAGCCTTGTCATAGATACGTTGTTGAAGCAGGATAGGTTTTAGCTTCGACCAGTGTTCATCCGCGAGCATCAGTCGGGACATGGCAAGCTCGAAGTGTGTTGGTGTCGGGGCCGGTATTCTGTGAGTTTGCACCTATTCTGCCAATGCTATCTCTTCAAATGTCAACAGGCCCTAGCCGCAGAGATGATAGTGGCATCGACAATGCTGCCTTAGCGCAGTATTAAGCCATTATTCTCCAAGTGCTTGTTCACTTCCTGGAAAAGTACCTTGCCGAGTCCGTGGCGTTCCAGAAAATGGAGAAACTTGAGAATCGTGGTTTTGTCCGGCAATCGATCCAGCTTCAAACCGGCGAATTGGCGCATGGACTCGATCTCGTAGAGGGCATCTTCCATGGCCGGATCGCTCAGGTTGTAGAACAAATGCATGCAGTGGACGCGAAACATGGCAGACAACGGATACGGAGGCCGTCCTCTCTCGCCCTTGGGGGTAAAAAAGAGCTACCTTCGTATCCAACTGCGTTCAGGGGATCAGCATGTCCATCCGCGCCAGAAAGATTTCGCGGCGGGCCTTTCTCTTCTTGTTCTGGTTGAATTGCCCTGAGTGTCGTAGACACCTTTAGGTCTTGTACTTGAGTTTTGAGGAGGTTCCCCGGTTGTCTGACTGGATGATTTGAGCTCTGAGTAAGGATTTTTCATCCAGTAAGGTGGTGTTGCATCACATTTCGCTAAACCATCCAGATAGAACGCACAAAAAGCCGCCAAGCGAAACTTCAGGCGGCATTAGAACGGTTTAATACGTGGTGCTATTGAGGCTGTAAGGTGGATACTTCAGGCCGCCAAAAAACATTTTGACCAATACGACTGAAGCCCCATTGGCTTTTGGTACGAAACGCTCGTATTTGATTATCGGCCATTGCGCTTTGTCCATCAGCATCACGGATATAACGAGCGAGCGTTATGGCTGCTTTCTGGCCGTAGCGCGCACCAGGTGAGGCGCATGTCCAAACATGCCGCAGGATGATGGCAAGGTCAGGCGCGTGCTTATCCAAATACGCCAGCCCATAGGCGCAGGCTTCTAAGGTAAAGGCATCGTGGCTGCAAAGTTTCCAGGCGGCATTGGGTTTGCCTTTTGAATCGTAGGTGTAGGTCTTCCCAATATCGTGTAACAACCCGGCCACAAAACACGTTTCTTGCATCAAGCGCGACATGGCGGGCTCATTAAGGCGCAGCATTGCCACGGCATTGTTAGCGACATTCAACGAATGCTCTAGCAAGCCGCCCGGGTAGGCATGGTGATAATGGACGCTGGCTGGCGCATTCAAAAAAGCTTCAAGACGATCCTTGCGTTCCAGTACCCGCGTCAAAAACGCTTGAAGGCATTCTGATTGAAGCGACTGTACAGTCGTAACTAACTTATCGAATACCTCTGGCACCGGGGAGTACACCCGTGGCAACGATTGCAGGGTATCCATAGAGGTCACTTCATTCCGGGACGCCTTGCGGAACTCATCAAGCATGAATTGGCCTGACAAACACTTCACTCCGGAAGCGGTAACAAAGTCCAGATGACCGATGCGCTCAGGTACCGTTGTTTTGCTCAAGTTGAGCATTGCGATTTGATCCCCCACGCAATCGCTTAGCCGCAGCTTTAAGAAGGGCGTTTTCGCGTTATCAAACTCCACCACGCGTCCGGTAAGGCGGTAAGTGCCCGTGAAGGTGCGAGACAGGTGAGTAGGGATGTTATAAAGCCGTTTCATGACGCTGCTCCTTCTGGGATTTAGTGGGCGTGGTGTTGCCTAACAAACGCTCAAAGGCAGAGCCATCCATACGGGTGGCATTGGGGACGTAACGCGAATAAACCTTAAACAGCATTTCGGTGGAGCTGTGGCCTAGCATCCGCGCCACCCATTCCGGGTTTTCACCTGAGGCCAGAAAGAGCGTCGCGGCGGTATGGCGCGTTTGGTAAGGGCGCCGCTTAGTCAGCCCAAGTGACTTCAGCAAGGGATACCACACGCGCTTCGTCACGTTATTGTGATCAAGCGGCTGCCCCAACTGATTGCAGAACACGTACTTACTCATATGCCCAGTGGCGGCGTACTGCGTTTTAAGCGCGTCATACACTTGACCAAACATGGGGATTTCACGCTGCGAGCCATCGGTCTTGGTGTACTCTGTTTCGCCATTGATCAGTGTTTCGCGTACCAAGATCTCTCGCTTAGCAAAATCAATGTTTTTCCACTTCAACCCATCGACTTCACCGGTGCGCATGCCCGTAAAAAAGCGCACGGTGTAATAGTTGCAATAGTCTGGGCGGACCTTGTCAATGATGCGTTGCACCTCGTGTAGCGAAAACGGTTCGATGTGCGTCTTCTGTAGCTTTAGCGGCTTGATATTTTTGTACGGCGTCTCGAAATCGAAACGCTCGGCCGCCTCATCGAGCACCATACGCAAAATGGACATATGGCTGTTGATCGTTTTAGGCGATACCAGCCCCGTTGCACCACGGCCCTTGCGCTTGGCTAGCTTGGCGCGGAACGCCATGATGTCGGCCTTGGTAATGTCTCCGATGGTTTTTTTACCAAACGCTGGCTTCAGCGAGCTATCCAAGATCGAACTCACATTGCGGACGTGGGAAGCACGCCACTGGATTTTGCTTTCGTCGAACCACTGATCAGAAAAATCATTGAAGAGCGGTGTCTCCACAGCCGGTTGAGTGTTCTCGATCTGTGCAGGTTGAAGAGATTGATTTTTAGCGGCGTTATTTAACCCCAGCTTCTGCAAATTTTTACTGCCAGGGAAAAACTCTGCATAGTCGAGATCATCTAGCAAAATCTTTGCTTCTACTTTTGCGAGTAACTGCTCCACTTTTTTTCTGTTAGTGGGCGTGTCTTTCAGTGCGGTTTGTTCACGCAACCGTAGGCCTTGGTAGAAAAAATCCAGATAGAGCTTACCCGTCTCTTTTCGTTGGCGAACCTTACCCATGGCTATAGCCTCCATTTGCCATCGGAATGGAAATAGTGCCATGAGCGGCTTTCAGCATTTCTTTTTCAACGGCTTCCCACAAGAACAAAATTTTACGTCGGCCAAATGGCTTGATGTAGTGGGTGCCCTCGATAAGGACGCTGTCTTTTAGCTGCTGTCGGATAGTACGGCAGTCGTACTTGATGCGCTGAGCAAGCTCTTCGGTCGTGAGATAGGTATAAGATGATTCCATCGAAAGCCTCCAAAAGGAGTGGTATTCTGCGTGACTAAAAGGCATTCCAAATATCAGAATGTCACCCTGAATGACATTTTAGGCAGCAAAAAACCATTTGCAAGCGTTTTTTGCCATTCAGGATGACAAAAAGCATTTGCAGGAGGTTTTGATGGTTCGTTGTCATCTCGCGCGCTTGATGGGTGAGCACAAAATGAAGATCGTGGATGTTGCGCGTGAAACAGGTCTTAACCGCAATACTGTTACGCTTCTTTATAAAGAAACCGCTCAGCGAATTGAGCTGGATGCATTAGATAGGCTATGCAAACTTTTCAATTGTAAGGTGGGTGATTTGCTTGAAATTCAAGAAGATTATGAGAAAAATTAGAAATGATTAATGCTGCCAATCGTTGACTGAAGGTCGTAAGAATAAATTTAAGAGGCAAGCAACGGAGCGAATGTGTCACATATACGTCACAGATGTGTCACAAGAAGTTAGCAGACGAACAGAAACAAAAAAGGCAGACCAGTAAGTAACTGATCTGCCTTTCAAAATATTGGTAGCGGGGACCGGATTTGAACCGATGACCTTCGGGTTATGAGCCCGACGAGCTACCAAGCTGCTCCACCCCGCATCAACGTGAGGCGTATTCTACGGATTTTTTGCGCCACGTCAACCCTTTGTAGCAAACAAAGCACAAAAGGCTGATATTCATCGTACTGCAATATGCAAAGAGTAAAGCTATGCTTCCCATGGTCCCAATAAAAAGCTTACTGTCGGTAGGCCGCCTGACAATAAAATCGGTGGCGTGCTGTTGGTGATACAAGCGCTTGACGCTTATTCGAAATGGTTTACGAACCATAACAGTACTTAGCGTCCAAGCCATTTGTCATATCAGGGAGGTAGTCAATGGCCAATCAAGCCCCCGTCGCCTGGGTAACTGGTGGAACTGGTGGAATCGGCACGGCAATTTGTCGTTCGTTGGCAGATGCGGGTTATAGGGTAGTGGCAGGGTATAACAATCCCGAAAAAGCCAAAACCTGGCTGGACACCCAGCAAGCTGCCGGTTATCAGAGTATTACAACACTCGGAGTCGACCTGTCTGACCATAACGCATGCCTGGATGCTGCGCGTGAGATCCACGAACAGCACGGTCCAATTAGCGTGCTGGTAAACTGTGCTGGCATTACCCGCGACGGCACGATGAAAAAAATGGCCTACGAACAGTGGTATCAGGTCATCGATACCAACCTTAATAGCGTCTTTAATACGTGCCGCAGCGTGATCGAGATGATGCTCGAAAATGGCTATGGCCGAATTATTAATATCTCCTCCATCAATGGCCGTAAAGGGCAGTTTGGTCAGGTTAATTACGCTGCCGCTAAAGCCGGTATGCACGGTTTAACCATGTCGCTAGCGCAGGAAACAGCCACCAAAGGCATTACGGTAAATACCGTATCGCCTGGCTATATTGCCACTGACATGATTATGAAAATTCCGGAGTCAGTGCGTGAAGCCATTCGCGAAACGATCCCGGTGAAACGCTACGGTACGCCGGAAGAAATTGGTCGCTTGGTGACGTTCCTTGCCGATAAAGAGTCTGGCTTTATTACCGGCGCCAACATCGATATTAACGGTGGGCAATTTATGGGCTAGGCCACCCATGCCTACGCGACGGCTTATTCCTCACAAGGGAGCATGCAAAACGGGAGGCGAATCGCCTCCCGTTTTGTTGTTGTCGCATTGATGGGGCGGTCAGGGGGGCGGAATATGTCCCAGATCGCGCAATAAGCTATCCAGTTCCCTGGCTTCTTTTTCCCACTGCGCTATCGATACCGGGCCAAGCGCTAATAGCGCGGCTAAGACATCGATAATTTCTTCTTCGCGACTACGCTCCTGGCGAATTCCTTCATTCAAGCGCTCTACCTGAATCGCCAAGCGCAAAGGCTTGTCGCTTTGCTGGATGCTGCCGCTGGTTAATAAAGACAGATGCACCCGCAGCCGAGAAATGGCGTCTGCCCGTGCTGCCTCATCATCCAGCGACAAAGGGAGTGGCGTGGATTGACGCTGGTGGTTACGCGTCTGATGCGCCTCGACAAATACGCTGGGAAGCGGCGTGCTGATGATATCGTCAGCGTTGATAATTTCCGCGGCCCCGCCGTCCAGATAGCGCTGATCGGCGGCCAGGTGTGCGTTAACGAGCGGTAAAATAAGCTGCCATTGCTGAACGGTATCCGCAATCTTCAGACGACTCAAACGCTCGCGCTTGGCGCGCACAATACCGCTTAGGCGACGCTGCATGCCTTCGCTACGCCGGTTTCGCGGCAGTGGCTCAAGCTGGCTGACCTGGTTCAAAAAGTCGTCCAGCGTGCTGGTTTCATTGGCGGTAGTGGGTTGCCAGCTGTCCATTTGATCGATAAGTATTTGCATGGCTTCAAGCTGCTGTTGCTGATGGGCAGCCTGCTCACTCTTGTGGGCTTCGCGCTGAGCAAACAGCTGATCGCACTCGTGCCGGAACGCCTTCCAAAGGGTTTGTTCCGCCCCTTTGGGTGCGCGCCCTAACTGGCGCCAGTGCTGCTGTAGTTGCTTGGTTTGTGTAATGCGTTGCGCCAAAGGCTGTTGCTGGTCGTGACGAAGCGCCCGCACTTCGTCAATGAGTGCCTGCTTTTGAGAGGCGATCTGCTCGGCCCGCTGATCAATTAATGTTTGCAACTGATGGCGGATTTTTCCAAACCGCTGACCAACAGCCTCAGAGCGCTCGCGAGGCACCGGCGAGTAGTGACGCCATTGATGGCGTGCCTTGTCGCGAATTTCACGTAGTACATCCGGGTCAGCGTCCTCCGCTGGCTGGGCGAGCAGTGTTTCAAGCTGTTCACACAGCTGCTCGCGGGCCTGCAGGTTCGCTTCACGCTCCTGACCTAGTTGGTCGCGCCATGGGGCTAGCCGCTCGTGGATGCGGTCAGATGCGGCACGAAAGCGCGCGGACTGTTCGCGATTGGCGGCGGCATCGCCCAGCGACTTCCACTCTTTCACTAGCTGGCGGTGGTGGCGGTCAAGCGCGGTTTCCGCCATGTGCGGGTCGTTGGCCAGTGCTTCAATGCTTGAACATAACTGCTCGCGCTTGGGCCCTGCGACAAAGCCGCGCCAATCGCGTAGCTCGGCAAGGCGCGCGCCGGACTGCTTTAAGCGTGCCTTCAGCGGCTTGGCTTCCGCCATTTGCAGGGCTTCGATTTGCGGTTTTAAGCGCTGGTGAAGATGGCTGGCACTTTTGAAGGCGCCACGCTCAAGCAGGTGCTCAAAGCTATCGAGTTCTGCTTCATAAGTGCTTAATGAAACCGAGGCGTGTGGGCTAGCTGCCGGTGAGTGAGACTCGCTGGCAAGTGTTGCCTGAACGCGCTGTATTAACGCGGGCGGCGTAAATGCTTTTGGCCAGTCGCATTCGTTAAGCAGGCGACGCATGGCGTGGTGGTCATTATCCGCAAGCGCTTGCTCAAGCACGACGCTGACATCTTGCCAGCGCTGCCAGGCATCCAGGCACTGCTCATATTGAATAATGGCTTGCGTGTAGCGTTGGCTTGCAGGCTCGCTGGGCGAGTGTACGTCGGAGATCGCTTGCCAGCGTTGGCTGAAAAGCTGGCGTTGGGCACGCAGGCTGTCAATATCCTGAACGGTCAGCTCGGTAGCATGATGAAGACTTTCAAGCGTCTCCTCCAGCCCATCAAGCAACTGATCACGTGTCTGATCCGCTTCCTCTCGGCGGGCAAGGCTCTGCTGGCGAGCCTGCTCCTGCGTTTCATGGTCGTGAAGCGTTTTACGACAGCCCAGCATGGCTTGATGAAAGCGCTGCTCTTGCTCGGCGCTGGGCGGGGGCGTCAGGCTCTTCCATTCGCGCTCTAAATGGCGAAAGCGACCGCCATAAAGTGGCTCCCAAGGCGCGCGAGCCTGCTGTTCCATCTGGTGAAGAAGATGCTCCAGCTGCTGCTGTTGGCGAGCCAGCCATTCGGCATCGGTTCGCTGCTGGCCGAGCTTTTCGCGGGCAAGGCGCGTTACATAACGATCACGTCGCGCGTCTTTAAGCAGGCGCTTTAGGCCCTCTTCTGTCTCAATGCGCTCGGCGGCGCGATGACGAACAGCCGCGACACCGTTTTGGCACGCTTGCTTAATCAAGTCGTCTTCACTGGTTAGTCGGGCAAGAGCGGTCAGGCGCAGATCAAGGTTGTCGCCTTGCAAGACAATTACATTTAAAAGACGCGGCTCGTCCAGCCCTTCCACCAGCGCTTGGCGTTGTTGCAGTTCGGTACTGCCTTCAAGACCGCTAAGCCGCTGGCTCACGGCATTGAACCATGCCTCTTGCTGGCTGTGGTCAGGGTAAGCCGCCACCAATCCTTCGACATCATCCAGCGCGAGCAGGGCCGCCAAGCGGATGCTGCTGTCACTATCGTGCGCGAGTGCTTGCAGCGCTTCGCGCTGTTCAGCCTGGTGGGGGTCAAGTCGAGAGAGGGCCTGTCGGCGTACCTCGGGGTCGGGGTGTTGCCAACGAGGAGCGAACAGGCGTCTTAACAGTCCGTGCATGGATCATCCTGCGTAGAGGTGCGTAGCATGAAAAAAATTAGCCATTATTGAACAGCGGTTGCAGTCATCGGCGCTGTCGCTTAGCTTTGCCTTACCAGGGTGTAATAGAAATTGATTCTTCACACCCAAAGGCGCCAAATTGCGCTACCTTTATTTTACCTGAACATGACATGGAGTTCGGCTATGAGCCTCAACGCCGATAGTGCCAACATGGCATTTACCTTTAAAGGCGGCATGCTGCCGATGACCGTCATGGAATTAAGTAGCGCTGACCCTGAGCATATCCGGCGGCAGTTGGCCGGTAAACTGTCTCAGTCTCCTGCCTTCTTCCAGCATACACCGGTTGTGCTAAGCGTGGAAAAGCTTGATGAGCCTCATTTAGCTTTGGAAAGAATATGCGCCGTTTGCCGGGACCACAAACTTTTACCCGTTGCGGTGCGCGGCGGTTCAGAGCCGGTACGCCAGTCGGCTTGGGCATTGGGACTTGGGTGGTTTGCACCTGTAGAGGAGACGCGCGCTCGAGCACTGGAGAGCGTCAGCAGCAAAGAGGAAGCCTCAAAAAACAATGCCTCTGACGACGACCGTATTGAGGCACACGCCAAGAGTGCGGCAACACGGCTTTATCGCGGTACCGTTCGTTCAGGCCAGCAGGTCAGCGCATCGGATGGGGATCTGATCGTTATTGGTGCCGTCAATGCGGGGGCAGAAGTACTAGCAGCAGGTAGTATTCATATTTACGGTGCACTGCGGGGGCGGGCGCTGGCAGGTATTCATGGTAATACTCAGGCCGGTATTTACTGCCGCGAGCTTGAGGCTGAGCTGCTTTCGGTGGCTGGGAATTACAAACGCCTCGAAGATGTTGATCCCCGACTTTTGGGCCGCGCCGCAGAAGTTCATTTTATAAAAGAGCAGCTTGAAATTAAGCCGTTGGGTTGATGCTTTCAACGCAGCGTGCATCCATGCTTAATGCTTAGCGACGCTGCCTTGCCTATCCGTTACAGTAGGGCTTTTGTGACATTGACGTTCCCGTTATTCGTTCAGCGTCATGCGCTCGCGATGAACGACTTCAAGAAGGAAGTGAATCTTGGCTAAAATTATTGTTGTGACCTCAGGTAAAGGGGGGGTCGGTAAAACCACTAGCGCTGCAGCAATCTCAACAGGTCTAGCCCTGCGTGGTAAAAAAACCGTGGTCATTGATTTTGATGTAGGGCTTCGAAACCTTGACCTGATTATGGGGTGCGAGCGTCGTGTGGTGTATGACCTTGTAAATGTTATACAGGGCGAAGCTGGCCTTAACCAAGCGCTGATCCGTGATAAGCGCGTTGAAAATCTGTATATCCTGCCCGCTTCACAAACCCGGGATAAAGATGCGCTAACCCAGGAAGGGGTAGCGGAGGTTTTGGAGAAGCTTCGAGAAGAATTTGACTTTATTATCTGTGACTCGCCTGCCGGTATTGAGCGTGGTGCGCAGCTTGCCATGTATTTTGCCGACGAAGCGATTGTGGTCACCAACCCGGAAGTCTCATCAGTACGCGATTCTGACCGTATTTTGGGCCTTTTGGCATCAAAAACCCGGCGTGCTGAGCAGGGTGGTGATCCGATTAAAGAGCACCTGCTCGTTACCCGCTATAACCCTGAACGGGTGACCTCCGGGGATATGCTTACCCTTGAGGATATTCGTGAAATTCTGGCCATTCATTTACTGGGCCTGATTCCTGAGTCCGAAGCTGTACTTCGCGCCTCGAACCAGGGGGTGCCGGTCACTCACGATGCATCAAGTGATGCAGGTCAGGCGTATACGGATACCGTTTCACGTCTGCTGGGTGAGGAGATTCCGTTACGTTTTCATGAGGTGCAGCGCAAAAGTCTGCTTAGCCGTATGTTTGGAGGTAACCGTCGATGAAACTCTTGGAATTCTTGAAGCGTGAGCGCAAGAAATCCGCCTCGGTGGCCAAAGAACGGTTACAAATCATCGTGGCGCATCAGCGGAGCCAGCGTGGTCAGCCTGACTATATGCCGCTACTTGAGCGCGAACTGCTCGAAGTTATTCGTCGCTATGTGCATGTCGACGACAATGCCATTCAGATTTCGCTGGATAGCGAAGATAACTGCTCAGTACTTGAGCTGAATGTGACGTTGCCCAAAAGCTGACAAGACAGGAGGGCAACAGGCGGCGAGAAAGGCGCTGGGTGTGCTAGGCTAGGGTTTTTGCTGCCTTGCGGAGTGCTTGTTCATGGCGCCACCTAATGCCGCCCCTGCCAGTTTTTTGTGGCATGACTATGAAACATTCGGGGCCGATCCACGTCGAGATCGGCCCGCTCAATTTGCTGCGCTGCGTACCGATGCGGACTTAAACGAGATCGGTGAGCCTATCGAGCTTTACTGCAAGCCAGCAGACGATTACCTGCCTCATCCTGCCGCGTGTTTGATTACCGGGATTACCCCACAAAAAGCGCGACGTCACGGCCTGCCTGAAGCGCAGTTTGCCAGTGAAGTGCAGCGCCACATGAGCGAGCCGGGCACCTGTGTTGCGGGATACAACAGCTTACGCTTTGATGATGAAGTGTCTCGTCACCTGTTCTATCGCAACCTGCTCGACCCCTACGCCCGCGAATGGCAAAACGGTAACTCCCGTTGGGATTTAATTGATGTGGTGCGCGCATTTTACGCGCTGCGCCCGGATGGCATTGAGTGGCCGCTACGTGAAGATGGTGCGCCAAGCTTTAAGCTTGAGCACTTAACCAAAGCCAACGGGATTGAGCATGAAGGCGCGCATGATGCGGTGGCCGACGTTCGGGCAACCATTGCCCTAGCGCGACTGCTCAAGACGCGTAACCCTAAGCTTTTCGATTACTTGCTTGGCCTGCGTGGCAAGTGCGCGGTTGCCCAGCAGCTTGACCTGCCTAATGCCAAGCCGCTTTTGCACATTTCCCGCCGCTACCCGGCCAGCCGGGGTTGCAGCGCCCTGGTAATGCCGTTAGCTGAGCACCCTACCAACCCTAATGGGATGATTGTGTACGACCTGAGTGTTGATCCAAGCGATTTTCTTACGCTTTCGCCTGAGCAAATACGCGAGCGCGTCTTTGTCAGTCAGCAGGATTTAGCGGAAGGTGAAGCGCGTATTCCACTCAAGGTCATTCATATCAACCGTTGCCCGGTGATCTTTCCGTCGAGTGTGCTCAAGGATATAGAGGGGCCGCAAAAAGGAGCGTATGGCGCGATTGTTGAGCGCCTTGGGCTGGATATTGCAACGTGCCGTCAGCACTGGAAAACCTTGCGCAGCGCCCAAGGGGTGATGCCTAAAGTGGCCGAGGTCTTTAAGACCAACTTTGATGACGCCCCCCACGACCCTGACATGATGCTTTATTCCGGCAACTTCTTTTCCGCCGTCGACCGGCAGCAGATGGAGCAGGTGCGTGAGATGGAACCCTGGGATCTGGTAGGGCAGCGGTTTGCCTTTCAGGATCCGCGTCTTGAGGAGATGCTGTTTCGCTATCGGGCGCGTAGCTACCCTGACACGCTGGAAGGTGACGAGCGCGAGCAGTGGGAGGCGTTTCGCTGGATGCGTATTAATGATCCGGCGATGTCCGGCTTTACGCTTAAGGCCTTTGCTCGGGAGATCGAGCGCTACAATCAGCAGCCGCTCAGCGAGCGTGAGCGGCAGATCCTTGAAGAGCTGGTAATGTTTGTCGAGGCCATGATGCCCGCCCAGGCGTTCGATGCCTGAGCGGCACACTCATTTACAGAGTGTTGCGCCGGGTAAACGGCGTTAGTGCTTCGCGGTAAGGCGTTACATCGCTGGGCTCATCACCCGGGTTGAAGCGTATATCAAGCTGGTGGCCAAGTAGCTCTGGCCATGCAGTTTGAATATCCGCAGCGCTAACCTCAAGTGCCAGGTTGGCCAGCTCTTCACGACGGTCAAAGCGGATCTCATCCAGCGCGGTGGCCTGCCAGTAACGGTTAGCCATGCCCGCAAGGCTGGTATCACGCTCGCTCAGACTGGCATGGACCGCTTTGCGATAGGCGTCGAGTTCAGCATCGTCGAGTTGCTTAAGTGCTTCGCCAGCGTCAGCTAAAAAGGCATCCATGTGCGCAGCGACCGTTTCGCTGTCCACATCCGGCGATTGAACGAGTAGTGCAATGCCAGGTGCCTCAAGCAGGGGTGAATAACCCGCGTTCACAATATAGCCCAGCTGTTCTTCCGTGCGCAGCTGTTGATAAAAGGGCGTCTCCAGCCACTGGGCAATCACACTAATGGTTGCTTGTTCTTTAGGGCTTTGGTCTCGCCCTTGTAAGTAACGCAGCACCAGGGACTCGTCGCGGGTGCTGTGCGGGTGCAGTACGCTGGAAGTCGTGTCAATGGCCAGCGGGCTAAGCGTTGGAATATCTTCTCGCGTCAAGCCTGGGCGCAGTTTGCTGCGCACCCGCTCGGCTTGTTCCTGGGCGAGTGCTTCATCCAGGTTGCCAATCGCCATGGCGTCGATATAGAGTCCGCCCAAAAAGTGCTTACGGAAGTTCTCAAGGTGCTGCTGGTCAAGGCGCTGACTGGCGTCAAGTAGTTCGGCTGTCGACCAGCGTGGGGTCAGCAGTGCTTCACCCAGCGTGCGGCTTGCCTGGCCATAAAGCGATGATTGCGGCGCATTAACCAGCTCTCTCTGCAGCTGATATTGCACGCGATCAAAGGCGCCTTCGCTAATCTCAGCCGTTTTAAGCTGATCAATGGCTTGCTCAATAAGCGGTGTCTGACCATCACGCCAACCGGAAAATGATAGCGTCATCCCACGTGCGTGCGGGTAGGCGCTAAACGACTGACCGGCCATCCATGCGGGATAAAGTGATTCATTCAAGCTGTCGTTTAGCCACCCAGCCAGCAACTGCGTCAGTACGACCTCTTCGGCCGAATAGCTGGCGTCGGGATACTGCAAACTGACCCGCCACTCAACGCTTGGTGTATTAAAGCGTGAGTCCTGCATGTGCCAAACCTTAAAGAATGGCGTGTCGATCATTAGGCTTGGGTGCTCGTCCTGGCCTTCAATAAGGGCAAGGTCGCTGGCAATAAAGGGGTTGGGTTCAGGCAGGGCCAAACCTTCAAGCGCGAGACCTTCTTGAACAGGCGGTTGTTCTCGCCACTGGGTCGAGAACCAGGGCGAAACCGTGTCACTTTCCACCTCGGGCGCAGAGTAAAAGCGCAGCATGTTGTCCGGCGTTAACGCAGCCAGATACGCTTGCTGGCGCTCAGTGTCCGGTGCATCCATGCGATACGCGGCATACTGCACATCCTCAACCGGGTAGCGGGACAAATTCATGGCGAGCTGAGTGGCTTCCTGCTGGGGTGCGCCGTGCTGTTGAAAACGAAATGCCTGCTCGCTCAAATCGCGCAGTTCAGTATAGCGCCAGTCAGCCAACCCATCGTCACGCAGCTGATCAATGGCGGCAAATAGCGTAGCCTGGATATCATCAAGCCGCTCGGCACCGGCAGGCGTCAGGCTAATGGAAACCGTAAACAGGGCGTCCTGACCATCACCGCGCTGAACACCTGCGGACAGGCCGTCGGCCAAACCTGCGTTACGCAGTACCGCCAAAAGGCTGCCGTCCCCTTCATCGCCCAGCAAATGCGACATTAAATGAGTGGGTTTTGCGTGGTACTCATTTTCGGGGTCAGGGATGGGGAAGTAAAAACGCAGCTGGCGGCGATCTTGCAGTGACTGACGCTCAACGTAGCGTGGCAGGGTATCGGTATCTACCAGCGGTGCATCAATCGTAGGAACGCTCAGGCCATTGTCAGGAATATCCGCAAAACGCTCCACCACCCACTCTTCGAGTGTATCAAGCGACTGAGGGGCAACGACGGCCAGGTTCATTACGTTGGCATCGTAATGTTGGTGATAAAAATCGATGACACGTTCGCGTAGCGTCGCTTCTCCCGCCGGTGGGCTGGCTAACGTCTCGCGGCTGCCAACGGCAAATCCTGTGGTGGCATTGTCAGGGTTGAGCAATTGGTTAAGCACGTCGTTTTCGCGTCGGGACTCATCGCGAATTCTTGCCATGTACTCAGAATGAACGATATTGCGCTCGCTCTCTAAATGGTCGGCATTAAACAGCGGTGACAGGAAAAACTCGCTAAAGCGATCAAGCGCTTCCGGCAGAGCGGAGGGCTCGATATCAAAAAAATAGTTGGTATCTTGCTGAGCGGTAAAGGCGTTATGGGAGCCCGCGTGGTCAGAAATAAAGCGCTGATAGGCGTCTGGAGCGGGATACGCCTCGGTACCCAGGAACAGCATGTGTTCAAGGAAATGGGCAAGCCCTTGCAGATCATCTGGATCCTGGGCGCTACCGACTCGGACGTTCATGGATGCAGCGGCTTTATCGGCGTCAGGATCGCTTACCAATAGCGCTTGTAGACCATTTTCAAGCGTCAGCACGCGATAGTCGCGACTGTCAAAGGGGCTGGCAATCGGGATGACAATGTCTTCTATCGGGTCATCACCAGCGGCCAGCACGCCGGGAGAAAACCATACGGAGCTGAGCACCGCTGCCAGTACAACGCGCGAATAAAATAGTCTACTTTTCGGTCGTAACATTACGGCTCCTGTGGGACGGTCCATTGCAGCATTGGCCCAACCGGGTGGGCGCAAGCGGCTGATTGATAGGCAGGATTGTTGACATGCTTGGATACTGGAAACGCACCTAATAGTTCCAAGGGCGCGGGTGTTAATAACGTTTTAACGGTTTCCAAAGGGCTATCGGGATCAAGCCATGTGGTCAATGCATGCGGAGGAATGACCACCGGCAATCGGCCGCTAAGCGGTGCCAGGCATGCGTTGGCCGGTACGCTAATCAGTGCTGTTGAGTCAGTAAACGCGGTAAGCGTTGTATGGTAGCGACACCATAACGCACCGAGCAGTAAGGGCGCGCGCCTCACCTCTGTGACCAGATAAGGCTGTTTGTGTCGCGGCAGTGCTTTCCAGACGTAAAAACCGCTGACAGGAATAACGCAGCGACGAGCCTGAAACGCTTCATGGAACATGGCTTTTGAACTGAGTGTCTCAGCTCTAGCGCAGTGTGGAGCGTGATCCAGCACCGTTAACCACGGGGGGGTTAGCCCCCAAAAAACTGATTCGAGCTGCAATTCACCCTGGGCTAAACGAATAGCCGAAACGGGTTGGCGGGGTGCCAGATTGGGGGATTCCACCAGCGCGGATGTCGCCTTGAGTGAGGGCAGAAGACGCTTGAGCGGTAAGTTGTGTACATGTAGGCGTCCGGTCATGCCAGTCTCCTTAAGCAGAATCGGCTCAATCATGTCATGGGAGAGATTACAGATGCACAAGAATGCGCTAAATGTGGCGTTTTAGTGTCGAAAACAGTGTTCGATATAAGGTATCCTATATCACCCCTTGCTCACGCTAAAGCGCTGTGAGGCATTCTTTCTTGTTATTCGTTGACCTGAAGAGATCGCCATGGCCCGTCCTAGACAGCATGCGCCCGATGCCCTCCATGCGCAGGTCATGAAAGCTTGTGATGATTGGTTGGCTGTACAGTCAGTCCACGATTTATCCCTGCGTGCCCTGGCTAGAGAGGTTGGCTGCGCGCCCAGTACGCTGCTTAAACTTTACGGCAGCTTTAACAACTTATTGCAGCACGTTAACGTCGAAACGTTGGCGGGCTTGAAGCAGACCATTACGTCATTATCGGCAGACGCGCCAGAGCCTTGGCTGCGTGCGCTGGCGCATGCGTACTGGCACTTCGCCGAGCAAGACTGCTACCGCTGGAAGCTGCTGTTTGATTATCCTTTGGCGCAAGAAGGGGAGCTTGATCAGCGTCAAAGCCATCTCATTGAAGCGCTGTTTACCCAAGTGGAATCCGCCCTCAAAGAGTACCAGCCCACGCTTGACGATCTCGAAGCTCGGCGGCTGGGGCGCACGCTATGGGGCAGCGTACATGGGCTGGTACAGCTGGGCTTAAATGAACGCTTGGGGTATTGGCAAGGCCAGCAGCTTAAAGTGGATGAACTGCTGGATCAGTTGGTCAGTACGGTGCTGGCGGGGCTTCGGCGCCGGGAGCCGGCGTCGTGAGATGGTGGATCAATGCTGTCCGCCAAGTGCTGCGTAGCCTGATTTATCTGGCTATGCGACTTTGCTATCGCTTGCATGTGCATGGGCGTTATCACCTCCCCAAACGCGGCGGTGCGCTGGTTGTGTGCAACCACGTAAGCTTTATGGATGCTCTGGTCTTGGGGGGCGGTAGCCCTCGGCCACTGCGTTTTGTTATGGATCAGCCAATTTTCGATTCGCCTTGGCTCAAGTGGTGGTTTCAGCTTGTCGGCGCTATTCCCATTGAGTCCGAGCGGCGTAGCCCCGGCGCCTTGCGGCGTACGCTGGATGAAGTGAGCCTGGCACTGCGCCGAGGGGAAGTCGTTATGGTATTTCCGGAAGGGCGGTTAACGCCAGACGGTGATATCCATACCTTCAGACGCGGGCTGGAAACTATTCTGGCACGCGATAATGTGCCGGTGATTCCTGCCGGGCTGGCAGGCTTGTGGGGCTCCTGGACATCACACTACAACGGTAAAGCGCTGAAAAAGTGGCCAAGCCGCTTTAGGGCGCCGGTTAGCCTGCATTTTGGCCCACCCATTAATGTGCAAGAGGTGGATGGGGTTACGCTGCGTGGCTATTTGGAAACGCGGGTGCGAGCGCTAAAAGTGGCCGCCGATAAAGATATTGACGCGCGCTAACGCGCTTCATGTCGTCCCCAGTGCTGTCCATTTCAAGTGCTATCTGTCTCAAGTGCTGTCAGGGCTGGCGTCTTGGAAGACGCACGTTTTGCCAGCAGCGGGCAGAGGTGATCAGGTTGTCGCGGATCTCCAGTATTTCCATACGGATATTGTTAATTTGCAGGCTGGCGGGGCCTTCGGGGAACGCTTCAAGGTGCTCTAAAATCAACCCGTTCAGGGTCTTGGGACCATCGGTTGGTAAGTGCCACCCCAGCATTTTATTGATTTCACGGATGTTGGCCGTACCCTCAATGACATGGCTGCCGTCGTCCTGCTGATGAATCTCTTCATCTTCCGATACGTCCGTGGTGAACTCGCCAACGATCTCTTCCAGAATATCTTCAAGCGTTACCAACCCTTCGACATCGCCATACTCATCTACCACGATACCGATACGCCGCTTCTGCTTTTGAAAGTTAAGCAGTTGGGTATGAAGCGGTGTGGACTCAGGAATAAAGTAGGGTTCGCGTGCTTCCTGGACAATTGCCGCCTTGGTTACTTCGTCACGGGATAAAAAGCGCGCGGCATTGCGCAAGTGCAGCATGCCGATGATGTTGTTGATATCGCCTTTATATACCGGTAAGCGGGTGTGCTGGCTGGTACGAATTTGGGTCAGAATATCTTCCAACGAATCGTCCAGGTCAATCCCCAGCACTTCATGGCGCGGCACCATAATGTCGTTGACCGTGACATTCTCAAGATCCAGGATCGACAGCAGCATGGCCCGGTGGCGGTAGGGAATCAGCGTGCCGGCCTCATGTACCACGGTACGCAGCTCGTCGCGGGTAAGGTTGTCGCCGCCATTCTCCACGCTTTTCACGCCCAGTAGGCGCAGTAGGCCGTTCGAGATCATATTCACCAGCCACACCAGCGGATAAAGCAGCTTCAAAAGCGGCTCCAGCGCCATAGAGCTGGGGTAGGCAATACGCTCAGGTTTAATCGCCGCGTAGGTTTTGGGGGTAACCTCGGAAAAAATTAAAATAGTAATCGTTAAAATGGCAGTAGAAATCGCCGGGCCTGATACTTCGCCGAAAAAGTGAATAGCGATGATGGTCGCAATGGATGCCGCAAGATTATTGACGAAATTGTTGCCGATTAGAATGACGCCAATCAAGCGGTCAGGGCGGGTAAGTAGGCGCATGACCCGTTTGGCGCGCCGATCACCGCTGTTGGCCTGATGGCTCAGGCGGTAACGATTAATCGACATCATGCCGGTTTCAGAGCTAGAGAAAAATGCCGATAGCAGTACCAGTAAGCCAAGAAGGCCGAATAGTAATCCCAAGGGGAAGTCGTCGCTCAAGTCGAAAATTCCTTTATGCCGTATCAAGCACGGTTTGTAGAAGCTAGAAGAAGGTGTGTCAAGACAGCCATAGCCGTGTATATGGGCTTAGCGATTGAGCAGTATCTCAAGCACAAACTTACTGCCAAAGTAGGCCAGTATCAAAAGCGTGCAACCACCCAGCGTCCACCGTACTGCGCGCATGCCGCGCCAACCGAAGCGATAGCGGCCAATCAGTAGGGTTGTGAAAATAACCCATGCACCTAATGAGAGAACGGTTTTATGTAATAAATGCTGGGCAAAAATATTATCAAGAAAGATAAAACCGCTCACAATCGAGAGCGTTAGTAGCAAAATGCCTGCCCAGACCAACTCAAACAGGACGCGTTCCATCGTGGTTAGCGGAGGAAGCGACTGCACGATGCCGCGAATATGGTGATGGCGTAGCGCCTGGTTTTGTAATCCCACCAGAATTGCCTGTATCGCTGCAATCGCGAGCATGGCAAACGCCAGCGCGGAGCTAATGGCATGCAGCAGAATGCCGGGTGTCAAGCCGGTTTGGCTAGTGTGGCTGGGGAGCCAGGTGGCGGTAATCAGCGCGACACCCGCTAAAGGAAAGAGAACGATGCCGACGTTAAGCACCGGCTTGAAAAGGCTCGCTATCAACAGCACATTAACGGCGACCGCCATGAAAAGCGTCGCGCTGGTGGTAAACCCAGGCAGAAGGCCTGGGGATTGCCCCATCAGTTGGACGACCACCGGGATATGGAGCAGCAGGCCCAAGGCGCCCAACAGGCGCACCATGCCTTGGCGTGGCGGCACGCGGCGAAAAAGGGTCATGCCCTGCCAAGTGGCAGCAGCGACATAGAGTACAAAAGCGATCGTGGCGAAAGGCAGCGCCTGCATGATGCTATCCGTGCGCGCATTTCGCGCGTTGCAGTAAAAAACAGTTAAGTTAACGTGTACCGACTACTATAACCAATCAAAGCAGTATCGCACAGCCATCGTTAGCCCGCGCGGACAGTCATGGAGACTCAAGGCGTGAGCGCGTATAATCCATGCACATCAGTCCAGGGGCGTAGGCCCGGCGACAGCGACGGAGGCAGAGAGGCCCCATGTTTCAGAATCTCAGTGAGCGTCTTTCCCAGACGTTGAAGTCGATTAAAGGTCAGGCGCGCCTGACCGACGACAATATCAAAGATACCCTGCGCGAAGTGCGCAAAGCGCTGCTTGAAGCCGACGTAGCGCTGCCGGTCGTCAAGGCCTTTATCGAACGCGTTCGCGAGCGGGCGGTTGGGCAAGAGGTGTCCAAGAGCCTATCGCCCGGTCAACAGTTCGTCAAAATCGTCCAGCAGGAGCTGGAAGCCATTATGGGCGAGGCCAACGAAGGCCTAACCCTCAAAGGCTCGCCAGCCGTTGTGTTGATGGCCGGTTTGCAAGGGGCGGGTAAAACCACGTCGGTAGCCAAACTTGCCCGCTACCTGCGCGAACGCGAGAAGAAAAAAGTCCTGGTGGTGTCGGCCGACGTTTATCGCCCGGCAGCCATCGACCAGTTGGAGACGCTGGCCAAAGAGGTTGAAGTCGACTTCTTCCCGTCGCGCTCTGACCAGAAGCCTGTTGATATTGCCGAAGCGGCGATCAAACACGCCAAAATCCAGTTCCACGATGTGGTGCTGGTAGATACCGCGGGTCGCTTGGCAATTGATGAAGCCATGATGGCGGAGATCCAGGCGCTGCATAAGGCGATCTCACCGCAAGAAACGCTGTTCGTCGTCGATGCGATGACTGGCCAGGATGCGGTTAATACCGCGAAAGCATTCCACGATGCGCTGCCGCTGACCGGGGTTATCTTAACCAAGGCTGATGGTGATGCGCGTGGCGGTGCGGCGCTGTCGGTACGTCATATTACTGGCAAGCCCATCAAGTTTATGGGGGTGGGCGAGAAAGTTGACGCTCTGGAGCCCTTCCACCCGGATCGTGTGGCATCACGCATCCTCGGCATGGGCGACATGCTGTCGCTGATTGAGGAAGCCGAGCGCACGGTTGATAAAGACAAAGCTACCAAGCTTGCCAGCAAGGTCAAAAAAGGCGATGGCTTTGATCTGGAAGACTTCCGCGACCAATTGCAACAGCTCAAAAAGATGGGCGGCATGGGTGGCCTTCTGGGCAAGCTACCCGGCATGGGGCAAATGGCCGAAATGGCCCAGGGCCCCGGCCCTGAAAAGGAGCTGGGTAAGCTTGAAGCGCTGATCAACTCCATGACGCCCAAGGAGCGCCGCGCGCCGGATATTATCAACGGCTCGCGCAAGCGCAGGATTGCCGCCGGTGCTGGCCTGCAGGTGCCCGACCTGAACCGTCTGCTCAAGCAGCACAAGCAGATGCAGAAGATGATGAAGAAAGCGGGCAAGAAAGGCGGCATGCAGAAAATGATGCGCGGCATGTCCGGCATGATGGGCGGCGGCGGAGGTCCTGGCGGTCCAGGTGGAATGGGAGGCATGGGCGGTGGCGGTATGGGTGGCCCCGGCGGCCTGCCCTGGCGCTAAGCACACGCCTGGAACCTGGTGGCGAGCCAATTAAAGGCCCGCACGCTTTAAAAGCCAGCACCCTTCGGTGCTGGCTTTTAGGTTATATGGCGCAGGTGAACCAGAACGCTGCCATCTGGCTGGCAGTCATGTAGCGGATAGCTGTAAGGCACATCGCTGAGTGTCGGGTTCGCTTGGCTGCCCGGCACCAGGTCGTATTGAAACGCAGGACTGCCCGCAATGGCGCTGTAGTGTTGCCCCCACAAGGTGTGGAAGGGCTGATGAATATGCCCACATAGAATGCGTTTGGGAGACGCGCTGATAATAGCCTCGAAACGCTCTCGGCCCTCGATCAGGCTGTAGTCATCCCAGTGAGGGTTGCCCGTCATAAAGGGCGGGTGATGCATCACCAGGAACGTTAACGGCTGGGTATGGCGAAGCTGATTTTCCAGCCAATCCAGGCGTTCGCTACATAGCGCGCCTTGAGGTTTGCCAACAATAATTGAGTCCAGGCCCAGTAACGTGACACCGACTGCTTCCACACGGGAGTGCAGAAACTTGCCTGGCTGCAAGCCCGAAAGTCGGTCACCCAGCACTGCGCGCATGGCTTCACGCCGATCGTGGTTGCCCGGGACGGCCAGAATGGGCATTTCCAGTGGTGCCAGCAAGCGGCGAATCAGTCGATAGTCGTCTTCGGTCCCGCCGTCGGCCAGGTCACCGCTGATCACAACAAGATCGGGCGGTGGGCTAAGCGACACAAGGTCGCTCACGATACGTTCAACCACGTGGGCGATATCCAAACGTGACTCGCCGGTTTCAGACTGTGTAGTAAACACATGAAGGTCAGATAAATGGGCAATCAGCATGTACAGAACTCGATAACATGACGCGGGCCGTTAACGGCCCACGCGTGACAGGACATCGGCTTTTAGAAAACGCTCGATGACCAACATGAAGCCGACCGACGGGATCAGCAAAATCAACGCAGTAATGGCCGCCACCTGATAGTTGCCACCCATGGAGGCGTTAAACATCAACAGTGGCAGCGTGGTAATTTCCGGTGCGCCGACAAAAAACGTCCCGGTGAACTCATCAATGCTGTCGAGGAATACGAAGATGGACGCGGCAAGCAGGCCAGGCAGCGCCTGGGGCAGGGTGATACCGGCAAACGTACGCAGCGGAGAGGCACCCAGGTTGCGGGCCGCTTCTTCCAGCGAGCGGTCCACCGTAGAGAATGCGGCGGTCGCGATCCAAACGGCATATACAAGGCCCGGAAGCGAATGCACCAGCACTACGCCAATTAGCGTTCCGTTGAGCCCCCACTGATAAAAAATGGCGGCGATATTGACGAAAATCGGCAGATTGGGAAATGCCCGGGGCAATAAAAAAAACAGCATAATCACATTACGCGCGGGTAACGCCTGACGTGCCAGGGCGTAGCCTGCAGGAATGGCCAGCGCCATTGAAAGTATAACGGCGGAAAAGGCAACCAGTACGGTATTGAAAAGCGATGTCCAAGCGCCGGCACGTGGGCGGAACACGCGCTCCCAAAAGGAAAAGCCCCAGCCGGTAGGCAGTCGATTCGGGTAAAACCACTGCTCGGCAAAGGCCCAAAGAGCAAGATTCAACAGCGGCCCGAAAACAATAAAGGCAACCACGCCCAGTAAAAGGCCCAGCCCTATCGGCGAAAGTGCGCGGGTGATACTCATGAGGTCACCTCGCGGCGCAGGGTCAGACGCAAATAGATCCATGCGGTTACCGCCGTTAACGCGTAGGAGAACAGCCCCAGCGCATTGGCGACGCCGTAGTCACCGTAGTACGTGATTCGATGGGCCATCATTGAGGTCATCATGGTGGGGTTACCGGCAATCAGCATCATCGGTACCGAGAGGACCGAAAGCATCGCGACCAGCGACAGAATCAACCCGACCCAGAGGGTGGGCGCTGCCTGAGGCAGGATAATGCCGAAAAGGCAGCGCAGGCGGCTCGCGCCCATGTTGCGGGCGGCTTCAATATGGCTGCGGTCAATCGCGGCCATGGCACCGGCCAAGAGAAGCGTCACAAACGGGATCTGTTTCCAAGCAAAGGTCAGCACTAATCCTCGCCAATCCAAAAAGCTCTGCGCGCTCTCGGGCATCATTAGGCCTGTTTCGATCAGTACGCCGTTCATCATGCCGTTGGTCGATAAAAATGAGCGGGCAATCTGACCACTTACTACGAATGGAATAAACAGCGGCCAGCGGTAGAGCCAGCGCAATAAGCGAACGGCCCAGGGCGTGGTGCCCAGCACCAGATAACCTGAAATCGCAATGGAGATAACGGCGATGAGCGCAAGTGCTGCTGATACGACGCCGATAGAGAACAACACGTCGCGGCCATACAGCGAAAAGGCGCGAACGAGGTGGTCGGTGGTCCAGCCGCCATCACTGCTACGAAAAGCTGTCACCAGCGAGCGTAGCAAGGGCAGCGCATAGAGCAGCGTAATCGCGGTTAGCGCAGGCAGAACCAGCAATATACCCAAGCTTATTCGCGGGAATCGCTTGCCAGACATCGCAATGGGATAGGTTGAAGAGGGCGAAGTCGTCATAAACGCTTTCCACAGTGAAGGGGGCGCGAAGGTCCCCGGGTAATGATCATCAAAGCGTTATCATCGAGCGCTTGATCGTCCAGCGCTTAGCGGCTGACGTGGCTTTCATAGGCTTCGAGAATGGCACGGAAGTAATCCGCTTGCGGCATGGAGCGGCCACGTTCAGCAAGTGTCTCTGGCGATACGTCAGCATAGAGCTGAGCCCACTGTTCGTCGCTCAGTTCACTGCGAACGTGCTCGGCATCAATACCGGGGAACCAGTTAAACGTGCCGACAATACCTTCAGCCTGTACCTCAGGGCTCGTTGCCAAAGCAATGAATTCAGCCGCCAACTCAGCATGCTCTGCGCGCTCAGGAATCGCGTAGTACATCGGCTGGCCGGGCATGCCGGGTTCGAGCAGTAGCAGGCGGAAATCGGGGTTGAGGCGACCATCGGTCATCCAGGTGTAGTACATGTCCATCCACACCGGGCCCATGGCGATTTCGCCGCGGTTCATGGCGTCCATGGTGCCCGCATTGCCGGGTGTCAGGGTGACGTGCTGGTTAAAAGTACGCAGCTGATCAAGTGCTGTTGTCCAGTGCTCAGACGCGCCCTCTTCCCAAGGACCGTTTTGCAGCGTGTCGGCCATGTCAGTAAAGGCGTACATCCAGCCGAAGACAAAGCCTACGCCTGCCATGCCGCCGGTGATGCCGTTATAGCCAAACTGGTCGGGGTTCTCCTCAACCCAGTCGGCAAGCGCTGCGTAGCTTTCCGGCGGCTGTTCTAAAAGGGCCGGGTTGTAGGCGATGGCAATCTGGCTCTGAAACATCGGCATAACATAGCCTTCGACATCAACGCCCAGCGCATTACGCGCGCTGTCCGCGCTGACCAAATCACCGGTTTCAAGCGCGCCGGTATAGGTGCTTAGTAAACCTTCTTCCACCATCTGCCCGGCCATGCGCTGGTGGATGACTGCAACGTCGACGCCCCACGTCTCTTTATCACGCTGAGCGCTTAGGGTTTCGTAAATAGCTTGGCTTCCTGCATCGCCGGGGCCGGTGCCCATGGCGCGGACGCTGACATCCGGATGCATGGCTTCAAAGCGAGGAGCGAGAAATTCATTAATGTACTCGACCATGTTGTCGTCGCCTGCCGTAAACACGTTAAGCGTTGTGGCGGCCATGGCAGGTGTAGCAATGGCGCTGGCGATCAGGCTGAGCGTAAGGGCGAAGGGTTTCATGCAATATCCTCTTGTCGATCAAGTGGCGGCAGATGCCGATCGTCCGGCCCAAAAGGGATCAGGGCCGATTGCGGTACCTGAACAACGGCAAAGGTACCCGGAGCAATAGGAGTGGCCGACGTAGCACAAAGCTCAGCCTGTTCGGCACAAAGCGATATTTGATAGCCATCGCCGGTATAAACGCAGTCAGTAACCCGCCCTTTACGCGTCAGCATCGCAGGATGCTGGGGGACATTGATCAAGGCGTCACGCGTACGAAAGCCAAATGTGGTGGCAGCAGAGGCCATCGCGGGGTCCGAGGCTTGCCGAGCAACGGTGTTATCCACACCCAAAAAGCGTGCGGCGGCCACGTCAGCCGGCTGGTGATAAAGCGTTTGGGGTGGCGCTACCTGCACGACATGGCCTCCGCGCATCAGGACGATCTGGTCGGCCATTTGGAGCGCTTCTTCCTGGTCGTGGGTCACCATGATGGTGGTAATGCCCAGCGACTTCTGTAGGCGGCGCAGTTCGCTGCGCAGGCTGCGCCGAATCGCGGCATCCAGGTTGGAAAGTGGCTCATCGAGCAGTAATAAAGGTGGGTCAATAATGAGCGCACGCCCCAGGGCGATACGCTGGCGCTGGCCGCCAGAGAGTTGCGTGACCGCACGGCTTTCAAAACCACCAAGCTCCATGCGCTCCAGCATGGCGGCAACTTTTCGGGCGCGCTCCTCGCGA
The DNA here is from genome assembly GCF_052376035.1 of Halomonas sp. AOP7-E1-9. Taxonomy (NCBI): domain Bacteria; kingdom Pseudomonadati; phylum Pseudomonadota; class Gammaproteobacteria; order Oceanospirillales; family Halomonadaceae; genus Halomonas; species Halomonas sp. AOP7-E1-9. The sequence goes on from NZ_JBQSVC010000005.1 coordinate 54,537, forward strand.
GGGACGCCGCGCAGTTTCAGCGGGTAGCCAAGGTTTTCCCCCACACTCATATGCGGCCAGAGCGCGTAGGACTGAAACACCATGGCGGTCTGGCGTTTTTCAGGCGGCAGATGAGTGATAGACCGTTTGCCTAAACGTATGTCGCCACGGCTTAGAGGTGTGAAGCCAGCAATGGCGCGCAGCAGCGTCGTTTTTCCGCCGCCGGATGGACCCAGCAGGCAGGTGAAGCTTCCTGGCGCGACATCAAGATGGATGTTTTCCAGAATGCGTTTCTGCCTGAGGTCAATCGTCACGTCATTGAGCGTCAATGCCTCGGTGCTCATTCTCGGTGCTCCATAAAAGGTAGAAGACGGATAACAAGCGTAATTTTGAACGCGCGTGCAAAATTTTAATAAGGTGATTTTACGAGGCGTTGATGACGCTTTGATGTACATTTTAAAACGCTTAAAAGGCAACCAAGGGGTGCTAGGATGGCGGAATTATCTTGTTGATTGAGCGGTCATCATGTTGAAAAACACCCGAGGCGCTGGCGCATGCCGATACGCGTAACCGCCGATGATGTAGCCCAAGCGGCAGGCGTATCTCGCGCCATGGTCTCACGCGCTTTTACAGCCGGAGCGTCGGTGTCGGCAAAAAAGCGCGAACACGTTTTAGCCGTGGCTCAGGCGCTGGGTTATCGGCCCAATCTTATCGCTCGGGGGCTGACGGGGCGTAGCACTGGATTGATCGCGGTGGTGGCCGGAGAGATATCGCGTCCTTATGAGGCTTGGCTACTTGAGCATTTGGTGTTTGAGCTCAGCTCCCGTGGCTATCAGCCGCTACTATTGCCAGCGTTGCGCGGCGGTAACGTCACCGAGGTGATCGACCATGCGCTGGCCTATCAGGTTGAGGGGGCTATTGTGGCGGCAGGCTCGGTGAGTCGCGAGATCGCCGACCGCTGCCGGGCTTCAGGGGCGCCGCTGGTATTGATTGGACGCGTGCTGGAAAGCAGTGGGGCTGATGCCGTGTGTTGCGACAATATAAAAGGTATGCATTTGCTGGTGGACCGGTTGGTCCAGCAAGGGCGCCGACGGATTGCCTGGTTGGGCGGCACTGAGGATACGTTTTCTGACCAGGAGCGCAGGCTGGGCGTCGAGCAGGCACTGAGCCACCACGGCTTGGCGTTAATGGCCGTGCACCGGGGAGACTTCTCGCTGCAAAGTGGGCTGAATGAAGGGCTGGCGCTGCTGGATGCCGGACAGTCATTGGATGCAGTTATCTGCGCCAACGATGCCATGGCGCTGGGCGTTGTCGAAGCCGCTGCGCAGCGCGGTATGCGGGTGCCGGATGAGATAGCGGTTACCGGGTTTGACGATGTTCCAGGCGCTGCTTGGGGGCGCTGCCCTTTAACGACGGTGCGTAACCCGGTACAGGAAACGGCTCTTGAAGCACTGCGCCTGCTTGAAGCAAGAGTAAAGACGCCTACGCGCGCCACGCAGGTCGTGAGAGTTGGCGTGACACTTGTTGAGCGCGTCAGTGCTTAGCCGTTAATGCAGTGGTTGACGTATTGTGAGTTTTCTGGCTGTCAGGCTTTCCAATCAGGGCGCATTTGCGTAGAATGCGGCCTCTTCATACGTGGGTGTTGGCAAAATATGCGTAAGCATTGCCGTAACATCCGGTTGTGAAGGCCTAAAATGGTACAAAGCAGCCACTTATCTTCAAGTGAGCCGCGTATCAAGAAAACAGTATGATGAGTGTTCTGGTGGCGGTTTGCGCTATTTTCCACTCTCGTAACCTCAACCGAAGGATAGTTATCGTATGGTTACCATTCGTTTGGCACGTGGTGGCGCCAAGAAGCGTCCCTTTTATCACCTGACTGTGACTGACTCGCGTAACGCCCGTGACGGCCGTTTCATCGAGCGTATCGGCTTCTTCAACCCGGTTGCTCGTGGTCAGGAAGAGCGTCTGCGCGTTGATCTAGAACGTGTTACTCACTGGCAGAGCCAAGGCGCCCAGTTGTCTGGTCGTGTTGCTGAGCTGGTTAAAGAAGCGCGTAAACAGGCGTAAGTCTGTTCACGGTAGAGTCTGGACTGCTGTACGTTGAGGTCGTCGATGACGTGTTTTGAAACAAGCCAAACTGACGACACGCATGTGGTGTTAGGCAAGCTGACTAGCCCCCACGGGGTGCAGGGTTGGCTCAAGGTGTATTCTTACACCAGCCCCATGGACAGCATTTTGGATTATCCCGAATGGTGGGTGCGCCAAGGGGAAACCCTGACGCGAATGGCCATTGTTCAGGGACGTCGGCAAGGTAAAGGCCTTGTTGTGCAGATTAAAGGCGTAAATGACCGCAATGCCGCTGAGGCTCTGGCGCAAGCGGATATTTTACTGCCCAAAGATGCACTGCCTACACTGTCAGCCGATGAGTATTACTGGCATGAGCTTGAAGGCTTGGCTGTCTTCACTCAAGCCGGCGAGCGGTTAGGGCGGGTAAGCTACCTGTTTGAAACCGGCGCCAACGATGTCATGGTGGTTCGCGGCGATGACGACGCGATCGACAAACGCGAGCGGCTACTCCCGTTTTTGCCTGATGACGTGATTGTCGAAATCAGCCTTGAAGATGGCCGTATGGTCGTTAACTGGGACCCTGAGTTTTGATCAATGACGAAGCGGCCGATGTGCAAACAGCGGTGCTCGGCAATGATATGGATACGCCCGCTATGTGGATCGGCGTAGTATCGTTGTTTCCTGAAATGTTCGATGCACTCACCCAGCAGGGCGTAGTAGGTCGGGCGATAGAGAAGCAACGTATTGCCTTGGAGTTTTGGAACCCGCGAGATTACGCCACCGACCGCCATCGCAGTGTGGATGATCGCCCTTATGGCGGCGGCCCGGGTATGTTGATGAAAGTCGATACACTCCGTGGCGCTATCCACGATGCCCGTGAACGGGCACATCAAGCCACCGGCCAGGTGCCTACGGTGATCTACCTTTCGCCCCAAGGGCGTAAGCTTGATCAAAAAGGCGCTCAGGCATTAGCCGCTACTGGCCCCCTTGTGGTGGTGGCAGGGCGCTATGAGGGGATTGATGAGCGTGTGGTGGAGAGTGACATCGATGAAGAGTGGTCGATTGGCGACTATGTGCTGAGCGGCGGTGAGCTGCCCGCCATGGTGCTGATTGACGCAGCGGCGAGGTTGGTTCCCGGTGTATTGGGGCATCAGGACTCCGCTATCGAAGACTCGTTTAATGACGGTCTTTTGGACTGCCCGCACTATACCCGTCCAGAAAGTATCGACGGGCGCCAGGTGCCGGATGTGCTGCTAAGCGGTAATCATGCAGCCATCAAGCGCTGGCGGTTGAAGCAGTCGTTAGGCCGCACATGGCAGCGCCGTCCCGACCTGTTAGAAGGGCGCGAGCTTAATGCCGAGCAACAGCAGTTGCTGAATGAGTTTATCGAGGAACACGCTCTGTCTGCCAAGTAGGTTATTTTCAACGACCTGGTGCAGAGCGGCGGTGCAGGACGGAAAGGGCACGTCGTCTACATATCGACGGCAAGCCTACGGACCTGTGTCACCCATAACGACTCCCGTGTGGCTCGATTCGAGCGCCGGGATCACGGTTTGCCCCTTCCACAACTGCGTGGCAAACCATTCCGTTATTTAGGAGTATGAAGATGAGCAGCAAGAACAAGGTGATCCAGGCGATCGAAAACGAGCAGATGGGCAAAGAGATTCCTTCTTTTGCGCCGGGCGACACCATTATCGTTCAAGTAAAAGTTAAGGAAGGCACCCGCGAGCGTCTGCAGGCGTTTGAAGGTGTTGTTATTGCCAAGCGTAACCGTGGTCTGAACTCCGCTTTCACCGTACGTAAAATTTCTCACGGTGTTGGCGTTGAGCGTACTTTCCAGACCTACAGCCCGCTGGTTGACTCTCTTGAAGTCAAGCGTCGTGGTGACGTGCGTCAAGCCAAGCTGTACTACCTGCGTGAGCGTAGCGGTAAGTCAGCACGTATCAAAGAAAAGCTGTCCTAAGCGACGCTTTCTCGGGCGCGCACTGTTCTTGACGTACGTCTTGGGCACGTGTCGCACCGGATACAAGAACCCCGTCACCGCTTTGCGGGGCGGGGTTTTGTTTATGTGGTCATATACTCAGCAGGAGACGATTAACGTATGAGCGTCATTGATGCTTTCTTGGACGCCCTATGGTTAGAGCAAGGCGCCAGTGATCATACGTTAGCCGCCTATCGGCGCGATTTAACCGCGTGGCAGCACTATCTGGTAGCAGAAGGTGAGGATATATTGTCTCCCACGGGGCAGCGGCTTCCCGTATGGTTGGATGCCCGCCGAGAGCAAGGCTATCAACTGCGAAGCAACGCCCGGCTGTTATCAAGCCTTAGAAGTTTTTATCGCTGGGCACGCTTACACGGGCATGTGGTTAGCGACCCGCTGGTGGATGTTAAGCTTCCCAGAGTGCAGCCAGGCTTGCCCAATACGCTGGAAGAGGCGGAGGTCGAGCGCCTGCTGATGGCGCCTGATGTTGATACACCGCTGGGCGTGCGCGACCGCACCATGCTGGAGCTGCTGTATGCCTGTGGGCTGCGCGTATCGGAGCTTGTATCGTTAACCGGCGATGCGGTGAACCTGCGCCAAAATGTGGTGCGTGTGCGCGGTAAGGGGGATAAAGACCGCTTGGTGCCCATGGGGGAGGAAGCAGCAGATTGGCTTGCGCACTATATGAAAACGGCCAGACCTGCGCTAATGAGCGACCCGACCAGGCCAGCGCTTTTTCCAGGGCGCCATGATAAAGCCATGACGCGACAGACCTTCTGGCACCGTATAAAAGCGCATGCCATCACGGCTGGTATCTCGCGTCCGCTGTCTCCGCATACGCTGCGACATGCTTTTGCGACACATTTATTGAATCATGGGGCCAATTTACGGGTCGTACAGCTGCTGTTAGGCCACAGCGATTTATCTACGACTCAAATTTATACGCATGTTGCCCAAGCCCGCTTGGAGCATTTACATGCAGAACACCATCCGCGAGGTTGAAGATAGAATGCGTCAACGTACGGTTACTCCTTCTTTACGCACGGCATTACTCACGCTCGCCATCGCCAGCGTTTTGCCGGTCGCCGCTCACGCAGATGCCGTCACGCAACGACTGAGTGAGTCGCTGAGCGTTAATGGTCAGCCGATGCCGGTTGAGCACGTAACGACGGCTCCGATGGAAGGCATTTACCACGTGCGCTTGGAAAGCGGCGAGTCGTTTTACACCAACGTCGATGGTAGCCACTTTTTGGTGGGTGATCTTTTCGAAAATGCCGAGACGGGGCTGGTCAATTTAACCGAGCAGTCCAAAAATCAGGAGCGTGTTGCGGCACTGGCAAGCATCCCCGAGTCTGAGCGCGTTGTGTATCGCGGTGTCGATGAGCCAAGAGCCACCGTGGTAGTATTTACCGACCCCACTTGCCCCTACTGTGAGCGTCTTCACGAAGCCGTGCCTGAGCTTAATGAGCGCGGGATTGCGGTACACTATTTAGCATTCCCACGGGCGGGTATGGGCAGCGATGCGGCGACCTCCATGCAGCAAGCGTGGTGTTCGGATAATCGTAGTGAAGCGATGACCCGTGCCCAGCAGCGCCAGCCACTATCGGGCCCTTCGGATTGCGATAACCCGGTGGCTGAACAGTATGAGTTGGGTATGGCGCTGGGCGTACAGGGCACGCCCGCGATTATTCTGCCCGATGGCCAAATGGTACCAGGCTATGTACCGCCAGAAAGGCTTGCCGTCATGTTAGGCTTGGGCGACGTCTAAGCTTGACCTGTCAGGCGCTTTGAAGCAGGCGCTTGGCAACAGAAACGTAGCAACAGAAACATAGCAATAGGCACGCCCAACAAGTGCCCACCAATAGAGAGCACCGTTAACGAGCGGTGACGCTGAGACACTGAATTTAAGACCAGGCGCCAAGGGCGCCCACCACGAAAGGGGATGTATTTTGAAACCGGTAAGAGTAGGCATTTGTGGGCTAGGCACGGTTGGCGGCGGCACGTTCAATGTATTGACGCGCAACGCGGATGATATTGCACGCCGTGCAGGCCGCCCTATTGTGATTGAGCAGGTGGCTCACCGTAGTATTCACCCCGACTGCGATATTACCGGTATTAATGCAACCACCGATGTTTTCGAGGTGGCAACTAACCCTAACGTTGATGTGCTGGTCGAGCTGATTGGCGGCTATGACATGGCGCGTGAATTGGTACTCACCGCGATTGCCAATGGCAAACATGTGGTCACTGCTAACAAGGCGTTGATTGCTGTTCACGGTAATGAAATCTTCAAGGCGGCTCATGAAAAGGGCGTTATCGTCGCCTTTGAAGCCGCCGTTGCAGGCGGTATTCCGGTTATCAAATCGCTGCGTGAAGGCTTGGGTGCCAACCGCATTGAGTGGGTGGCAGGCATCATTAACGGCACCGGCAACTTTATTCTGACGCACATGCGTGACGAAGGCCGAGCCTTTGAAGACGTACTTGCCGAAGCGCAGGCACTGGGTTACGCCGAAGCCGACCCCACGTTTGACGTGGAAGGTATCGATGCGGCGCACAAGCTGACCATTCTGGCCTCGATTGCTTACGGTGTACCGCTTCAGTTTGAAAGAGCCTTCACCGAAGGTATTTCACGGATTACTGCTGAAGATGTCGAGCAGGCCGATAACCTGGGCTACGTTATTAAGCACTTGGGTATTTCCAAGCGTACCGACCAGGGGCTTGAGCTACGCGTTCACCCCACGTTGATCCCCAAAGAGCGTTTGCTGGCCAATGTGCATGGCGTCAAAAACGCCATTGCCATCATGGGTGACGCGGTAGGCCCCACGCTTTACTACGGTGCCGGTGCGGGTGCTGAACCAACGGCTTCCGCCGTGGTTGCTGATGTGTTGGATGTGGCTCGTGATATTACAACTGCCCACCACTATCGCGTGCCCTATTTGGCGTTCAGCGGTATTGATGAAGATGTCAGCCAACTGCCGATTATGCCGATGGAAGACATCATTACGGCGTATTATCTGCGCCTGTTGGCGGTGGATCGCCCTGGTGTACTGGCGCGCGTAGCCACCATTCTTTCGGAGCAGGGCATCTCTATTGAGGCACTGATCCAGAAAGAGGCAACCGAAGGCGAGCTGGTGCCGATTATTCTGCTGACGCACCGCACCAAAGAGAAGCAGATGAACGAAGCAATTCGTGAAATCGAAGCGATGGCCGATATCGCCGGACCGGTGACACGCATCCGCGTGGAAAGCCTGAGCGAAGGGGAGTAACCCACTATGCGCTATATCAGTACGCGTGGGCAGGCGCCCGCGCTCTCGTTTGAAGAAGTCGTACTAACCGGTATGGCCAGCGACGGCGGCCTTTACGTGCCGGAAGAGCTGCCCACCCTCTCGAAAGAAGCGCTGGCCGATATGGCCGGGCTCTCTTACGCCGAGATTGCTTTTCGGGTCATGAAGCCGTTTGTAAACGGCGAGATCGACGACGACACTTTCCGCACCATCGTGACCGACGCGTATTCCACCTTCACTCACGATGCGGTGGTGCCGCTCAAGCAGCTCGACGCCAATCACTTCCTGCTTGAGCAGTTCCATGGCCCGACGCTGGCATTTAAAGACGTCGCGCTACAGCTTTTGGGCCGCCTGTTGGATCACTTTTTGAAAAAGCGCGGCGAGCGCGCGGTGATCATGGGCGCCACCTCGGGCGATACCGGGTCGGCGGCGATTGAAGGCTGCCGCCACTGCGACAACCTGGATATCTTTATTCTGCACCCGCACCAGCGGGTGTCCGAAGTGCAGCGCCGCCAGATGACCTCGGTGCTGGCCGATAACGTCTTCAATATTGCTATCGAAGGCAATTTTGACGACGCTCAAGCCATGGTCAAGGCAAGTTTTGCCAATCAAGACTTTCTGAACGGCACGCGCCTGGTGGCGGTCAACTCGATCAACTGGGCGCGCATCATGGCTCAGATTGTTTACTACGTAGCGGCGGGTGTGGCGTTGGGTGCTCCGCATCGCGAGGTCAGCTTCTGTGTGCCGTCGGCCAACTTTGGCAACGTGTTTGCGGGCTACATGGCGTACAAAATGGGGCTGCCGGTCAAGCAGTTCATCATTGCCACCAACTCCAACGACATTCTGCACCGTACGCTGGCCGCCAACGACTTCTCCAAGAAGGAGCTTGAGGCAACGCTCGCGCCTTCCATGGATATCGTGGTGTCGTCGAACTTCGAGCGTCTTCTGTTTGATGCTTATGAGCGTGATGGCGCCGCCGTGGCGGCACTGCTGGAGCGCTTTCAGCAAGAGCCCACCGCACTTGCCGATGCGCCGCTTGCCAAGCTGCGCGAGAAGTTCTCAAGTTTTAGTGTGGACGATGCGACCATTCTGGACGTCATTCGCGAAGCGCATCACCGTACTGGTGAAATGCTCGACCCGCATACCGCCACGGGCTACCGCGCTGCTGAGCGTGTCCGCGCTGATCAATCAACGCCGATGATAACGCTTGCCACCGCACACCCGGCCAAGTTTGCTGAAGCTGTGGTGAAGGCAGGCTTCCAGGGTGTACCCCTGCCCACGCATATGGATGATTTGCTGGAGCGTGAAGAGCACTACACGGTATTGCCAGCTGAGCTGAGCGCCGTGCAGCAGTTTGTGGCGGATAACCGTCGTTAACACATGATGACTGCTTTGCCAGATGCCAATCCGCCCGTTACACCTCAGCACACCACGCAGCTAATGTTGGAGCCTCGTCCGCTGGACGAGGCTGTCTACGCCCGTGCCCAGGCACAAGGCTTGAGCGAGCTTCAGGCGCGCCTTCTCGCCTCACGGCTGCCCGGCTATCAGGGCGAGCTTGCCCCGCTGGTAACGCCCAGCCTGCGCTACCTGGCTCACCCGGAAAAGCTCGCCGATGGGCGCCGTGCCGCCGAACGTATTGCTCAGGCGGTTGCCGAGGGTGAATCCATCGGGATTTTGACCGATTACGATGTGGATGGGATTACCTCCCACGTCGTCATTCGCCGCACGCTGGTTGAGCTGTTTGGTGTGCCCGAGCACAAGCTGCATAGCCTGATTGGCCACCGTATCCACGATGGCTACGGGATCAGCTTGCCGTTGGTTGAGCGCACGCTGGCGCTTAAGCCATTCCCGACCCTGGTGATTACCGCCGACTGCGGAAGCAGCGACGAGCCACGTATTGCGCGACTCAAAGCGGCAGGCATTGACGTGGTGGTCAGTGATCACCACGCGTTGCCATTGGAAGGCCCGCCCGCGTCGGCTTACGCCTGCGTAAATCCCACCCGTGACGATTGCACTTATCCGGATAAAACCATCGCCGGGTGCATGGTGGCGTGGCTGTTGATGTCGTTGGCACGTGGCGTATTGGTGGTGTGGGGGGCCTTGCCCGAGGCTACGCCCAAGCTTTCGCCGTGGCTCTCCTATGTGGCGCTGGGCACCGTGGCGGACTGCGTATCGCTGGGCGGAAGCCCCGCCAACCGCGCCGTGGTGAGCTACGGATTAACCCTGATCAACCGCATGGACGCCGCCTGCTGGCGCGCCATGGCGGCACGCCTGGGTGCGGACAGCGTACCGTTCAATGCTGAAACGCTGGCCTTTCAGATGGGCCCGCGGATCAATGCGCGCTCGCGGCTGGATGACCCTTACGCGGCGCTGCATTTCATGCTAGCCGAGAGCGACGCCGTCGCTAACCGTCAGTTGGAAGTGCTGGATCAGGATAACCAGTCGCGTAAGGCGATTGAAGCTGATATGGCCGAAGAGGCACGGGCGCTGGCCGCCAGTGCGCTGATCGCCGATGAGCCCGCCGTGGTGGTGTTTCTGGAAGATGGCCACCCCGGCGTTCAGGGCATTGTGGCCTCCCGGCTGGTTCAGTCCTACGGGCGCCCCGCGCTGGTGCTGACGCAGGCGGCGGCCCCCAATATGCTCACCGGTTCCGGGCGCTCAATCGATGGCTTGCACCTGCGCGATGCGTTGCAGCGTACTTTTGAGCTGGCCCCAGAGGCGCTGCCACGCTTTGGCGGGCACAGCGGTGCCGCCGGAGTGGGCGTTCCCCGCGAACAGCTGGACGTGTTTAAACAGGCGTTTCTCAAAGCCGTGGCGGAGCAGTTGGTGGGGCGTTCGCTCTATCCTAGGCTATGGACGGATGGCGAGCTTTCCACCGCGCAGCTTTCGCTGGCAACGCTTGAAGAGATCGACGCGCTGGGACCCTACGGGCGTGAATTTGACGCACCGCTTTTTGAAGGGCGTTTTATCGTCGAAGCGCTGCGCCCGGTGGGTGCCGATGGCGCGCACTTGATGCTTGAGCTCTCCATGGGCGCCATCACCTGCAAGGCAATCTGGTTTCGCGCCTTAACGCCAGGCGAGCTGCCCGCGTTCACCATCGGCGATACGCTGCACTGCGCTTATAAACTTAACCGTAACCGCTGGAGAGGGCGGGAGTCGTTGCAGTTGATGGTTGAGCACGCAAGCGCCGTTTAAAACGCTTTCATCACCTCGGTTCATCAACCCGGCACACTTCATAAGGGCGTTTAAATGCGCGTGGACGATTTACCCAAGGACCCGCACCGCCTCTATGAGGATGTAATGGCGATGCTGCTCGGCACATTCTTCGTTGCCTTGGGCGTTACCTTTTATACCCAAGCGGTGCTGCTAACCGGCAGCACCGCGGGTTTGGCGCTGCTGCTTAATTACGTGACGCAATGGAGTTTCGGGCTTTGGTTTTTTGCCATCAACCTGCCGTTTTATTATCTGGCGATCAAGCGTATGGGGTGGAGCTTTACGCTGCGCACCTTTATCGCTATTGGCCTGGTATCGCTGTTTTCTGAATTAACCCAAGGCTGGGTACAGTTTGCAAGCGTGCCTTCGCTGTACGCGGCACTCATGGGCGGGGCATTGATGGGCATTGGCATGCTGATGCTGTTTCGTCATCGAACAAGCCTGGGCGGCATCAATATTCTGGCGCTGTACCTGCAGGACCGCCACGACCTGCGGGCGGGCTATGTGCAACTGGGCATCGATGGGGTAATTTTGCTGGTGGCGCTTACCCAGCTACCGTTAGACCGCGTTGGCTACTCGGTGCTAGGGGCGCTGACGTTGAACTTGATTATCGCCCTTAACCATAAGCCCGGGCGATATATCGGCGTGAGTTAGCGCTCTAGCTAAGCCAGAACCACCAGACGACCAGGGCAATGAGCCCGAGGCCTGCCGCGTTAACCAATAAGCTCATGAGACCTCCTGTTGAGAGGGTTTCCAGAATCGTAGGCGATTGGCGTTACTCACCACGGTGATGGAGGAGAGCGACATAGCGACCCCGGCGATAATCGGTGAAAGCAGCATGCCGGTTACCGGGTAGAGCAGGCCTGCTGCAATCGGGATGCACAGCACGTTATAGCCAAAGGCGCCGACCAGGTTCTGCTTGATGTTGGCAAGCGTGGCGCGGCTGATTTCAATGGCTGAGGCCACGCCGTGAAGTGACCCACGCATGAGGGTGATCCCCGCGCTTTCCATGGCGATATCCGTCCCCTGGCCAATCGCAAAGCCGACGTTCGCTCGTGCCAGCGCCGGGGCATCGTTAATGCCGTCCCCCACCATGCCTACGATTTCCCCTGCTTGCTGTAAACGCTCAATCTCCGCGTACTTGTCTTCTGGCGTTAGGCCTGCTTTGAATGTCGTAATGCCGACTTCGCGGGCAATCGCTGCGGCGCTATGCTGATTATCGCCGGTCAGCATGACCACGTTCAGGCCATCCTGCTGCAAGCGCTTAACGGCCGCGACGGCATCGTGGCGTAACGGGTCGCTAATCCCGAATAGCGCCGCTAGCTGATTATTCACTGCCAGATACACCAGCGTACGCGCCTTGTTTTGTAGCGCGTTAACCTCTTGCTGGGCAGATGAAAGATCAACTCCGGCAGCCTCAAGCAGGCGCGCATTGCCCAACAGCAGCGCTTTTCCATCGCGGGTTTCGGCTTTTACGCCACCGCCCGTAACACTTTCAAACTCCTGGATCTCGGCAGGCGCGGCGCCCTGCGCATCCGCGTAAGCGATAAGGGCTGCTGCCAGCGGATGCTCAGAACCGCGCTCCAGGCCATGCACCAGGCCCAGCGCAGTGGTTTGATCCATGCCAAACAGCTGTGCATCGGTGACACTGGGTTTGCCTTCGGTGAGCGTGCCAGTTTTATCGACCACCAGCGTGGTCAATTTGCTGGCGGTTTGTAGCGCTTCGCCACTTCTTACCAGTACGCCCTGTTCGGCGGCTTTGCCCACGCCAATCATGGTGGAAATGGGCGTGGCCAGGCCCAGCGCGCAGGGGCAGGCAATAATTAGCACGGTCGTAGCCGCCACCAGCATATGAATCACGCGTGGCTCAGGGCCAACGTTAAACCATACCAGCGCCGCCAGTACGGCAATAATTATTACCGCTGGCACGAAGATGCTCGATACCTTATCCGCCAACTCACCAATTGGCGGGCGTGAATTCTGAGCGCTGGCGACCTGCTCGGTGATTTGCCCAAGCCGAGTATCACGACCCACACGAGTCGCGCGATACACCAGCCCGCCCTGCCCATTGATCGTGCCTGCGCTGACGTCATCGCCGGTTTGCTTACTGACGGCCAGCGGCTCGCCGGTCAGCATGGACTCATCAATATGGCTCTGGCCTTCGGTGACTTCGCCATCGACGGGTAAGCGCTCACCGGGGCGTACGCGGAGTTGGTCACCTTCACGAACCTCATCCACGTCTATTTCCTGCTCCTGGCCGCCGCGAATGACGCGCGCCGTGCGGCTTTGCAAATCAAGCAGGCGCTTTAGCGCATTGCTGGTACGCCCACGGGCGCGAAGCTCCATGGCGTTACCCAGCAGGATAAGCCCAATCACCATCGCCGAGGCTTCAAAGTAGATCCCTTGGGCTATTTCAGGCAGCCAAGGTGCAAACAGCACCACCGCCATGGAATAAAGCCAAGCGGTGCCCGTACCCATCGCCACCAGCGTATCCATATTGGCCTGATGGCGTTTGAGGTTCTTCCACGCATTTACAAAGAAGTGGCGCCCTGGAAACGCGAGCACACCCAGGGTCAAGACACCAATCACCAGCCAATAAATGCGGCCCAGGCCCATGACATGCGGATGATAGATAAACATGCTGAGCATCAGTGGAATGGCCAATGCCAGCGCGATGGCACTGCCCCGCAGCCGCTGGAGGTACAGGGTGGCGTCCTGCTCGGCGCGAACGCGCTCGGCTTCACGCATGTCCACAATCGGCTCCGCCGTGTAGCCCGCTGAGGCGACCGCGTTGATAAGGGCTTGCGTATCGGCGCTGCCCATCACTTGGGCGGTGTGGGTCGCGAAGTTAACGCTGGCGGCACCCACCCCTTGTGTATTTTTCAGCGCATCCTGAACGCTTTTAACGCAACTGGCGCAGGTCATGCCGCTAATTGCCAAGCGTATGTTGGGTCCAGCCGTGGCCGGTATGTCAACTGTTTCTGGCGGCGATTCAGGCGCTATCGAAGAGGCGGGTTCGCTGCTGGCCGGATAGCCGGCTTTCTCCAATGCGGCGTTCAGGCGGTGATCGTCCAAACAGGTGGTCACTTCAAGGCGCTTTTCAGCTGGTGTACCCACCACCTCAGCCGCTGGGTCTTCTACCTGAATCGCCTCGCGCATCCGCTTAACGCAGCCCTGGCAGCTCATGCCACCTACCGTACGGAAAACCGTATGGCGTGAATTGGCTGTTTCGTTCATAAGGCCTCCCTGGAAGAGGGATCGTCGGGAAAGCTTTCAATAAGGCGGCACACGCTATGCCCATCGGGTGTGCCGTCAGGCATATGCTCCCAGCTTCCCAGCGCCTGTTCCATGCGCTGGGCCAGCGCTTCAAGTTCGGCAATCCGTGTACGGATCTGCGGCAGGCGGCTAGCCAGCAGGTCGCGCACCAGCGGGCAGGGCGAGTCTCCCTGGTCGGCATGCAGGAGAATGTCGCGTATCTCCGCTACGCTAAACCCCAGTTTGCGTGCTCGCTGAATAAAGTGCAGCCGCTCAAGGTCGGTGCTTGAGAAAAGCTGATAGCCGTTATCGGGATGGCGGCTCGGGAGAAGTAAGCCTTCGCGGGTGTAGTGGCGCACTGTCTCTGCCGTTACACCGCCCTGTTTGGCAAGCTCGCCGACTTTCATCGCGTACTCCTGTGAGTCTTCGTCTGCTGTTAGTAAACGGTGGGAATACACGTAGTGTAAAACCTATGGGTAACACGCAGGTCAAGGTGGGCTGTTCAATAATTCGGTAAAAAGGGCTTAAAACGAATAAAACAATGATTTAAAACGGTCGTACGACTAATGTATGAGCGAAAAACAAAATAAAACGCTCGTTTGCCCTTGAACCAAGGGCCACATTGGGCGAAAACTGAGGTGTATGCCTACGCTATAAGAACAGTACCAGCGGATGTCGCTATCCACGGGATCATCGGGACAAGAGGCCGACCATGTATAATAAATTTAATAAACTCACTCTAGCAGCTGCGGTTTCTGCAGCTGTCTTCGCAAGCCAGGCACACGCTGGCGGTTATCAAATTAACGAGCAAAGCGTTAGTGGCCAAGGCTATGGTCATGCTGGGCGCAGCTCTAACGTACACGATGCCACTATTGTGTACGGTAACCCGGCAGGTATGTCGTTTCTTGATCGTGCGCAGATCACGGTGGGGGGCACCTATCTTCATGTCAATACCGATGTCAATAATGCTACCTCTGGGCGTTCTTTGGAAACGCCTGCGGGCTCACTGCCTTTGGGGTCAGTAGAAGGAACCAATGAAGGTGACATGGTGCCCGGTACGCTGGTTCCTTTTGCTTTTTATGCACAACCGGTCAATGAGCAGTTAGCGTTTGGTTTCGGCGTATATGCACCGTTTGGTTCAAAAACAGAGTATGAAGGTGGTTTCGAGGGGCGTAACCAGGGGAATTATACGGAGGTGAAGGTAATGACTGCCCAGCCAACCGTCTCCTACCGCTTTAACGAGCAGTGGGGCGTCGGGTTGGGGATCACCTATAACCGCGTTGATGGCGAACTGCACCGACAGGTGCCCGTTGCGGTTGGGCAGGCAGCCAATGGGGCTCCGATCGTTACTGAGGTGGATTCACGTGTTGAAGGTGATGATGACGCATGGGGATATAACCTGGGGGTGATTTACCAACCGGTGCCTGAAACCACGTTTGGTTTAACGTATCGCTCAAAAGTTGACTTCAATTTGGACGGTAGCTTTTCCGCAAGCTCCCCTGTGCTTGATCAGTTAGGTATTGGAACCGTAACGGATACGGCTGCACTGGACTTGACTACGCCTGAGACGGTTAACTTCTCGATAACCCAGCAAATGAGCGACAACCTCAAACTCATGTTTGGGGCTTCCTGGGCTCGCTGGAGTCGCTTTGATCAAATCCTTGTTACCGGCACTGAGCGTGAAGAGATCACTAACGAACAGCAAAATTACTCCAATGCTTGGGCATTCTCCACCGGCGGCGAGTATCAGTTGACACCTGAACTGGCGTTGCGAGCAGGGGTAGCGCTGGACTTTACACCAACGCAGGATACGACACGCAGTGTGCGTATTCCTTCTGATGACCGGCGTATCTTCTCGCTGGGTGCTGGCTGGAGCCCTACACCGGACCTAACGCTTGATTTCGCTTACTCTTATCTAACCGAGCGCTCAACCCAAGTGGATCAAACAAAGACGGATAGCTTCACTGTGGCTGGACAGCAGACACCGCCCATTACATCTACCTACTCCGCCGGCTATAAAAACGAAGCCCACGGTTTCGGTGCTCAGCTAACCTATCGTTTTTAAACTGATCGTTTTTAAGCCGATGTTTTAGGCGTCTTGGTGAAATACGTTTCTTACGCGCTAAATCGGTAGCTCTACTTCTGAACCCGGCACTCGCCGGGTTCAGGCATTCGTCGTCATGGCGAGTGGATGCGAGAAACGCCAGGTTTCGTTACAATGGGTTTTCAGAATTTCGCCGCTGTGGTGCTGGCTTGGAATCATCAAGCCAAGATGCCACAGCGGCGCGTCTTTCTTTTGAACCATGTCATATTGACCAAGGCTAGGGCGATCCATGTTGGAAACCAACCCGATACATAACCAGATCAAGGACCTGTCTGAGCGGACAGACGTTCTTAGGGGGTATCTTTGACTATGCCGAGCGTAAAGATCGGCTAGAAGAAGTCTCTCGTGAGCTCGAAGACCCGAATGTCTGGAACGATCCAGACTATGCACAAAAGCTGGGTAAAGAGCGCTCTTCCCTGGAAGCCATTGTGGCAACCATCGACGAACTGGACCAAGGCCTTGGCGACAGCCGCGACCTTCTAGAACTCGCCGAGATGGAAGAGGATGAGGACACGGTTGAAGAAGTGCGCCAAGAGCTTGATGGCCTTCAGGTTGCGCTTGAAAAGCTCGAATTTCGTCGCATGTTCTCTGGCGAAATGGATGAAAATAACGCCTACCTGGATATTCAATCCGGCTCGGGCGGTACGGAAGCTCAGGACTGGGCCAATATTCTGCTGCGCATGTACCTGCGCTGGGCAGAAAGCCACGGGTTCAAGGCTGAAATAACCGAAATTTCCGCAGGCGAAGTCGCAGGTATCAAGTCGGCCTCGCTGCATATTCAGGGCGACTATGCGTTCGGTTGGCTGCGTACTGAAACCGGTGTTCACCGGCTGGTGCGTAAAAGTCCGTTCGACTCCGGCGGCCGTCGTCATACGTCGTTTGCGTCGGTATTCATGTCCCCGGAAGTTGATGACCGCTTCGAGGTTGATATTAATCCCTCGGACCTGCGCGTTGATACGTATCGCTCCAGCGGTGCGGGCGGTCAGCACGTTAATACCACCGATTCGGCGGTACGGATTACCCACGAGCCTACCGGTATTGTGGTGGCTTGCCAGAACCAGCGTAGCCAGCATGCCAACCGTGACTTCGCTATGAAGCAGTTAAAGGCGAGGCTCTGGGAGCATGAAATGCAAAAGCGTAATGCCGCCAAGCAGGAAGCGGAAGACTCCAAGGCCGATATCGGCTGGGGCAGCCAGATTCGCTCTTATGTGCTTGATGACCAGCGTATCAAGGATTTGCGCACCGGCGTGCAGTCCAGCAACTGTGACAAGGTACTCGACGGCGACCTGGACCAGTTTATCGTCGCCAGTCTCAAGCAGGGTTTGTAATCTTTTTAGCGTTCGAACATGAATAGGGTGCCCCATGGCTAACCAAGACGCGTCTTCTCCTGAAAACGAAAATCATCTAATTGCCGAACGCCGCGCCAAGCTCACCGCGCGTCGTGAACTGGCCGCAGAGCAAGGGAAGAGTGCTTTCCCGAATGACTTTCGCCGCGATAGCCTGACCGTTGAGCTGCAGGAACTGCTGGGCGAGAAGGAAAAAGCCGAGCTGGAAACGCTTGATCATCACGCATCCGTGGCGGGGCGTATCATGCGCCAGCGCGGCCCGTTTATCGTGATTCAGGACGTGGCGGGGCAGATCCAGCTTTACGTGGATAAAAAAGGCCTGCCGGCGGATGTGCTTGAAGACATCAAGGGCTGGGATATTGGTGATATCGTGGCGGCGCGCGGCCCGGTGCATAAATCCGGCAAGGGCGACCTGTACGTGATGATGGTCGATGCCCAGCTTCTGACCAAGAGCCTGCGTCCGCTGCCGGATAAATTCCACGGCCTGACGGATCAGGAAGCGCGCTATCGCCAGCGCTATGTGGATCTGATCATGAACCCGCAGTCGCGCAAAGCGTTTGAAACGCGGGCGGCGGTGATCAGCTCCATGCGCCGTTTCTTTGAAACGCGTGGCTTTATGGAAGTGGAAACGCCGATGCTCCAGGCAATTCCTGGCGGTGCGACGGCGCGCCCGTTTGTGACTCACCACAACGCGCTGGATATGGATATGTATCTGCGTATCGCGCCTGAGCTTTATCTTAAGCGTTTGGTGGTGGGTGGTTTCGAGAAAGTCTTCGAAATCAACCGCAACTTCCGTAATGAAGGTCTTTCGACGCGGCACAATCCTGAATTCACCATGGTCGAATTCTACTGGGCGTATGCCGACTACAACGACCTGATGGATATGACCGAAGCGATGCTGCGCACTGCAGCCGAAGAAGTGCTGGGCACCACCACGCTTGAGTACCAGGGTGCAAGCTACGACTTCGGCCAGCCGTTCAAGCGTTTAACGCTTAAGCAGTCGATTCTGGATCACGGCGATGGCATTAGCGATGCTGATCTGGATAGTCTTGATGCGGCGCGCATAACGGCTCAGGAACTGGGTATCAAGGTCAAAGACAGCTGGGGCCTGGGGAAAGTCCAAACGGAAATTTTCGAAGAAGTGGCCGAGCACAAGCTCGACCAGCCGACGTTTATTACCGAATACCCGGCTGAAGTCAGCCCGCTGGCGCGCCGCAACGATGCTAACCCGTTTGTCACCGACCGCTTCGAGTTCTTTGTGGGTGGGCGTGAAATTGCCAACGGCTTCTCGGAGTTGAATGACGCCGAGGACCAGGCCGAGCGCTTCCGCGCACAGGCCGCCGAGAAAGATGCAGGCGACCTGGAAGCCATGTACTACGATGCTGACTACGTGCGTGCACTGGAGTACGGCATGCCGCCTACCGCCGGTGAGGGCATCGGGATTGACCGGTTGGTCATGCTGTTTACCGACAGCGCGTCCATACGTGATGTATTGCTGTTCCCGGCAATGCGCCCTGAGGCTGAGTAGCACGCTGGATTGAATGAGGTAGACTAAAAGTTGGTAAGGGCGCGATTTAGCGCCCATAATGGTCAACGTTTCGACGGCGAGGAGAATCCCATGAAACTGCTAAACCGCTCCGCTCTGAGCGTCAGGCCGACCCAGCCCTTTGTGGACTGGATCAATGCGCTGGAACCCACCATGGGAGACGACGACCTGACACTGGACGACGTCGAACGTGAAAGCACCATTTACCTGATTCCTGAAATGGATACCCCGGAAGCGCTCGAAACCTTCGTGCACGACCGCTATGTAGAAATCCTCGAAACCGAGTTGCGCGCTTGGGAAGAGGATGAACGCCAATGGCCAGAGCCGCTTGATTGGGCGCTGTTCAAGACATTTCTTAGCGTTGAGCACAGCTATCTCGCCATCGATTTAGATGATGAGACAGCGCTTGAGATTTCAGACGTTGATGATGCGTTGTTGCTCGACAGCGACCAGGATTAACGTTCGGCACTAGTTAGGCGCTATCTCATCATGACGTAACTCATGACGCACATCTTGTTCTCAAGCAGTTGCGCTCATGCACGTTAAAACCGGCTTAGGCCGGTTTTAACGTGTTAGCCGTTTCGCTTTAGGAATACCCCACCGATGCGACTGTTTCAAACCCGTCCTGGAGACGACGGCCTGCCCGGGCCGGAGCGTGTCTTGGCGGTATTGGCCCTGATTACCGGCACGCTAATGGCGGTGATGGACACCACCATGATTAATTTGGCGCTGCCGACCATTGCAGCAGACTTAAACGCCTCTGCCGCACGCTCGGTGTGGATCACCAACATGTTTCAGGTGGTATGTGCCGCCTTCTTGCTGGTGTTTGCCGGGATCAGCGAACTGGTAACGCGACGGCGTATTTATCTGTTTGGGCTAGGCACGTTTATGGTGGGCGCATTGGGGGCGGCACTGTCACGTAATTTAGAAACGCTGCTGGTGTTTCGTGCCTTGCAGGGGCTAGGCGCTGCCGCCACGCTCTCTATTGGCCCTTCGCTTTACCGGGCGATATTTCCCTCACGCCTATTGGGTAGTGCGTTAGGGTTAAGTGCGCTCGTTGTCGCGGGTGGTTATGCCGCAGGGCCAACGCTGAGCGGCGTTATTTTATCCTTTGCGGACTGGCCGTGGCTGTTTGCACTTAATCTGCCCCTTGGGCTGTGCTCTTTATGGTTTGCCAAGCGCGCACTGCCTCGGGATAAACCCCGCCAGGGAAGTTTTGATTTTCTGGGGGCGCTGTTGTCCATGCTGATGCTGGCGAGTTTCTTCCTGGCCATGGACGCGGTGGGGCACGCGGCATCGTTTGGCCTGGTGGGTGCCTGGGTACTGCTTACCGTAGCAAGTGCAGCGGGGTTTATTATGCGCCAACGTCGAGCACTGTATCCGTTGCTGCCGCTGAGTATTTTTGCTGAAAAGCGCTTCACGCTTGCGGTATCCGCCTCCGGCCTTGCGTTTATTGGTCAGGGTCTGACCTTTGTAGCCCTGTCGTTTTATTATCAAGAGCAAATGGGGCTTTCGCCCTTGGAGACCGCTTGGCTGTTTACCCCGTGGCCGCTTGGGATCATGCTGGTAGGGCCGTTGGCAGGTCGTTTGGCGGACCGTATCAATCCAAGCGTGCTTTCAAGCACCGGCCTGGGGTTGATCATTATCGGGCTGATCGCGCTGGCGCTGGTGGATGAAACCATGGGTGTCATGGAAAGCCTATGGCGTACGGCGCTGTGTGGTATCGGTTTTGGCCTGTTCCAGCCGCCCAATAATCGCGAAATGATGGGAAGCCTTCCGCCGGAGCGTAGTGCCAGTGTGTCGGGCGTTATGAGCACGATTCGCACGGTAGGTCAGTCGTTTGGGGTGGCGATAGTCGGGGCGGCATTAGCGCTTGGGTTTGAGGTTCAAATAACCCTCTGGTTAGGAGCGGCGACGTCGTTTCTGGCGCTTCTGGCAAGCCTTTCAAGAGTGTCGCTTGCCCGGCGTGCGCTGGTTGAGCGCCGGGCATCGTCTGGTGGCTAGTAAGCGCGTACAATAAAAATGTTGAACATCGAGGAGAGCATTAATGACGGTGCAAGCACAGATCGAACAGAAGTTAGCGGCGCTAGCGCCGGAAGTCGTGCGCGTGGAGAACGAAAGCCACATGCATAACGTGCCCGCCAACTCCGAAACCCACTTCAAGGTAACGCTGGTTAGCGACATTTTTGATGGTCTGATGCCGGTGAAGCGTCACCAGAAAATCTACGCGCTGCTGGCCGATGAGCTTTCTGGCCCGGTGCACGCGCTAGCGCTGCATCTTTATACGCCGGTTGAATGGCAGGCGCGCGGCGGCGAACGCCCTGACTCACCCAACTGTCGTGGCGGTGGCCAGTGACACCAGAGGTTACCCGGCGCCACTACCTGGATGCCATGGGCATTACCGCTTGGGCATCGCGCTATCAACTGCCCAATGCGCTGCCGACCGAAGCCTGCGAGTGGGATGAAACGCCGCCGGAAAAAACACCCCCGCGTGAGCGTCTTCAGGCGCTGCTTGATGACGCGCCTGCCCCGCGTAGCGAGCCCAAAGCACCGGGCGTTAACTCGTCTGCGTCAGCGCCTTCTTCGGTACGTGCTTTGCTCGGCCAGGCGCCAGCGGATAAAGCGCCCACGGACATCTCTGTTGAACCAGTGTCTGCTGCGTCAGCGTCCGGTGAATCAGTGCCCGTTGAATCAGTGGGGTCGATGCCTGCGGCTTCGGCTAAACCGCTGCAGTTTTCGCTTTCCTGCGTGTGTATAGGGCAGCGATGGTTGAGCTTGCATCCTGGTGAAATAACGCCCCAGGCACAGCGTCTGCTTGCTAATATCTGGCATGCCGTCGGTATTGCGCCGGATGTGTTGTCCAGCACCACGCTGTTTAAGTGGCCGTTAATGGCCAATACCTCTGCAGAAGACCCTCTGGAAGAAGCCAGAGAAGGGCTCTCTGCGTTTATGTCAGGCTGCGCTAGTCGGCAGGGCTGGGCGCTTGAGCGCGTACTCTGGTGGGGTGGGCAACCCGATGACGATAGCACTGCTGATATCATTAGCGTCTTGAATATTCAGCAAGCACGTAGCGATACGCTGGAACTGCCGGTATGGCAGGGTGTCGCGCTTGAACATCTCTTTAAAGATAGCGCTGCCAAGCGTGCGCTGTGGCCCGAGCTATACGCATTAGGTCAACAGTGGAAAACGCTTAAAGATCCCGAAAATGATCGCTGAACTTCAGGAAAGTGATGGCCTACGGTTAGTAAGCCTTGAGGCGCAGGCCCAAAGTGGAGCGAATGAGCGTCAACTTCACGCGGCATTAACCGATACGGATGCCTGCGTAATGGGCTGTTTTCAGGAAAATACGCTGGCTGGCTATGCACTGGTGGCGCGCTTACCCTTTGATGCTGAGCTTCAAGCTATTGGCGTAATGCCTGCTCACCGCCATTTGGGGCTGGGCCATGCGTTAATGCAAGCAGTGATGTTAAAAGCAACTGAGTGGAAAAGTGAGCGTTTACTACTGGAGGTGCGGGCGAGCAATAAGGCCGCGATTAGCCTTTATCAGCGTTTTGATTTCAAGGTGGATGGGCAGCGTAAAGGCTACTACCCGGCAGTACAGGGTGCCGCCGGGCGTGAAGACGCACTGCTAATGTCGCGTACGTTTAGCTAGCGATCCCTTCAAACTTGCTGAGTAAGCTGTTCAAGCGGCGTTCCCACTCTTCGCGCTCTTGCTTGAGTTTGGTGTTTTCGTCGCGCAGCTCTTCATTTTCCAGCTTCATCATTTCCAACGCTTCCACCGTATCGGTGACTTTTTGCTCAAGCTGATTGAACAGTTCCAGGCTCATGTAAACCTCCAGGTTATAAAAACAAACAACAGGCGTGCCAACAGGTTGAATCAGGCGAGCGTAACGCTCGTAGGCGTCATCGGCAAGCGCTGTTTACGGGGTCTGGCGTTGATAAAGTCGGGCAGTACTTTCACCCGCTTGGGTTTCGCGGTGCAACTGCCAGTTAGTGGGAGGCATTGGGTCTAGTGAGCGTTCGGTTTCCAGGTAAATCATGGCGTCGGGCGCGAGCCAGCCAAGGGTCTCCAGTGCGTTGCAGCAGCTCGTAGCAAGCCCCTGGTGAAAGGGTGGGTCAAGAAATACCAGGTGATAAGGGCGAGGCGGCTGGCTCAAGAACGTGTTTGCATCGCACGCAGTGACTTGGCCTCGGGTTGCGCCAAGCGTGGCCAGGTTTTGGGTAATATAGGCGGCTATGCTGTTGTCACGCTCGATAAAGTCAACGTGAGCGGCACCGCGCGAAAGCGCTTCAATACCCAGTGCGCCGGTGCCCGCGAACAGGTCCAGCACATGTTGGCCATAGAGCTGCTGCCCCAGCCAGTTAAACAGCGTTTCACGTACTCTGTCTGGCGTTGGCCGTAAGCCGGGCCGGTCAAGCACAGGTAGCTGGCGGCGGCGAAAGTCACCACCGATAATACGAAGCTTGCCAGGCTGCCGGGTGGGCGTGCCTTTGGAAGCGGATGGGCGAGAGGAGCGTTGTCGTGTCATATCGGGGATTGTAGCGGGCTACTTATCCAAAGTCTTGGTTGGCGGTGGTAGGATGGTCACAATGTTCACCTTTTAAGTCGGATGACTCCCATGTTTGGTTTTTTCAAACGTAAGAAAAAGCACGACTCCCAACAGGAGCCGCAAGAGCAACGCCCGCAGGAACTCAATGATGATACGCAGCTTGACGAGCCGCCGCAGGAACCGCTAGCCGACGTTGAAAATGTCGCGCCGGTGACAGAGCCTGAACCTGACGTTGAGCCAGCCCCTGCGCCTCCTGAAATTAAGCCAGAACCGCCTGAGCCTGAAGTTGAGGTTGAGCCCGCACCTGCACCATCTGAGGTTAAGCCGGAACCGCCTGAGCCTGACGTTGAGCCAGCGCCTGTGCCTCCCGAGGTTAAGCCGGAACCGCCTGAACCCGAAATTAAGCCAGCGCGTGAGCCCGACACTAGCCCGGTTCCTGAGCCTGAAGTTGACCCGGAACCGGCTGAGCCTGACGTTCAGCCTGAGATCCAGCCCGAGCAGAAGCCTGCACTTCAAGAAAAGCCTGGCGAGAAGAAGGGCTGGTTTGCGCGAATTAAATCAGGGCTGGGCAAAACGCGCGCTAACTTAACCGACGGCATCGCCGATCTGTTTTTGGGAAAAAAGCAGATTGATGATGAGCTTTTAGAGGATCTGGAAACCCAGCTGCTGATGGCGGATGTGGGGATTGAAGCGACCAGCGAGATTATTGGACGCCTTGAAGCACGCGTCTCGCGTAAAGAGTTGAATAACCCTGAGGCGCTTTATCGTGCGCTTCAGGAAGAGCTGGCTGCCATGCTTGGGCAGGTGGCAACGCCGCTTGATTTGAGTAAGCAAACGGACGGCCCCTTTGTGATTTTGGTAGTAGGGGTGAACGGCGTGGGTAAAACCACGACGATCGGCAAGCTGACCCAGCGTTTTCAGCGCGAGGGAAAAAGCGTCATGCTGGCCGCAGGGGATACCTTCCGGGCGGCGGCGGTTGAGCAGCTTAAGGTGTGGGGAGAGCGCAATAGCGTACCGGTCATCGCTCAACATACTGGCGCCGATAGCGCTTCGGTCATTTATGATGCAGTCGCCGCCGCTAAAGCGCGCGGCGTAGATATCCTTATTGCCGATACGGCAGGTCGCTTGCACAATAAAAGCCATCTGATGGAAGAGTTAAAGAAGGTCCATCGTGTGATGCAAAAGCTGGATAGCACAGCGCCGCATGAAGTGATGCTGGTGCTGGATGCAGGCACGGGGCAAAACGCGATTGCGCAGGCGAGCACATTCCACGAAGCTGTGCCCATCACGGGGATTACGCTAACCAAGCTGGACGGTACGGCCAAAGGGGGAATTATTTTTGCCTTGGCCAAACAGCTTGAGACGCCCATCCGCTTTATCGGCGTAGGCGAAGGGCTGGACGATTTACGCCCCTTCGAGGCAGACGACTTCGTTAGCGCACTGTTTGACCGCCAAGAGGACGATGCCAGCGCATGATCGCTTTTGAGCATGTCGGCAAGCGTTATGGAGGGCGCTTTGAAGCCCTGGCGCATCTGGACTTTCGTGTGGCCCGTGGTGAAATGGTGTTTTTGACCGGCCACTCGGGCGCGGGTAAAAGCTCTTTGCTGCGCCTGATTATGCGGCTTGAAAAGCCTAGCCGTGGTCGTGTGATCGTGGCGGGGCACGATATTGCCCAGCTTCATGCAAGCCAAGTGCCTTTTTATCGGCGCCAGATTGGGGTGGTGTTTCAGGATCACCAACTGCTGTTTGATAGAAGCGTGTTTCATAACGTCTCGCTGCCGTTGGATATTCAAGGCATTGAGCCGCGGGAGTCGGCGCGCCGTGTGCGCGCCGCGCTCGATAAAGTGGGGCTTTTACACCGTGAGAAGGCCCTGCCCGTTGAGCTTTCCGGTGGTGAGCAGCAGCGGGTCGGCATTGCCCGAGCGGTGGTTAATAAGCCCGCGCTTCTCCTGGCCGATGAGCCAACCGGTAACCTGGACCCCCAGCTTTCCGCCGATATCATGGCGCTTTTTGAAGACTTCAATCGCATCGGTACCACGGTAATGATCGCAAGTCACGACCTCGCGCTGATTGCTCGCTTGCGCCACCGTATTTTGCGCTTGCGTGATGGGCGCTTAGTGGCTGATGAGGGCGCAGTATGAAACCATCGGCAACACCGCGTCGCGCAAAAGGCGCTGCACCGAAAGCGGGGCGCAAAGTATCTACCCAGCGTCAGGAAGCCCCACCTCCCAAACGGCGCGGAGCCAATTCGCAGCAAACGCGTTTTTCAAGCCGTTTACGTGCCTGGGGGCGCCACCATCGGGCGATGAGTTGGGACAGCTTTTATCGGCTGTTGCGCCACCCAGTCGGCAGTCTGCTGACAATGCTCGCGATTGCCATTGCCCTCGTGCTTCCGGCTGCGCTATGGCTGACGCTGGATAGTGCTCGATTGCTGGATGCCGAGCTGGATGAGAGCGCAACCCTCACGGTGTACTTAGAAACCACCGTTGACCCGGCTCAAGCGGCGCGGATTGATGAGGCGGTAAGCGCTGAGCAGGCGGTGCTAGAGACGCGCTTGATCAGTGCCGAGCAGGGCATGGTCGAGTTTCAAGAGTCGCTGGGGCTGGACGATGCGTTGGCGGGGCTGGATGCTAATCCGCTTCCCGCGAGCATCGTGGTGCGTCCACAAAGCGTGGAGCTGGCATCCATGGAGCAACTGTCTGTTACGTTAGCCTCTCTGACAGGCGTTGATGAGGTTCGGGTGGATTTGGCCTGGGTGGAGCGCTTACGCCATTTGGCTGCACTTGGCCGACGCGTTGCGTTAGCGCTAGGTCTGCTGTTTGGGTTAGGGGTGCTCTTGGTGGTCGGTAATACGATTCGTTTGGCCGTTGAAAGCCGACGCCGCGAAATCGAGGTGGTCATGCTGATTGGTGCCACGCACGCTTTTGTACGTCGCCCGTTTTTATACAGCGGGGCGTGGTATGGTCTTGGGGGCGGTATATTGTCGCTGGGTTTGCTGGGCTTGGGGAATCACTGGCTGTCGCTGCCGGTCGCCGCGTTAGCGGCTAGCTATGGTGCAAGCTTCTCGTTGCCGCAGCTGGATATCACAGGCTCTACAATTTTGCTATCCTGCAGTACACTATTAGGTTGGTTGGGCGCTTGGCTGGCAGTGACCCGTCATCTTTCCAGTATCCGCCCCCGCTAAGCGTGTGTGGCGCTGTCTGCGAACGGTAATAATGTTTTATTACTCTGGCTAGTGCCATCGCAAGTCGTTAGCACCAACGCAATCTGGCGGTTGAGTAGCGCTGGTTGATGAAGTAAATCGATGGCACATTTCGGCAAAACAGGCAGCAGAAACAAGTGAACTTTGCCGCTTAGGCAAGGTCTTAATTGTTAATTGAGGCGTACGGACGTAATTTCAAAGACGTACGTCAATCACGATAGATGATAAGGGAGACCACCTGCACATGAGCACTAGTCTTCTACCGGTGGGACAGCTTTCTCCAGGTCACGACTTGGGCGGCTACATTCGAGCGGTTAACGGCATTTCGGTGCTGAGTGTTGAGGAAGAGCGCGAGCTTGCTTTTCGTCTTTATGATGAAGCTGATCTAGAGGCTGCGCGCCGCTTGGTTCTCTCACACTTACGCTTTGTTGTGCATATTGCTCGCAGTTATTCAGGCTATGGGTTGCCCCAGGCAGACTTGATTCAGGAAGGTAATGTCGGCTTGATGAAAGCCGTAAAGCGTTTTGATCCTAACCAGGGTGTACGCCTGGTATCGTTTGCGGTTCATTGGATCAAGGCTGAGATACACGAATTTGTACTGCGTAACTGGCGGATTGTTAAAATCGCCACGACGAAAGCTCAGCGTAAGCTGTTCTTTAACCTGCGCAGCGCCAAGAAGCGCCTTGCCTGGTTGAACAACGATGAAGTAGATGCCATCGCTAAAGACCTCGACGTTAAGCCGGAAGTCGTGCGGGATATGGAAGGCCGCCTTTCCGCTTATGATGCAGGCTATGATGCTTCACCGAGCGATGACGAAGAGAGCACGTATCAGGCGCCCGCTTACTTTTTGGATGACGCCTCTGCTGACCCGGCGACCAAGCTTGAAGACAGTGATTTTGAGGAAGACTCAACGCGCCGTCTGCAGCTTGCTTTAAAAGGTCTGGATGAGCGTTCGCGGGACATTTTGCAGCGCCGCTGGCTGACCGATAATAAAGCGACCCTGCATGATTTGGCCGATGTGTACGGCGTTAGCGCTGAACGTATTCGCCAGCTCGAGAAAAACGCGATGAAAAAGCTGCGCCAAAAGATGGGCGATGCTATCGCGGCGTAAGTCTACGTAGTTAGCTGTTCATAGCCAAAAACCGGCCTCTATCAATTAGAGCGCCGGTTTTTTTATGGCTGTTTTATGCGTATGAAGTGGTTTTTTAACGCCGTGCTCTGACATATTTCCACAGCCCGCCGCCAGGCAGTATTAACGCGATAAAGCAGCAGGCTGCTGCGGGCGCTGCAACGTCCAAAAACGAGTCCAACGTCCAGTGGTTGAATAAACCATAGAGGTACCACACCTCGTTGGGCCCGCCACCCACATATTCATGCTGGGCTACCTCACGGCCTAAAAAGATGGCCGCCACCAAAGAGCCCGCCACCCAGCGGCCAACAAACGGCCATAGCAAGCCTTGAAAGATCAGCGCGATAATCGTGTGCTCAAGGTGGGTAATATTCAAAAGTGCCTTCCTGTGGCAGGGGAGAGAGCATGTTAACAAAGAATGAGCCAACGTCCCTGTTGACCAACTTGATACTCTTAGGCGGGTTGTGGCGCTTCGAGCAGTAACTGCCTTGATAGAAGCGTCCACTGATCTTCCCAGTACTCAGTGGGCAGGCGTTTAAAGTCGCTGCGCACGTATTGAGAAATGCGTCCTTCCGCCTGGGCGGCGAGCAGGTTAGCGGCCGCTGAGGCCGGAATGCTGGCGCGGCGTCCTTCGCGCAGTTCGGCCTCACGGATAATCTGCTTGAGCTGTAGCTCCAAACGCTCAAATAGCTGATGAACTCGCTGGCGCAGGCGGGCTGTTTCGCCGGTCAATACATCGCCGCCCATCACTCGGGCAAGTCCTGGGTTCTTTTCGGCAAAGCCCAGTAGTAGCGCCAGGATAGTGCCGCAGCGGGGGATGGCGTCGGGCACCTCTTCTAAAATACGCGTAATGCGCGCAAAAATGCTCTCTTCAATAAAGTCGATTAAGCCCTCAAACATTCGCGCTTTGCTGGGAAAGTGGCGGTACAGTGCCGCCTCGGAAACGCCGACCTGGCGTGCAAGGGCGGCCGTGGTAATACGCTTTCCACTATCTTCTTCCAGCATTAACGCGAGTGCTTGAAGAATCTGCTCGCGACGGCGAGGTTTACGGTCGTCACTCATGACGTTAGCCCTCCGTTGCAGTTAGCTCGCGTCGGTAATAAGCGTACCTACGCCAGCGTTGGTGAAAATCTCCAACAACACTGCATGGGGAACACGACCGTCGATAATATGCGCACTGTTAACGCCATTTTTAACGGCATCAAGCGCACAGCGTATTTTGGGCAGCATGCCGCCATAAATGGTGCCGTCGGCAATCAGGGCATCCACTTGAAGCGTGCTTAGCCCGGTTAATACCTTGCCTTCCGCATCCATGAGTCCGGCGACGTTGGTCAGTAGCATTAGCTTTTCAGCGTTTAATGCCTCGGCTAATTTACCCGCCACCAGGTCGGCGTTAATGTTGTAACTATGGCCTTCATCGTCAACGCCGATGGGCGCGATCACTGGAATGAAGTCGCGGGCAGCGAGCATTTCGATCAGGTCTGTTGAAATGAACTCGACTTCTCCCACATGCCCAATATCGATAATTTCCGGAACGGTCATTTCGGGGCTTTGGTGCTCGACCTTGAGCTGGCGAGCACGAATTTGTGCGCCATCCTTCCCCGTTAGGCCTATTGCCTTGCCTCCGCTTTGGTTAATCAGGTTGACGATGCTTTTGTTCACCAGTCCGCCCAGTACCATTTCAACCACGTCCATGGTCTGGGAATCGGTCACACGCATCCCGTTCACAAAGCGCGATTCGATATTAAGCTTTTCAAGCAGGCTGCCAATTTGCGGACCGCCGCCATGAACCACTACGGGATTAATGCCAACTTCTTTCATTAGCACGATATCACGTGCGAAAGAGTTGATGAGCGTGTCTTCAGTCATCGCATTGCCGCCGTACTTGACCACAACGGTTTTGCCGGAGAACTGCTGAATATAGGGGAGTGCTTCGGAAAGCACCTCCACAACGACCTGCGGGTCGCGACTGGCTGAATTCATCGTGTTGTCCCTTGCTTGCTGTTTTCTTTTATCCAGATGATACGTGGCTAATGAATATTGTTATCGTGCTGCATATCACGAGTGCGCGGTTAAGCTGGCATCTCGGGAATTTTGAGTGCCGGTGCCACACGAGCTAACGCGTTGACAAAACATTCCCGTATACGCATTAGTGCCACGGCATTTTTCCCTTCAAAGCGCATCACCAAGGCAGGTGTCGTGTTGGATGCGCGACATAAGCCCCAGCCATCGGGGTAATCAACGCGAATGCCATCCAACGTGGTTTTAATACCTTCGCCGAAGTCACCTTCACGGGCAAGTGCCTCGATCAGGCCAAATTTTTCGTCATCACTAACGATTATATTAATTTCTGGCGTGCTTGGATCTTGAGGAAAGCGGTCAAAAAAGGCGTCTGCATCTTCGTTATAAAGCGCTAGAATTTCCAGCAGGCGCGCGGCGGAATAAAGGCCGTCATCAAAACCATACCAGCGCTCTTTGAAGAAAATATGGCCGCTCATTTCCCCGCCCAGCAGAGCGTTGGTTGCCTTCATGCGCGCTTTAATCAGCGAATGGCCGGTACGCCACATTTCTGGCTCGCCGCCCGCTTCGCTAATGACTCGGGCAAGGTTACCCGTACATTTAATATCATAGACCACCCTGGCGCTTGGGTTACGCGAAAGCATGTCGGTCGCAAAGGCCATCAGGAGGTGGTCAGAGTAGATGATGCGGCCGCGCGGTGTAACAACGGCAACTCGGTCGCCATCACCGTCAAAGGCAAGCCCGATATCCGCGCCGGTTGTCTGAACACTCTTGATCAGGTCTTGCAGGTTTTCAGGCTTGCCGGGGTCAGGGTGGTGGTTAGGAAAATGGCCGTCAATCTCACCAAACAAGACCGTTGTTTCAACCCCCAACTGCTTGATTAGCTCGGGTCCTAGCTCACCGGCGACGCCGTTACCGCAGTCTACAACGGCTTTGATAGGACGCTTGACGCTAACATCTTCCAAAATACGGGTAAGGTACGCGTGCCGGATGTCGTATTGATGAACGCTGCCTTGGCCGCTGGTGAGATCATGGGTGTGAATGCGGTCATACAGCGCGGCAATAGCGTCGCCTGATAATGTTTCACCTGCCAGGACAATTTTGAAGCCATTGTAGTCGGGCGGGTTATGGCTGCCGGTCACCATGACGCCTGAGCAGCTCTCAGGCATCACGTGGGTGGCAAAGTAGAGGACAGGCGTGGGCACCATGCCGATATCAATAACGTCGCGCCCAGCGGCTGTTAAGCCTCGAATCAGGGCGGCTTGCAGGCGCTCGCCGGATAAACGACCGTCTCTGGCAACGATGACACACTGCTCACCCCGGGCGGCCGCTTCTGAACCAATCGCACGGCCAATCCACTCTGCGGTGGATTCGCTCAGCGTGTTATCGACAATGCCACGGATATCATAGGCACGAAAAATCGAAGCAGGTACATCCATTGGCTACTCCTGTCAGTGCGTAACGTTCGCCCGAGCCTTGTTAATGACGGACAGTATTAATGCCGCCCCGTATTAATGACGGCCAGTGCTGCCAAATCCGCCGCCGCCTCGGGTGGAGTCGGTAAAGGCATCAACAATAGAGAGCTCTGCTTGCACCACCGGCACGAGAACATACTGGGCTAGCCGCTCAAAGGGCGACAGTGTAAAAGCGCTTTGGCCACGGTTCCACACCGAAATCATCAGCTCACCCTGGTAGTCTGAATCGATTAGACCTACCAGATTGCCCAATACAATGCCGTGTTTATGGCCCAGGCCCGAGCGGGGAAGAATCATGCCAGCAAGGCTTGGGTCTTCAATATAGATGGCAAGACCCGTTCGTACGAGTTGGCATTCGCCAGGATTGAGCGTTAGCGGTTCGTCGAGCAGCGCCCGCAGGTCCATGCCCGCAGCGCCATCAGTGGCGTAGTGCGGCATGTGGTCGTGTAAGCGCTCATCAAGCACTTTGCACTGCAGGCGGGGACGGGTGGTCATGTAGAACTCCAACATTTAAAAAAACGATAGTAAAAAGGATATTGAAAACAGCTTTAAAAACAGGTGCTAAGGGCTAGAGCAGCGCTAGCGCTTGACGAACAATGACCTGCGCAAGCTGAGTTTTTGGCTGAGGGGATTCCAAACGCTGCTCGGTGCCTTGCGCTGTGCGCCAGAGCAGCAGCGCGGCATTCTCATTGCTGCCAAAGCCCAGGCCCGCTTGAGAGACGTCATTGGCGACAATCATATTAAGCCCCTTGCGGTTAAGCTTATCGTGGGCGTAATGCTCCAGCTGCTGTGTTTCTGCGGCAAACCCTACGACCAAGGGGCGTTGTTCGGTAGGCAGCGCGGCCACATCGGCAATGATGTCAGGATTTTTGATCAGTGTAAGCGTGAACGTATCGCTATCTTCCTGCTTTTTAAGCTTGTGCTCGGCAGGCGATGCCGAACGGTAATCAGCCACTGCCGCGCAGCCAATAAATAATGCCGCCTCAGGCGCCCGGTGCATGGCTTCTTGATGCATTTGCTCGGCCGATTCAACGTCAATACGCGTAACGCCGTTGGGCGTTGGTAGAGCCACAGGCCCGCTAATCAGAGTAACCGTAGCGCCCTGCGCTACCGCCGCCGCCGCCAAGGCGTAGCCCATTTTACCTGAGCTGTGATTGGATAGGTAACGCACGGGATCAAGCGCTTCACGGGTAGGGCCTGCGGTAATGACTACATGAGGGGCGTTGCCTGCCTGGGGGGCACCTGAAAAGAGGCGTGCAACAACCTCAAAGATAGCATCAGGCTCGCTCATACGCCCTGGACCTACATCGCCACATGCCTGGTCGCCCGCCGCGGGGCCGATAAGTTGCCAGCCATCAGCGTGCAGTTGCGCTACATTGCGTTGCGTCGCCGGGTGGCGCCACATGGCCTGGTTCATGGCCGGGGCGATCAGCCTGGGGGCTTCACTGGCCAGGCACAGCGTGGTGAGTAAATCATCCGCCATGCCGTGGACCAGTCGCGCCATCAGGTCCGCCGTTGCGGGAGCGATCAGGATAATATCCGCCCAGCGGGCGAGCTCAATATGCCCCATCCCGGCTTCCGCTTCCGGGTCAAGCAGAGACGTGCGCACCGGCTCGCCGGATAACGCCTGTAGTGTCAGTGGCGTAATAAACGCCTGAGCACCACTGGTCATTACCACACGCACTTCACAACCGGCTTGTTTAAGCAGCCGCACGATCAGCGCGCTTTTGTAAGCCGCTATGCCTGCACTAATGCCCAACAGAATGCGTTTACCTGCAAACGTTGAGAGCGTCGTTGGAGTAACAGAGGCAGAAACCATGGTAAAGGGCCCATATGCGCGTTCTTAAAGAGGCTTACCATACCATTCGTCTTGCTAATTTGGCATGTTGCTACAAATAATGCGTAAGCCAGGTTTACTGAGCTTTTTACGTGCATGTCTTTGGGGTGAGGAGGTAGGGGATGGGGATAAATCATTGGCCGGAGGGTGAGCGGCCACGAGAAAAGCTATTAACCATGGGCGCGCAGACGCTTTCTGATGCAGAGTTGCTGGCGATTTTTTTGCGCGTGGGCGTGCAGGGGCGCTCGGCGGTTGATTTGGCGCGTGATCTGCTCACCGCATTTGGCGGCCTGCGTCCGCTGCTGGAAGCGGACCAGGCAAGCTTTTGCGCGGCGCACGGTCTGGGGAGTGCCAAGTTTGCCCAGCTGCAGGCCACGCTTGAGATTTCAAAGCGCCATTTAGCCAGCCAATTGGCACGTGGCAACGCGCTGACATCGCCTGAACTGGTGCGTCATTACCTGAGCTCTCAACTGCGCCATTTGGGGCATGAGGAGTTCGCGGTAATTTTTTTAGACACGCAGCACCGAATTATTCGCTATGAATCCCTGTTTCGCGGTACCCTAGACAGCGCCTCCGTTTACCCCCGCGAAGTTGCCAAGCGCGCATTAGAACTTAGCGCTGGCGCCGTTATCCTGGCCCACAATCACCCCTCCGGTGTGGCTGAGCCAAGCGATGCTGACCGTCGTATCACCGAACGCTTAAAAGAGGCCCTTGGCCTCTTTGACGTACGCGTCTTGGATCATTTCGTGGTGGGAGATGGAGACGTGGTCTCTTTTGCTGAGCGCGGCTGGCTATAGGCAGTAGATAGAGGGCAGGCATTTAATGTCAGCTGTCTAGGTAAAATACCTAAAAAGTGGCTTTTTTACGCCTTTTTAGACGGTTTTGCTTGCCGGTGGTCCGGTGCTCTGGTATAAAGTGCCACCTTTAAACTTGGGTTGAATAACGGATTTGGGTACAGCTAGACGGTTAACGGCGTCGACTCCCTCTCTTCCGGTTTGCCCGACAGTTTTGAACACTCAGGCTTATATCCTGGCCAAGCGGTTGGAGGCTCTCATGTCCAAAGTATGTCAGGTTACCGGCAAGCGTCCGGTAACTGGTAATAACGTTTCACACTCCCAGCGTAAGACACGTCGTCGTTTCTTGCCGAACCTGCACTCCCATCGTTTTTGGGTTGAAGCCGAAAACCGCTTCGTCAAGCTGCGTGTTTCCTCCAAGGGCATGCGCATCATCGACAAGAAAGGTATCGAGACGGTTCTGGCTGATATCCGTAAGCGCGGCGACGCCATCTAAGACAGCATTTTTGGGAGAGTAAAACCATGCGCGATAAGATCAAGCTGGTGTCCAGTGCCGGTACAGGCCACTTCTACACCACTGATAAGAACAAGCGGAACACGCCGGATAAGTTCGAATTCAAGAAATACGACCCGGTTGTCCGTAAGCACGTTATCTACAAGGAAGCCAAGATCAAGTAATCGCGTAAGCGATGATGATCGGCTTCCACTGCAGGCGAGCGCCTGTTGAAAAACCCGGCCCGTGCCGGGTTTTTGCATACATGGGGTTTGCAGATGCAGGCGACTTAATAGTGGCTCCGCATTGCCTGCCTTGTAAGTGCCTATCCTGTCGATATCCCTATCGTTAATCAGGTTCTCTTCATGCCCGAACTGCCCGAAGTCGAAACTACCAAGCGCGGTATTGCTCCCTATCTGGAAGGCCAGGAAATTACCGAGGTGCGTGTTCGCCAGCCGCGCTTGCGTGTTCCGGTGCCTGACGA
Organism: Halomonas sp. AOP7-E1-9; assembly: GCF_052376035.1. Lineage (NCBI taxonomy): Bacteria > Pseudomonadati > Pseudomonadota > Gammaproteobacteria > Oceanospirillales > Halomonadaceae > Halomonas > Halomonas sp. AOP7-E1-9. The sequence goes on from NZ_JBQSVC010000005.1 coordinate 89,295, forward strand.
TTTGGCTGAGCGTTTGGTCGGTGCGCGCATCGGCACCCTGACGCGGCGTGCCAAATACCTGCAAATCCCTGTAAAGCAGTCGCCAAACGATGCAACGTTGCTGTGGCACCTGGGAATGTCGGGCAGTTTGCGCATTGCCCAAGTGGGGGATATCCCCAAAAAGCATGATCATGTCGATGTGGTCACCGCAGACGGCTATGTGTTGCGCTATCATGACCCACGTCGCTTTGGTTTTGTGGATTGGCAGTTAGGCGATGGGACGGCAGACCGGCGCCTTGTCCACCTTGGGCCTGAGCCGTTTGATGAGGCCTTTAATGGCCAGTGGCTATATGCGCTTTCGCGTAACAAGCGCGTGGCGGTAAAACCCTTTTTAATGGATAACCGGGTCGTGGTGGGCGCGGGGAATATTTACGCCACTGAAGCGCTGTTCATGGCCGGTATTGACCCACGTCGTGCAGCCGGGCGTATTTCTCTTGCCCGCTATGAGCAGTTGGCGGCGGCTGTGAAAGAAGTATTGGCGGCGGCTATCACTCAAGGTGGTACCACGCTGCGCGATTTTGTGAGCGGCCAGGGTGAGCCTGGTTATTTTGCTCAGCGGTTAAATGTTTATGGGCGCCAGGGGCAACCCTGCTTACGCTGCGGTAGGGAGCTTCGGCGTATTACGCTTGGCCAGCGCGCCAGTGTGTTTTGCCCTGGCTGTCAGCATTGATAGCTGATTACCCTTTTGTTATCTGTTGTCTACGCTTTTGGAGACTGTTGTGACTCAACGCCTGCGCTTAAATAAAAACGCCGATCGCCGCTTAAAAGCAGGCCATCTGTGGATCTACTCCAACGAAGTGGATATTAAAGAAACGCCGCTTAAGAATTTCACTGCTGGCGAAACCGCGTTGGTCGAGGCCTCTAACGGTAAAGTCCTGGGCGTGGCGTATATCAATCCGCACTCGCTGATTGCGGGCCGCGTGATGTCCCGTGATCCGGATATGCGTCTGGACCGTTCGCTGTTTGTACACCGTTTCAATCAAGCGCTGTCACTGCGTCAGCGTTTATATGCCAAGCCTTTTTACCGCCTGATTCACGGTGAGGGTGACCTGCTGCCAGGTCTGGTGATTGACCGTTTTGGCGATGTATTGGTTGTTCAGCTAAATACCGCCGGCATGCAGGCGCTGGCCGATGAGATTGTCGATGCGCTTGAGAAAGTGGTTAAACCTGACGTCATCGTGTTCCGTAACGATACCGGCGGGCGTCGTCAGGAAGGGCTGGAAGCTCACGTCGACGTAGTGAAAGGCACGCTGCCCGACGAAGTATTGATTGAAGAGAACGGCACACGCTTTGCCGTGCCGGTGCTGAACGGTCAGAAAACCGGTTGGTTCTTTGATCACCGCGAGAACCGCGCTTGGCTGAACCGCCAGGTGGCTGGCAAGCGCGTGCTGGATGTCTTTAGCTATGTGGGTGGCTGGGGTGTCCAGGCGGCGGCCAATGGCGCCTCTGAGGTGCTGTGTATCGATGCTTCAGGCCCCGCGCTTGAGCAAGTGGCGCGAAATGCTGAGCTTAACGGTGTACAAGAGCAGGTCGCCATTGGCGAAGGCGATGCCTTTGAAGCTTTGGCAGCACTGAAAGCCGACGGCGAACAGTTCGACGTGGTGGTTCTGGATCCGCCGGCGTTTATCAAGAAGCGTAAGGATATTCCTAATGGCGAGCGGGCCTATGCGCGCTTAAATCGCGAAGCGATGCGTTTGCTGGGCCGCGATGGCCTGTTGCTTTCAGCGTCGTGCTCCATGCACCTGGGGGAAGATCGCTTGGTAGATGTCGTGCGAGGCGCGGTACGTCATCAGGATCGCCATGGGCAGGTGATCTTCCAGGGCCATCAAGGGCCAGACCACCCCATTCACCCGGCCATTCCAGAAACCGCTTATCTTAAAGCGCTGGGCGTGCGCGTATTTCGCGATTAACCCATTGAGTCATTAGGCGGGGTGGGCAAGCTGGATTAGCACGATAGTGGCGCAAGGAGCAGAGCAATGGAGTGGGCGTTACCCGATCCCTTTGTGATCGATATTCATGTTAGCGAAGCGGCGATAGATGATTATCAGCACGTGAATAACAGCGAATACCTGCGCTGGGTTGAGCAGGTTAGCTGGGCCCACTCCGAAGCCTTGGGGCTTTCCATCGAGCGCTACCGCGAACTGGACCGCGCCCTGGCCATACATCGCCATGAGCTGGACTATCTTGCTCCTGCCTTTGCGGGTGATGAGCTTCAATTAGCGACGTGGGTCGTCGCCTGTGATGGGCGCTTTAGCCTTACCCGGCGTTTCGAGCTTCAGCGGGTGCGAGATGCCAAAATGCTCTTCCAGGCGCGCACCCGGTTTGCGTGTATTGCGCTTTCAAGCGGGCGCCCCAAGCGCCTGCCAGAGGAGTATCAGAGTGTCTACGGCGGGGCCTTAATAACAGAGTGACGTTAAATTTTCGGTATAAAGCCCTCAAGCGCTGGATTTTTACTCCTGTAAAACGCCTTAACCGGCGTTTTTTTGTTTTGTGCTTAAGGAAGTGGTGGGTCGCTTGAGCTGTGCTGTAATGCTAAGACCGTTGTTTAATCTTACGCACAAAAAGAGAGACCGCTATGCAGATTGCCGTCCCCAAAGAGATCAAAAATCACGAATATCGTGTCGCCCTAACACCCACCGGCGTGCGTGAGCTTGCCCAGCGTGGCCACACCGTTAGTGTGCAGGCAGGCGCAGGAGAGGGCGCTGGTTTTAGCGATAGCGACTATGAGGCTGCGGGTGCGCAGATCGAAAGTGATGTCGACGCCTTGTGGAAGAATGCTGAGCTGATTCTTAAAGTAAAAGAGCCGCAGGTGGAAGAGGTTGCGCGTCTCACTTCCCGGCATACGCTGTTTACCTATCTGCACCTTGCAGCGGAAGAAGCCCTAACGCGGGGCTTGATGGAGAGCGGGGCTACCTGTATCGCTTATGAAACGATTACAGATGCCAATGGTGGGCTGCCGCTGCTTGTGCCAATGAGTACTGTGGCTGGGCGTATGGCCGTTCAAGCAGGGGCGCATGGCTTGGAAAAAGCCCAGGGGGGCGCTGGCGTTCTGTTGCCCGGCGTGCCGGGGGTTGCACCGGCAACCGTCACCGTAATAGGCGGCGGCGTCGTAGGTGAAAACGCCGCGAGAATGGCGCTGGGGCTGGGCGCGGATGTCACTATTCTGGATACGTCACTGGCGCGGCTAGACGTTCTGGATAGCCGCTACCAGGGGCGCATCAAAACGGTTTATTCCACCGCCGATGCGTTGGATAACGCCGTGCGCGAGTCTGATATGATTATTGGCGCCGTGTTAATACCTGGTGCGGCGGCGCCCAAGTTGATTACCCGCGCTATGCTTGCCGATATGAAGCCAGGCAGCGTGCTGGTGGATGTAGCGATTGATCAGGGTGGCTGCTTTGAAACCAGTAAGCCCACCACTCACGCCGAGCCCACGTATATCGTGGAGGGCATTGTTCATTACTGTGTGGCCAATATGACGGGCGGCGTGTCACGCACGTCAACCCTCGGCCTCACCAATGCCACGCTGCCCTTCGTGCTGGCGCTGGCCGATAAAGGCTGGCAGCAGGCGCTACACGACGATCCTCACTTTCTGCCAGGGCTTAATGTGCATGCAGGGCAGGTGACCTACCAGGCCGTTGCCGATGCCTTTGGTTTGGCGTGTATCGCCCCAGCAAGCGTGGCAGCACGATAAGTACGAACTACCGATCAGGTGCGCTAACCCGCAGGGCGCGACAGTGGGTTTTTAATGTTTGTCATCGTTAGTAATGAGGCGGCACCTCGTCTTCAGGGCGGCTTTCCCCCTGATGGTCGCCCGTCTGGAACGCTTGATGCTGTTCACGCAGTCGTTCACGCATTAATGCGCTAAGCTGTTCTAGCTTGGCAAGCCGCTTTTCCTGTTGGGCGACCGCTTGGTCAAGCGTGTCCAGCCAGTGTTCCTGGTAAGCCAGGCGGCTTTCAAGATTTTCGAAAAGTTGATTTAGCTCAGCAGGAGAAAAGTCTTGTGTCATGGTAACATGGCAACCTTGTGTAATATGTCCGGTACTGTTAGGAATGGGCCTGATGGTTCGGGTATTGTCTTTCGTTCGTTACCCATACAACAAGAGAGCTTTTATCATCTATGAATCCAAAAGTTGTGTTTCGCTGTTTCTTAATCAGTGTATTACTAGCCGCCCCCACGCCGCTTTTGCTGGCGGGGATTGTTCATTTAACCAACGCGCCTCTGGCCGATTTATGGCAGGCAGAGTTAGCCATTAGCGGTATCAGTGGTGTTTACATTGCCGTTGCCTTGGGCAGCTTCATCGTTTTATTTATAGGTACGTTAGCGTCGGCTGCTCTGGCTCCTCCGCTAGTCGTTAAACCGAAAGTAGAAAGCTCAGGCGACACGCGTGTTAAAGCTGCGCCGCGTCAGCCCCAGCCTGCCGACGAACGGGACGATGAAGAGGAAGACGTCATCGACCCCAACGACGGTCGGGAAGAGGGTGAAGTAAAGTGGTTTAACACCAATAAAGGCTATGGCTTTATTACTCGTGATAATGGCGAAGATGTGTTTGTTCACTTTCGTGCTATTCGGGGTCGCGGCCCGCGTATGCTGGCAGAAGGCCAAATTGTGCGTTACCACGTCATCAAGAATGACCGTGGTTTACAGGCCGATGATGTGAGCATTATTGAGTAGCATGTCCACAAGCGTAGTATCAATGTGAACATAATCGACCCCGCCCCGGCGGGGTCGATTGCATTTCAAGAACAGTCTTCAAAAAAACAGTCTTCAAAAAACCGTCTTTATGCCGTCTTCTTTCAGGCAGCGTTAGCGGCCTGAGTCGGGCCACTCAATAGCGCCTTCTTTTCCGCCGGGTAGCACCTGCCAGAAGCGGTCAGGGTCATCGCCTGGGTGCCAGCCGCCAAGCGAGCAGCGCACTTCCGTTTGCAGCGCCTCTGCGGCGTGTTGCGCGCACTCCTGGTCGGTCATCCAGGGCGTATGGCTACTGTCAAACCATAAGCTTGCAAAGCGGTCAGCTGCTTTTTCGACCAGTAGTATGGGCACCTCTTTCCCCTGGTGTTGGCCATGGGTTTTCCACTTGCCTTTGCCGGCAGGGCTTAATGGCGGTGCAGCAAGCGCACTGGCAAGCCATGCGTTAAGCGCTTCCAGTGAAATGCTGGCGACATACACTTCAATGTCCGGGTAGCGCTCCATCATACGTTGACCTCATCAAGCGTGAGTAGGGCCTGAAGCGTTGCCTCATAGATGCGGCTCAAATCATCCAGGTCGCTAGCGCGTACGCGCTCATTCACTTTGTGGATAGTGTCGTTAAGCGGGCCAAGTTCCACCACTTGAGCACCCAATGTGGCAATAAAACGCCCATCAGAAGTACCGCCGCTGGTGGATAGCGCCGGGCGCTTGCCGGTCACGGCTTCAACACCGCGTACGGCTGCATTAACAAGCTCGCCTTCTGCGGTTAGGAATGGCTCGCCGTTCAGTGTCCAGTCCAACTGATACGCCAGGCCGTACTGGTCAAGAATCGCTTCTGTACGCGCCTTAAGCTGCTCATGCGTCACTTCTGTCGAGAAGCGGAAGTTGAATACTACTTCTACTTCGCCGGGGATGACGTTAGTCGCCCCAGTGCCCGCTCGCAGGTTGGAAATCTGAAAGCTGGTGGCCGGGAAAAAATCATTGCCCTCATCCCAGTGCTCATTGACGAGCGCATCCAGCGCGGGCATCGCCTGATGAATGGGGTTACGCGCCAGGTGAGGGTAGGCCACGTGCCCCTGAATCCCCTGAATACGTAAAACTCCGCCCAGCGAACCGCGGCGGCCATTCTTGATCACGTCGCCAAGGTGCTCGGTAGAGGAGGGTTCACCGACGATACAGTAATCAAGCCGCTCATTGCGTTCGCGCAGCTGCTCGACCACGGCGCGAGTGCCATCCACCGCAGGGCCTTCCTCATCGGAGGTGATTAAAAACGCAATACGCCCATCGTGGTCGGGGTAGCGAGCCACGAAACGCTCCACGGCGGTTAGCATAGCGGCCAGGCTGCCCTTCATATCGGCGGCGCCACGGGCACAAAGCATGCCGTGATCGTCAATACAGGGAGCAAACGGCGGGAATTCCCAGCCGTTTGGTGGCCCGCTGGGCACGACATCGGTATGACCCGCAAGGGCAATCACCGGGCCGTGGTGGCCCCGCACTGCCCAGAAGTTCTGTACATCGCCAAACGGCATACGCTCAATATGAAAACCGAGCGCCGTTAAGCGCTCGATCATTACGTCCTGGCAGCCTTCATCATCCGGCGTCACTGACGGGCGGCTGAGCAGCTCAAAGGCAAGCTGTAGCGTGGGCGACAGCGTGTCAGGCTCAGTTATGGGCATGCAGCGCCTCATTTAGCGCGATGGCGCTTTTATTGGTCAGGCACTCGACGCGGCCATTTTTAGAGTTGCGGCGTAGCAGCAGGTCGTTTTGGCCCGCCAGTTCACGCGCCGCTAGGGTTTTCACTTCGTTGCCCTGGTCGTCCAGCAAGGCCACTTTGGTGCCTGCGGTGATATACAAACCGGACTCCACCGTGCAGCGGTCGCCCAGCGGAATGCCGATACCGGCATTGGCACCGATCAAGCAGCCTTCGCCCACCTTGATAACAATATTGCCACCGCCTGACAGCGTGCCCATGGTGGAGCAACCACCGCCCAGGTCAGACCCTTTGCCGACCATCACGCCCGCTGAAATACGGCCTTCAATCATGCCGGGGCCTTCGGTGCCGGCATTGAAGTTAACAAAACCTTCATGCATTACCGTGGTGCCTTCACCCAAATGAGCGCCCAGGCGTACCCGCGCCGTGTCGGCAATGCGTACACCGGCCGGCACAACGTAATCGGTCATTTTGGGGAATTTATCGACACAGTCGACAGACAGCGCACGACCGGCGAGGCGGGCTTTCAGGCGACGCGCTGGCAGCTCTTCGATATCGATGGCGCCTTCGTTGGTCCAGGCAATATTGCGCAGCAGGCCAAACATGCCGGTCAGATCAAGACCATGCGGCTTGACCAGGCGATGCGATAGCAGGTGCAGCTTAAGATAGACCTCTGGCGCCGTTTGCGGAGCCTGATCCGTTTCCAGGAACATGGCCACTAATGGGCGCTGGCTGGTGGCCAGCGCCTCAGCAAGCTCAGCCTGTTCAGGATGCCCGGCTGCCTCAAGCGCCTTGGCTAAGCGGGTGCAGTCTTCTGGCAAAAAGCTAACGGCGACATTGCCCTGCGGCGCATCAAGCGCTTGTTTGGCCGCATTTATCAGGCTTTCCTGCGGGCTAAAGAGCGGTGCCGGGTAGTAAATTTCCAGCCAATCGCCTTGAGTGTTTTGCGTGCCAATTCCAAGCGCAAAGCTCAGCATAAAAGTTCATCCTGTTGTTGATAACGTTGTTAACCGGGTCATTAGCTAACGTAAAAGCGTCGGTATAACAAAGTGTTGATTCAAAAATAAGCAAAATAGTGGCGTTGGATCAGCCACTGATTTTATCGTAATCGCCGTCGCGATAGCCTACTTTTAAGGCGTCACTGCCGGTATCCAGCAGTGGTCGTTTAAGCAGTGTTGGGTGTTGGAGCAACAGTTGGCGCGCAGAGTTGGCATCCAGGCTGTCTTTGTCTTCCTGGGGAAGGTCGCGCCATGTCTTGCTGCGCTTATTGACGACTTCCAACAGCGGTGCCCGCTCTAAAAGATGCTCAAGCAGGCTCGCCGAAAGACCATCTTTACGCAAATCATGGGTTTTAAAAGGCACGCCGTTCGCTTCCAGCGCTTTGCGCGCCTTACGACACGTATCACAGGTATCAATGACATAGAGTGTAAACATGGTATCTCCTTTCGAGCTGTTGGTGCCGTAAAAGGTGAATTAACCGCGCTCAATAAGCTGGCGGATACGCTGCGCTGCTTCCAGGGTGGGCGCAAGCTCCGCCACCAGGGCTAGGCGCAGCCGCCCCGTGCCTGGGTTAATGCCCTGAGCATCAGGGCGGCCCATCAAGCTGCCGGGCAGCACGCTCACGTGTTGCTCGGTGTAAAGCCGCTGGGTGAAGCCAATGTCATCCCCCCCTGGTACTGCGGGCCACAGGTAAAAGCTTGCCTCTGGCGTTGGGAAGTCCATCACTGGGGCCAGCACCTCCACCACGGCGCTGAATTTTTCACGGTACGCATCGCGATTGGCGCGTACGTGCGCTTCATCCTGCCAGGCTGCTATTGAAGCATGTTGAACCGGCAGCGACATGGCGCAGCCATGATAGGTACGGTAGCGCTTGAACGGCGTAAGAATGTCCGCATCGCCTGCCACAAAGCCTGAGCGCAAGCCCGGCAGATTGGAGCGCTTGGAGAGCGAGTGGAAGACGACGCAGCGCCGGTAATCGTTACGGCCCAGCTCAGCGCAAGCCTGTAATAGCCCCGGCGGTGGCGCGTTTTCATCCAGGTAAAGCTCGGAATAGCACTCATCAGAAGCAATGATGAAATCGTGCTCGTCAGCTAGCGCAATCAGCTGTTTAAACTCATCCATTGACGTAACCGCGCCGGTCGGGTTGCCTGGTGAGCAGATAAATACGATTTGCACATCACGCCAGATGTCGGGGCTGACACTGGCAAAATCTGGCCGAAAGCCGTTCTCGGCCGTGCCGTTTAAATACACCGGTTGACCGCCAGCCAACAGCGTCGCACCTTCATAAATCTGGTAAAACGGGTTGGGCACTATCACCCTGGCTGGCCGAGTACGATCCAGTGCGGCCTGTACAAACGCAAAAATGGCTTCACGCGTGCCATTAACCGGCAGTACCTGGCGCTCGGCATCAAGACCCGCAAGCTTAAAGCGCTTGGTCGCCCACTCAGCGAGTGCTTCACGCAAGCTTGGCAGGCCGTTGGTGGCCGGATAACGTGCCATATCAAGCTGATGCTTTACCAGCGCATCAAGCGCTGCTGGGTAGGGCGCGTGCTGCGGCTCGCCGATGGTTAAGGGAATATGCGCCAAATGGGCAGGCGGCGTAAGGTCAGCTTTGAGGCCGGCCAGTTTCTCAAACGGATAAGGGTGTAGGGCGGCGAGATCAGAATTCATGGCGTATCCGTTGAGAGCGTTCTATTGAGAGCATGCCCTGCAGGCGTATTAAACGGCAGGCTAAGCGCCGATTATAAGCAAGCCTCGGGGTTGGGCTCAAATTTAACCACGGGGCACGGCGTCTTTACGTGTTTACACGCCCAGCACCTCAATTAATCGCTCGCGCAACTCTTGCTGGCGTACCGGGTCGGTTAAGGGTTCGCCTGCTTTCGTAGTGATAAAGAAAACGTCCTCAACACGCTCGCCCAGCGTGGCGATTTTGGCCGCCGAGAGGGCGATGCCCTGCTCCATAAAAATACGCCCTACGCGGGCCAGCAGCCCTGGTCGGTCAGGGGCCGTTAGCTCAAGGAGTGTGCGCTCGTTAGCCGGGTCCTGCTCAATCAGCACTTCGGTGGGTACCTTGAAGTGCTTTAACTGACGCGGCGTATGACGGGTCACAATTTCTGGGTAGTCGTCTGGGTCATCCAGCTCTTCGATTAAGTGCTGACGCATCTCTTCGATACGTGCCGTGTCGCGAATCGGTTGACCTTGGCTATCCAGCACAATAAAGGTGTTTAGCGTCCAGTTATTGCGCGAGGTAGCAATGCGGGCATCATGAATGGAGAGCCCGAGCTGCTCCATCGCGGCGGCGGTGGCGGCAAACAGATCATCCACCGAGCGTGTGTGGATAAACACTTTAGTGCCGCCCTCTGCCATATCAAGCGTCGGTGCGCTGATTAATACCAGCGGCAAGGGGGAGGCGTTATGCGCCAGGATACCTTGGGTTTGCCAGGCAATCTCACTGGGTGCGTACTGGAGGAAATAGTCTTCCCCAAGCGGTTCCCACAATGCATCAATCTGCGCGCGCCCAAGCCCCATGTTCTGGAGTAGCGAGCGTGCTTCAGAGCGTGTTTCCCGTACCCAGTCATCACGGTCCGGTGGGTTTTTTAGCCCGCGGCGTAAGGCGCGCTTGGTTTCAGCATATAGCTGGCGCAAAAGCGATGCCCGCCAGCCGTTCCAAAGCGTGGGGTTGGTGGCGTTAATATCGGCCACGGTGAGCACATACAGGTAATCCAGGCGCATTTCGTTACGCACGATCAGCGCAAAATCGCGGATCACGTCAGGGTCGCTAATGTCGCGCTTCTGAGCGGTCATCGACATGAGCAAATGGTGCTCGACCAGCCAACTGGCAAGCTTTGTATCGTGGGCTGAAACATGGTGGTGCTGACAAAAATGCGTAACGTCTTTGGCGCCGATTTCCGAATGGTCGCCCCCGCGACCCTTGCCGATATCGTGAAACAGGCCCGCTATCCACAAAATGTCCAGCCTGGGAAGCTGGTGGATGAGCGCAGCCGCCACGGGAAAGTCGTCTTTGGCATCGGGTTTGCGAAAGCCGTGTAAAAACTTCAGCAGACGCAGCGTATGCGCATCCACGGTGTAGATGTGGAACAGGTCATGCTGCATCAATCCTACGGCTCGGCCAAATTCGGGCAGGTACTTGCCCAGTATGCCGTAGCGGTTCATGCGCCGTAGCTGGCGCGGTACGTTGCCGGGGGCACGCAGTATTTCCATAAACAGCCGCTGATGGTGAGGGTCATCGCGGTAGTGATCATCAATCTGATGGCGGTGGTCGCGAATCAAGCGAATGGTGTCCGCCCGTACGCCTTCAATTTCCGGGTGCCTGGCCATGAGCAGAAATAGCTCCAGCATGGCTTCAGGCTGCTCGCGAAACAGCGTGCGTGAGCGTGCTTGAATATAGCCGCCCTTGGTTTCAAAGCGCTCGTTGAGCTGGATGGTTTCCAGCGCCTCTTTGCCGCGCAAAATCACTTCGTCGAAGTGCTGAAGCAGCATGTCGTTAAGCCCGGCCAGTGCCGTTACGTGGCGATAGTAGCGCTTCATGAACTGCTCAACGGCTAACCGCTCGGGCGTATCTTTAAAGCCAAACAGCTCAGCAATCGTGCGTTGATGATCAAACAGCAGGCGGTCTTCGGCGCGGCCGGTCAACATATGCAGCGCATAACGCACCTGCCACAAAAATGCCTGGCCTTGGCTTAAGATACGCAATTCGGCATCGTTCATAAAACCGTTGGCGACAATGTCGGTGTACTGTTCCGTACCGAAGTGGCGCTTAGCGACCCAGCCAATCATCTGAATATCGCGTAGGCCGCCAGGTGAGCTCTTCAGGTTCGGCTCAAGGTGGTATTCGGAATTGTTGTAACGGTAGTGGCGAGCAATCTGCTCTTGCCATTTGGCTTCAAAAAAACGGTCGGCCGGCCAAATGTGCTCGGCGCTTAAGCGCTCGCGCATTTTTTCGCGCAGTGGTGCAGGGCCTGCAATCAGGCGGGACTCAAGCAGGTTGGTGATGACGGTGACATCCGCCTTGGCTTCACGCTCGCAGTCGTTTAATGAGCGTACGCTGTGGCCAATTTCCAGGCCGATATCCCATAAAAAAGTGATAAAGGCAGTGAGCGGTTCGCGGTAAGCGGTATCGTCGTCATCTTCAAGCAGCAGCAGAAGGTCGATATCCGAATGGGGGTGTAGCTCCCCTCGGCCATAGCCGCCAACAGCAATCAGTGCGACGCCGTCATCTGGCCAGGCGTGCTGCGCCCAGGCAATGGCGAGCAGTTGATCCAAGTACCAGGCCCGCCCCCGCACCAGGTCGCGTATATCGGCGCCCGCACGAAACCGGTCATCCAGCTTGGCCTGGAGCTCACGAAGCGCCGTTTTAAACGGCGCTATGGGTGAGCGCGAGCCGGATAGCTCTGTACGAAAAGCCTCAAGGTCGTAAAGCGACGTATCCGGCTCGAACCGGTGGTGGTGGAGGAGCATTAGTTATCTAAAAAACTAAAGTCTTCATCGCTACGCGCGGTCAGTACTTCAACCCCGGTCTCGGTGACCAGTAAGGTGTGCTCCCATTGCGCTGAAAGGCTCTTGTCCTTGGTAACGGCGGTCCAGCCATCGCGCAAGACTTTGGTTTTGTAGCCACCCACGTTGATCATGGGTTCGATGGTAAAGCACATGCCGGCCTCCAGAGCGATATCAGCGTCTGGCGCGTAACCATCGTAATGCAGGAATTGAGGGTCTTCATGGAAGCCTGCCCCAATACCGTGGCCGCAGAAATCGCGAACGACCGAGTAGCCATGGCCTTCGGCGTGCTTTTGAATCACTCGTGCAAGCTCTGAAAGGCGTACGCCTGGCTTTACCAGCGCGATGCTTTTATACAAGCACTCCTGGGTAATCCGGCACAAGCGCTCGCCCTGTATGGTTTCGCCGATGATAAACATGGCACTGGAGTCACCGTGATAGCCATCAGGGGTTTTAACGGTAATGTCCAGGTTCAGGATGTCACCTTTCTTGAGCTTTTTATTAAAATCCGGAAAGCCATGACAGACCACATGGTTGAGCGAGATGCACGTGGCGTGGGTATAACCGTGATAGTTGAGCGGAGCGGGAACCGAGCCCAATTCGTTAACAATATAGTCGTGACAACGCTTATCAATATCGCCGGTGCTTACGCCTTCTTGTATGTAAGGAGCAATCATTTCCAGCACGCTGGCGGCTTGGCGCCCGGCTTCGCGCATTTTCTCGATTTCTGAAGGTGTCTTGATAGGAACGTTCATGAATTCTCGATATGGGTTCAGGCTGAGGTAGTAAGTAACAGCATTAAATGACAGCGTTAAAGCGACAGTATTAAGTGACAAATAAACATCGTAACACGGGCTGTGACTTCATCTTGGTAATGATCTATGGTATAAAGCCGCGCGCTTTCCTGCAATCGCTCGCTCGCTTCTTTGTGGTGAGTCGGCGATCATGGCAAGGCGAACAACCCGCAGCGGGTTCACTTTGAAGACGCTGCTTAAATAGCAAGCCTTGAAAACACACATGCACCGACACATGGTCCCGGGTGCCGCTGATAACGTTTTATACGTGGTCAATGGTCGGATCCATGGGGTGCGTGGAGGCCTAACCCGAGTTTCAGGAGTTTTACCATGTCTCACGTTAATATGCGTGACCTGCTCAAAGCAGGTGCTCACTTCGGTCACCAGACTAAGTACTGGAATCCGAAGATGAACAAATTCATCTTCGGCGCACGCAACAAGATTCACATCATCAACCTTGAGCACACTCTTCCGGCGCTGAACGAAGCCGTTGATGTGGTTGAGAAGATGTCGGCATCCAACAACAAAATTTTGTTTGTTGGCACCAAGCGTAGCGCTAGCAAGATCATCAAAGAAGAAGCGAATCGCGTTAGTCAGCCGTTCGTCAACCATCGCTGGTTGGGCGGTATGCTGACTAACTTCAAGACTATTCGTCAGTCTATCAAGCGTCTGCGCGAACTTGAAACCATGCGCGAAGACGGCACGTTCGACAAGCTGACCAAGAAAGAAGTCCTGATGGCAACGCGTGAGCAAGATAAGCTTGAGCGTTCTATCGGTGGTATCAAGAACATGGGCGGCCTGCCGGACGCACTGTTCGTTATCGACGTTGACCACGAGCGCATCGCGATCAACGAAGCCAACAAGCTGGGTATCCCGGTTATTGGCGTGGTTGATACCAACTCTAACCCTGATGGCGTTGATTACGTTATCCCGGGTAATGATGACTCCATTCGCGCTATTCAGATCTACGTGAAAGCGATTGCTGACGCGTGTGGTCGTGCGAAAGAAGGTCGTCCGGACGAGTTCGTTGAAGTGACCGAAGAAGCGGCTTCAGCCGACACTGACGCTGCTGCTGAGTAAGACAGTAGCGGTTGCGGCGGGTAGTTAAGCCGCATCGTGTTGAAGGGGGGGCCTATGCCCCCTTTTTCCCGCTTTGGATGAACATCCGGGTGGGCCGATTACGCCGGACACCAAGCGCCGGCAAGCGACCTTCAAAGTGATATATGATAGTCATTTATCGTGGCTACACTCTGTAGGGCGTTTAACTCTCATAGAACCATTTTCGAGGTGAATTCTCATGGCAGCTATCAGCGCCTCTCAGGTCAAGGAACTGCGCGAACGTACTGGTCTCGGCATGATGGAGTGTAAAAAAGCACTCACCGAAACCGACGGTGATATTGAAGTCGCGATCGAAAACCTGCGTAAAAATTCAGGCTTAAAAGCCGCGAAGAAAGCCGATCGTATTGCTGCAGAGGGTGTTGTTGTTACCCGTGTAGCAGAAGACGGTAGCTACGGCGTAATGGTTGAAATTAACTCCGAGACTGACTTTGTTGCGCGTGATGACAACTTCATTGCGTTCGCTGACAAAATCGCCTCCGCTTTCTTTGCCGCGAAAAGCGAAGATGTTGCTGCCGTTATGGCGGGCGACCTTGAAGCTGCCCGCGAGCAGCTGGTTCAGAAAATCGGTGAGAACATCGGCGTACGTCGCGCGGTAGTTGTCAACGCCGTTGACGGTGGTCTGGTGGGCGAATACGTTCACGGTGGCCGCATTGGCGTTCTGACCGTACTTAATGGCGGTACTGCAGAAGCAGCGAAAGACGTTGCTATGCACGTGGCAGCTATTAACCCAGCCGTTGCTCACCCGGCCGATATGCCGCAAGAGCAGCTGGATCAAGAGAAAGCCATCATCCTGGGTCAGCCGGACATGGCAGGCAAGCCTGAGCAGATTGCTGAGAAAATGGTTCAAGGCCGTCTGAAGAAATACCTGGCAGAGAACAGCCTGACCGAGCAGCCGTTTGTTAAAGATCCGAACCAATCCGTTGCTGAGTTTGTTAAATCAGCCGGTGGCGAAGTGGTTAGCTTCACGCGCTTTGAAGTGGGTGAAGGTATCGAGAAAGAAGAAGTCGACTTCGCTAAAGAAGTTATGGAACAGGCTGGCCGTCGTTAAGGTCAGACGTTCTAGTCAGAAGATGGCGTGCGCGTAAGCGCACGCCTTCGTGTATCCGGCCCCTGCTAAATAGGGGGTTGCTTCGCCCACCTGTGTCCAAGTCTGCTTCAGGAGAGATGCCATGTCACGAGATGTTCAAGAGCCTACCCCGCTTGTTGTGCCCCATAAACTTGAAAAGTCGAAGTCAAAATACAAGCGTATTTTGCTGAAACTTTCAGGCGAGGCGCTAATGGGAGAGCACGATTTTGGTATTGACCCTAAAGTGTTAGACCGTATGGCGCTGGAAATCGGCCAGCTGGTGGGTATTGGTGTGCAGGTCGGGATCGTGATTGGAGGCGGCAACCTGTTTCGAGGTGCGGCGCTCAGCGAAGCCGGAATGGATCGGGTCACAGGCGACCACATGGGAATGCTGGCAACGGTCATGAACGCGTTGGCCATGCGCGATGCACTGGAGCGTTCAAATATTCGTTCGCGGGTAATGTCGGCGATTCCCATGAGTGGTGTGGTAGAGCATTATGACCGCCGCACTGCCATCCGTTATTTAACGTCAGGAGACGTGGTACTGTTTTCGGCAGGAACCGGTAATCCATTTTTCACAACCGACTCGGCCGCTTGTTTGCGCGGTATTGAAGTGGATGTGGATGTGGTCATTAAAGCGACCAAAGTGGACGGGGTGTATAACAAGGACCCCCTAAAACATGCTGATGCCGTAAAATATGATCAGCTCTCCTACGATGACGCTCTGGATCAAAAGCTAGGCGTTATGGATTTGACCGCTATCTGCCTGGTACGTGACCATGATATGCCGGTGCGGGTATTTGATATGAATAAGCCTGGTGCCCTGCTGAATTTGGTAGTAGGGGGCAAGGAAGGCACGCTGATAGATAGAGGGTAATAACGTGATCAACGATATTAAGAAAGACGCAGAGTCTCGTATGAAAAAAAGTGTTGATGCGCTGCATAGCAACTTCAACAAAATCCGTACCGGGCGTGCACACCCCAGTATTCTGGATGCCGTTACCGTTGATTATTACGGCAGCCAAGTGCCGCTTAACCAGGTAGCCTCGGTGAACGTTGAAGATGCGCGTACGCTGGCGGTATCTCCCTGGGAGCAGGGTATGGCACCTAAGGTTGAAAAGGCCATCATGACCGCTGATCTGGGTCTGAACCCGTCAAGTGCAGGCAACGTTATCCGTGTGCCGATGCCGATGTTGACCGAAGAGACGCGTAAGGGCTATATCAAACAGGCACGTAGCGAAGCTGAAAATGCTCGCGTGGCTGTGCGTAACGTGCGTCGCGATGCCAACGGTGATTTCAAATCCTTGCTAAAGGACAAAGAGATTACCGAAGACGATCAGCGTCAGGGTGAAGATGAAATCCAAAAGCTGACCGACAAATATATTGCCGAAATCGATAAAGCGCTTGCCGCGAAAGAGCAGGACTTGATGCAGGTATAAGCACCTGCCTTTTATTTAGCTGCGGGTAGCCAGGCTGCCCGCTAGGCCTATGGCTTTACTATGACTGAGCTTTTGTGCGAGACCTCATGACGTCACCGCAGTTTCCTCAAGAACCGCCGGACGACGCAAGCACGCCACCCAAGTGCCTGGGTGAAGCACTGCCGTCGCATGTCGCGATCATAATGGACGGCAATAATCGCTGGGCAAAGGCCCGCGGCCTCTCTGGCGTACGTGGTCATCGTGCAGGCGTCGAAGCCGTCAGAGCGGTCATTCAGCGCGCAGCCGAGCGCCAGGTAAATACGCTGAGCCTGTTTGCCTTTTCAAGCGAGAACTGGAAACGTCCAGCGGCTGAAGTGAATGCGTTGATGGAGCTCTTTTTGATGGCGCTCAAGCGCGAAGTTAAAAAGCTTAATGAGCGCAATATTCGGCTAACGATTATTGGTGAGCGGCGTGGCTTCTCTCACGCCATTCAGAAGTATATACAGCGTGCAGAAGCGCTGACCGCGGATAATACCGGCATGCACCTGGTGATCGCTGCCAATTACGGCGGGCAGTGGGACATCGCACGTGCAGCGCGGCATTTGGCTGAGCAGGTGTCCGCCGGTGAGTTACAGCCTGGCGATATCGATGAAGCCTGCTTTGACAGGGCAATGGAAGCAGACCATGTGCCTCCTGTTGACCTGTGTATCCGAACAAGTGGCGAACAGCGATTGTCGAATTTTATGCTGTGGCAGTTAGCGTATGCTGAACTGCATTTCTCGCCCTTACTCTGGCCCGATTTCGGTGCCGATGCGCTGGACAGCGCGCTGTACGACTTTTGTCAGCGGCGTCGACGTTTTGGCATGACCGACGAACAAATAGAGGCGCAAGGTGCTTAGACAGCGGATTATAACCGTAGCCTGGCTGGCGCCCTTGGTGCTGGTGGGTTTGTTTGGATTGCAAGGTGGCGCGTTTGCGCTTTTTACCGCTTTGATGGTGTTGCTTGGGGCCTGGGAGTGGACGAACATGGCCGGCGTTATCCGGCAGCGTCAGCGTGTTCAGCTGGTCGCCGGGCTTGCGGTGTTGATGCTACTGATGTGGCTCATCGGTGCCGCGTTTGCAGTATGGCCTTTATGGTGCGCCGCCCTTGGCTGGCTGGTTAATCTTTACTGGGTGACCCATTACCCGGAGAAAGGGCAGCAGTGGCAGTCAACGCCACGCCGCTTGGCGATGGGGCTATGGGTGCTGCTGCCCTGCTGGGTCGGCTTTAATATTCTGCGCGATAGCGGCGGCGTATGGCTGTTATTTGTATTACTGCTGGTGTGGGCGGCGGATATCGGCGCCTATTTTGCCGGGCGTCGTTTTGGTAAGCGCAAGCTCGCCCCAAGGGTTAGCCCCGGTAAATCCTGGGAAGGCGTTATTGGCGGGTTGGTTGCCACCACGCTACTGGCGCTTGGCTTCGCCTTTTGGCAGTCGTTAACCCCGGGGGTAGCTGTTGGCTTGGTGGTAGTCACCATTATTGTCACGCTTATTTCAGTGCTGGGTGATCTGCTGGAAAGCATGCTCAAACGCTACCGAGACATCAAGGACTCAAGCCAGCTGCTACCGGGCCATGGCGGCGTGCTGGACCGGATTGATAGCTTGACGGCGGCGATTCCGCTCTTTGCGCTGCTCTATTTGCCCGTTCTTCAAGGGCAGGTGCCTGTCTTATGAGTCAATCGTCCTGCCAGTGGATTACCGTGTTGGGCTCAACCGGTTCTATCGGGGTGAGCACCCTGGATGTCATCGCCCGTCATCCCGAGCGTTATCGGGTGTATGCGTTGACGGCACATACCTCCAGGGAAGTGCTTCTGGAACAGTGCCTGGCCCATCATCCCCGTATCGCGGTACTCGATCATGGTGACGATGCGCAATGGCTTCGCCAAGCGCTTGATGACGCTGACCAACCGACCGTCGTGCTGGCGGGTCGTGAAGCACTCTGCCAGGTTGCCCGTGAGGCGTGTGTCGATGCCGTTATGGCCGCCATCGTTGGGGCAGCGGGGCTGCTGCCTGCGCTGGCCGCTGCAGAAGCGGGCAAGCGCGTACTACTTGCGAATAAAGAAGCGTTGGTGATGAGCGGTGCGCTGTTCATGCAGGCGGTTGAGCGCTCTGGCGCCACGCTGTTGCCCATCGATTCTGAGCATAATGCCATCTATCAGTGCCTGCCGGTAAAGCATCGCGGCGGGCTTGAGCGTCATGGCGTTCGACAGCTGCTGCTAACAGCGTCTGGCGGGCCTTTTCGCACCTGGAGTGCGGACAAGGTTGCCAATGCGACGCCCGACCAGGCCTGCGCCCATCCTAACTGGTCGATGGGGCGCAAGATTTCGGTTGATAGCGCCACCATGATGAACAAAGGCCTTGAATTAATTGAAGCGTGCTGGCTGTTTGATGCAACGCCCGAGCAAATTCAGGTGGTAGTGCATCCGCAGAGTGTGATTCACTCCATGGCAGCTTACATTGATGGCTCTGTCATCGCCCAGCTGGGCAACCCGGATATGCGTATACCCATTGCCTATGGACTGGCATGGCCCGAGCGTATTGAGGCCGGTGTAGAAGCCCTGGATCTGTTCCAGATCGCGCAGCTGGATTTTGAAGCACCGGATGAAGCGCGCTTTCCCTGCCTACGCTTGGCCCGTGAAGCCATACAGAAGGGCGGTGCCGCGCCGGCGATTCTCAATGCAGCCAATGAAGTCGCTGTTGAGGCGTTCCTGGCGGAAAGGCTCAGCTTTGGTGAAATAGCCAACGTGGTTGAAGAGGTTGTATCGCAGCCCTATGCAGGCAGCGCCGATACGATTGAAAATATCTTGGCTGCAGACCACTGGGCGCGTCAGCAGGCAGCGCAAAGGGTCATGTTACAAGCAGGCTAGACACTGCCGTACCGAATATTGAGAAGCAAGTAGGTCACTTAAGCATCGGCTGATGTGCAGGGTGCCAGGGAGTTTATTGTGGGCCTGTTACAAAACATTTTAGCGATCATCGTCGTGCTGGGTTTGTTGATCACCTTTCACGAGTTTGGCCACTTTTGGGTGGCGCGCCGCTGTGGCGTCAAGGTGTTACGTTTTTCGGTGGGTTTTGGCAAACCGCTCTGGTCCACCGTCGACCGCCAGGGGACGGAGTACGCGATAGCGGCCATTCCGCTGGGCGGCTATGTCAAAATGTTGGACGAGCGTGAAGCGCCGGTACCGGAAGATCAGCTTGACCAGGCCTTTAATCGCAAAACGGTATGGCAGCGTATCGCCATTGTTGCCGCTGGGCCTTTGGCAAATTTCCTGTTGGCTATTGTTGCCTACTGGGCGCTCTTTGTATCCGGGACGACCGTGGTCGCTCCCATGGTGGGAGATGTGCTGCCTGATTCGCCGGCAGCTGAAGCAGGCCTTGCCCACGGCGACGAAATTATCGCTATTCAAAATGACGCCGTACGCTCCTGGGAGGAGGTCAACCTAAAGCTTATCTCTATGATTGGTTTTAGTGGCTCGCTAACCATCGATGTGTTGCCTGAAGGCAGTAGCAGTGAACGAGCTTACGCGCTAGAGGTCGATAACTACTTGGCCCGCCAGGACCCGCCCCAGCCACTGCAATCCTTGGGTATGACGCCTTGGCAGCCAGAATTCCCAGCAGTATTAGGCCAGGTGGTCGATGGCGAAGCTGCCGCCAACGCGGGGTTGCAAGCAGGCGATCATATTATTGCGATTGACGGCACACCGGTGGAAGATTGGATGCAGTTTGTCACGATGATCCGCCGTAGTGCGGGTGAAACGCTTAGCGTAGCCTATGAGCGAAATGGCGAGCAGGGCACACTAACACTAACGCCGGGTAGCAATCTGCTGGAGAGTGGCGGTGAGGTTGGGTACATTGGTGCAGGCGTTGAGTCGGTAACGTGGCCTGAGTCGCTACAGCGTGAAATTCGTTATGGGCCTATCGAAGCGGTTGGACAAGCGCTATCGCGTACCGGTGATATGATTTTATTAACCGTTGATGCGATTCGTAAAATGTTGGTAGGTTTGATTTCACCTTCCAACCTTTCCGGTCCTATTACGATTGCGCAAATTTCGGGTGATTCGGCCCGTGCCGGAATGGAAGCCTTTGTAGGCTTTTTAGCGTATTTGTCCATCAGCCTTGGCGTGCTTAATTTATTGCCTATTCCGGTGCTCGATGGTGGACACTTGCTTTACTATTTTTTGGAAATCGTACGTGGGCGGCCGGTCTCTGAACAAACCCAAGCCATTGGATTACGCATTGGGCTTGCCATGGTTGGCGGCCTGATGGTGATGGCTCTGTATTTTGATCTGATGCGCCTTTGGTAATGACGCGTGTAGCGCGCAGGATGCCTTGTCATCTGCCTGCACAAATGTATATGGTGCTTATCTAACGTGATAGGCAGACCAACGCGAGCGAACTGACAGCATGAAAATCAAGACCCTTGGAATGGCAGCACTCTTGCTGGTAGGCGCTAGCGGCGCCCAGGCACAATCCTTTGATGTTTCGGACATTCGAGTGGAAGGACTACAGCGGGTATCCGCTGCATCGGTCTTTAATGCGTTTCCTGTCAGTACGAATGATCGGGTTAGCGAGCAGCAGCTAGCGTCAGCCGCACGCGATTTGTTTGCCACTGGTTTATTTGAAGATGTTTCGCTAGCTCGCGAAGGCGATGTATTGGTTATTCAGGTAGTTGAACGACCGACCATCGCGCGCTTGAACCTCACTGGCAATAAGCAGATTTCAGAAGAGGACCTGCGTAACGGCTTACGTCAGTCAGGGTTGTCGGAAGGGCAAGTGTTGCAACTCTCGACCCTTGAAGAGATTCAGCGTGAGCTTGAAGGTGTTTACCAGAGCCAGGGACGCTACAGTGCTCGCATTACGACCGAGGTTGAACAGGTTGATGAAGGGCGTGTACAGGTCAATATCAATATTAATGAAGGCGAGGTTGCCAAGATTCGCCAGATTAATATTGTTGGCAATGAAGATTTTGACGATGAAACGCTGCGCAGTGTGTTCGAGCTTAATGACCGTCCCGGGCGAGTTTTTGGTTGGTTTTCAAACGATGAGTACTCGCGTGAGGCACTGTCTGGTGATATAGAGCGCCTTCGCACCTTCTATCTTGATCGTGGCTATGTAAATTTTGATGTTACCTCCACGCAAGTCTCCATTGGGCCTGAAAAGTCCGAAATATTTGTTACGCTTAATGTTGATGAGGGTAACCAGTATCGAGTAGGTGATGTCCGCTTTGTGGGTGACATGCAAATCAGCGAAAGCGAAGCACGTCAACTCATGGAGATCCATAGCGGAGACATTTTCTCTCGTGGTCAGGTGAACGCATCGACCGAAGCGCTACGCCAGCGTTTGGGCGCTGAAGGTTTTGCATTCGCCGATATTCAGGGTATTCCTGAAATGGCGGATAACGGTGAAACGGTTGACCTGGTCATCGCGGTTGAACCTGGCCAGCGCACTTATGTTCGACGTATTGAGTTTTATGGTAATACCACCACCCAGGACGAAGTGCTGCGTCGGGAAATGATTCAAATGGAAGGCGCCCCCGCATCGACCGACTCAATTGCTCAGTCGCGCCAGCGCCTTGAACGGCTTGGCTTCTTTAGCCAGGTAGAAGTGGATACCCAGCCGGTACCAGGTCAGCCTGATCAGTTGGACGTCACCTACAATGTGGAAGAGCAGCCCTCAGGCTCGGTGTCTGCCAGCGTGGGCTTTTCGCAAAGTGCCGGGGTAATCTATGGAGTTGGACTGGCACAAAACAACTTCCTGGGTACGGGTAACCGGGTCAATGTTGGCGCGCAGCGCAGCGACACCTTCACCAGCGTCAACTTTGCCTTCACGGATCCTTACTGGACACTTGATGGTATTTCTCGCGGCTACAACATATTTTACCGTGAAACGGACTATGCCGACTCGGATATCTCTACCTACTCGACCGATGCGTACGGCGCGGGTATCAACTTCGGCTATCCGATAAGTGAACTGTCTCGCCTCAACTTCGGGGCGAGCATTGAAGAACTTAAAATTAAAACCTACAACGATACGGCGTCAGAAATTCATCGCTATGTGGATGACGAAGGGGAGCGCGCTCAAAGCCTTAAACTCACGGCGAGCTGGACGCGTAACAACCTTAACCGAGGCGTGATGCCGACAGCCGGTAACTATCAGCGCCTGTCGCTTGAAACCGGCGTGCCGGGCGGCGATGCAGAGTACTATAAGCTGCGCGCTCGGGCTCAGCAGCTATATCCGCTCAATAACGATGAGAGTTGGGCGCTTAAGTTTAGCGGTAACCTTGGCTATGCCAATACGTTTGATTCAAACGATCCTTTTCCCTTCTATGAGAATTTTTACGCAGGTGGTTTAGGATCGGTACGAGGCTTTACATCCAATACATTGGGGCAACCTACCACGCCGGGAGTTGAAGGAGGGCGTGATCGCACAATGGGCGGTAATGTGTTGGTGGAAGGTAGTGCTGAAGTGATCTTCCCCATGCCCTTTGTAGAAAATCAGCGTTCTGTGCAGCCTTCGCTGTTCCTGGATGCCGGTAATACGTTCTTGAGCTCCTGCTACAAGGTATTAGAAGCTGATGTGGGTCGTCAGCAGTGTAGTTCTGGCGTCGACCTGGGCGATTTGCGCTATAGTGTGGGCGTTGGCCTTTCCTGGTTAACACCGGTTGGTCCGCTGACCTTTAGCATCGCGGAGCCGCTTAAAGACAAAAGCGGTGATGACACACAGTTCTTCCAGTTCTCGCTGGGACAAACATTCTAACTTTGCTAAAGGGGCGCGCCCTTGGTAGCGCCCCCGCTTGATGATAAGGAAGTGACTCGATGCGTAAACTGACAGCGGCCGTGTGCTTATTTGGTGCGATTGTTTTACCGGTTCATGCAGCAGAAGCTGCAGAGGTTGCCGTGCTGGATTGGCGAGCTGCGCTGATGAATACCCAGTCGGCTCAAACCTCGCTAAATCAGCTGGAAAACCAGATTGGCAGTCAGCAGAGTGAAGCCCAAAGCCTGGGAAATGAGTTACAGCAGTTGCAAGAACGCTTGCAGCGCGAAGGCGAAACGATGTCTCAGTCGCAGCGCGAAACACTGATCGCTGAGCTGCAGCAGAAAGGTTCGCGTTTTGAGCAGTTACGTCGTGATGTTATGGAGGCTCAGCAGCGTTCAGAGCAGCAGTTTCTGGAAGGTGCGGAACTCAAGCTTGAGCAAGCGGTGGAGCAAGTGCTGAACCGTCACAATATTGATGTATTGGTTGAGCCTCAAGGAGTGCTTCATTCCTCGGTTGATTTGCCTAATGTGACTGATGAAGTTACGCAAATATTTGATTCGATGTAATTAATTTTTTAATGACTGTTGGTGTAGCTGTGCTGCACTATTGCTTTATTGGGCTCCCATGACGCACGCATCTCACCATCTTACACTTGCGGACATTGCTCGCCATTTAGGGGTCACCTTTGAAGGTGATGCCGCGCTACCCATTCGTGGTTTAGCAACACTTAAAGAGGCCACATCTGATCAAGTGGCCTTTTTAACAAATCGCGCTTACCTCAAGGATTTGGCCACCACTCAGGCGGCAGCCGTGCTGCTTCACCCTGAGCATGGCAAGAGTTGCCCGGTGCCAAAGCTTGAGATGGAAAACCCCTACCTGGGGTATGCCAAACTCTCTCAGCTATTTGACCCATTGCCTGCACGTGATAAGGCCGGTATCCATCCCACCGCGGTCGTTGCCAACAGCGTAACGCTGGGTGAAGGCGTCTCGATCCAGGCCCACGCCGTAGTAGAAGCGGGCGTAACACTGGGTGACCACGTTGTGGTGGGCGCTGGGAGTGTCGTTGGGGCTGATAGCGTTATCGGCGAAAATACTCGGCTGCATGCCAATGTGACCGTGTGTCATGGCGTGATTATTGGCAAGCGGGTCATTTTACAAAGTGGCTGTGTGATTGGTGGAGACGGTTTTGGATTTGCCCACGACGGTGAAGGTTGGCACAAAATTGCCCAGTTAGGTGGCGTTGTGCTGGGTGATAATGTCGAAGTTGGCAGTTGCTCAAGCATTGACCGTGGTGCGCTAGGCGATACCCTGATTGGCGATGACGTTAAAATCGATAGTCAGGTACAAATCGCTCATAACGTCACTATTGGTGCCCATAGCGCTTTGGCAGGCTGTGTCGGTATTGCAGGGTCCACCAAAGTAGGCAAGCACTGCATGTTGGGTGGGGGGGTTGGATTATCAGGCCACCTAACGATTTGTGATGGCGTTCAGGTCACCGGAATGAGCCTTGTGACCAATTCGATTCATACTCCCGGTGTCTACTCGTCAGGTACGGGGGCAATGAGTAATTCGCAGTGGCGTAAAAATGCGGTGCGGTTTAAGCAGTTGGATGATATAGCCAAGCGGTTGTCTCGGCTGGAAAAAACGACGCGTGACACCTAAAAGCCATATTGTTTACTAAGTAAGTAGCTTGAGACGAGAGGGCGGCAGGGTATAATTCCTTGCCCTTTAACCAGACGAAGTGCTGGTATTTGCCTGATGCCTATCAGGCGTTTTTCATTTTGAGGTCGTTACGATGGTCATGGATATTAACGAAATTCGCGAATACTTGCCCCACCGCTATCCGTTTTTATTGGTGGATCGAGTGACAGCATTAACTGTGGGCGAATCCATCGTTGCGTTCAAAAACGTTAGTATTAACGAGCCATTTTTCAACGGCCACTTTCCACATCATCCGATTATGCCGGGTGTGCTGGTAGTCGAAGCACTGGCCCAGGTTTGCGGTATTTTAGGCTTTAAAACAGTTAACAAGCTGCCAGCGGATGGCTACGTGTACTACCTGGTGGGTAGCGACAATGTACGTTTCAAGCGCCCGGTTATGCCTGGTGACCAGCTTCAACTGGAGGCTAACGTAATTCGTGGCAAGCGAGGCATTTGGAAATTTGCGTGTCGCGCCACGGTTGACGGAGAGCTTGCCTGTGAAGCAGAAATTATTTGTGCTGAGAGGAAGGTTGCTTGATACATCCTACTGCACTGGTTGACCCAACGGCAACGCTCGCAGATGACGTTGAGGTTGGCCCTTTTAGTGTTATTGGGCCTAACGTCACGATCGGCGAAGGCTCCATAATCGGCCCGCACGTCGTGGTCAAAGGACCCACTGTGTTGGGGAAGCGCACGCGTATTTTTCAGTTCGCCTCGGTAGGTGAGGATTGTCAGGACAAAAAGTACGCTGGTGAACCTACTCGTCTGGTCATGGGCGACGATAACGTTATCCGTGAAGGCGTGACGCTTCACCGTGGTACGGTACAAGACCGTGGTGAAACGACGATTGGTTCCCGCAATCTGTTTATGGCCTACGTACACGTGGGCCATGACTGTGTCATTGGCAATGACTGTATCCTCGCCAACCAGGTAACGCTCGCCGGGCACGTAACGCTGGGTGATTACGCTATCCTGGGTGGCCTGTCTGCCGTGCACCAATTTTGTCACTTTGGTGAACATGCCATGGCGGGCGGTGGCTCTATTATCACTAAAGACACGCCTGCCTATGTCATGATTAACGGCAACCCGGCAGAAGCGCGTGGTCTGAATCTGGTCGGCTTAAAACGCCGCGGCTTTAGCCGTGAGGCAATTAATGCACTGAGCGTTGCTTATAAGATGGTCTATCGCCAGGGGCTTACCGTCGAGCAAGCGCTTGAAGAGATGCGTGCGCGCTTTGATATAGAGGAAGTGACGGAGTTCGCTGACTCTATCGAGCGTTCGACCCGCGGCATTACGCGCTAACCATGTCCATTCGCTTATGACCTTGCAGCGTGTTTATCTGGTGGCTGGCGAGCTTTCGGGGGATATCCTTGGGGCTGGTCTGATGCGTGCGCTTAAGTCGCGTCATCCAGAGGTTGAGTTTCGTGGGATTGGCGGGCCTCGCATGATCGCTGAGGGGATGCAAAGCCGCTTTCCGTTGGAAACGCTTTCTGTGATGGGGCTGGTTGAGGTCATCAAACACCTGCCTGAGCTGGTAGGTGTGCGCCGCACGCTGCGTCGCGAAGCGCTCGCCTGGCAGCCGGATATCATGGTTGGTATCGACGCGCCTGATTTTACGCTCGGCCTGGAAAAGCAACTGCGTAATGCCGGAATCAAAACGGCCCACTACGTCAGTCCTTCTGTTTGGGCGTGGCGACAGGGGCGTGTGAAAGGCATTGCCAAATCCGTTGATGGAATGCTCACTCTGCTGCCCTTTGAGGCCGATTTTTACCGGCACCACAGTGTTCCTGTCGTGTTCGTGGGTCATCCGCTTGCCGATGAGCTGCCGCTTGAAAATGACCGCATCGCAACGCGACAGGCACTAGGTCTTGATGAAGATGCGCCGGTGCTTGCTTTGTTGCCAGGCTCGCGCAGCAGCGAAATACGTTTCCTGGGTCATACGTTTTTAGCCGCCGCTGAACTGCTGTGCCAGCGCCATGCCACGCTAAAGGTTTTGATTCCGGCTGCCTCAGCACTGCGTCATGACGAAATTCAGGCGCTCTTGTCTCACTATCCAACGCTTGCCGAGCGTGTGCAGCTGTTAAATGGCCAAGCGCGAGAGGCAATGGTCGCCAGTGATGTGGTGCTCCTGGCATCCGGGACCGCCGCGCTTGAAGCCATGCTGTGTCACCGGGCGATGCTGGTTGCGTACAAGATGGCGCCGGCCACGCATTGGCTCGCCAAGCGTATGGTGAAAACCCAGTGGATATCGCTACCCAATCTGATCGCGCAGCAAAGCGTGGTGCCTGAGCTTATTCAGGACGCGGCGACACCGGAAGCTATCGCAGACCAGCTTTATGAGTTGCTTAGCGATCACGAAGCACGATTGGCGTTAGAGGCACGCTTTGCAACGATGCACGCCGACTTGCAGCGCAACGCCAGTCGACGCGCCGCTGAGGCAATCACCGCTATCGCCTTAGGCCAATCACTGGAGCAGCACAATGCCCGCTAAATCAGGCGATTTTCCGCCGCTTGAGATTGCTTATGTGGGCGAGCGCTTGGCGGGGGTCGACGAGGTTGGGCGTGGGCCGTTAATCGGTAGCGTCGTGGCCGCAGCGGTGATCCTGGACCCAGCACGCCCCATTGACGGTCTGACTGACTCTAAAAAGCTCACCGCCCGTAAGCGTGAAGCGTTAGACGTGCTGATACGCGAACAGGCGTTAGCCTTTGTGGTCGCTGAGGCAAGCGCTGCCGAAGTTGATCAGTTCAATATTTACCACGCCACGCACTTGGCAATGCGTCGTGCGATTGATGGTTTAGCCCCTGCGGCCGAGTACTTGCTGGTGGACGGTAACCGTTTGCCGGGACATAGTTTGCCGGGGCAAGCCGTGGTCAAAGGCGATGCGCGCCATCCCGCCATTGCTGCGGCGTCGATTCTTGCCAAGGTCGCGCGCGATGCCCAGATGGTTACGCTGGATATGCGCTATCCTGAGTACGGCTTTGCACGTCACAAAGGCTACCCAACGAAAGAGCATCTTGAGGCGCTATCCGCTCACGGGCCGCTTGAAGAGCACCGCCGAAGCTTCGCCCCCGTTCAGCGCCAATTAGCCCTCATTTAAGTGCTGTCGCTACGTTAAATTAACGTTATTTCATTTCTTTTTACCGAGATTCTACCGAGAGTGTCATGACGGTACCGTTTGTTCATCTACGTTTGCACAGTGAATACTCCCTGGTCGACGGCTTGGTAAAACTTAAGTCGTTGGTCAGCACTACCTTTGATCGCGGTATGCCGGCATTGGCGCTAACCGACGAAACAAATCTGTTCGGCTTGGTGAAGTTTTACAAGGCCGCTCAAGGGGCCGCACTCAAGCCCATTATTGGCAGCGACTTATGGCTCTTTAATC
This sequence comes from Halomonas sp. AOP7-E1-9, assembly GCF_052376035.1. Classification (NCBI taxonomy): domain Bacteria; kingdom Pseudomonadati; phylum Pseudomonadota; class Gammaproteobacteria; order Oceanospirillales; family Halomonadaceae; genus Halomonas; species Halomonas sp. AOP7-E1-9. The sequence goes on from NZ_JBQSVC010000005.1 coordinate 117,525, forward strand.
CCCACGATGAGTCACATCCTTACCGTATAACGCTGCTGGCGATGAACGATGTCGGCTATCGCAACCTGACCGAGCTGATCTCCAAGGGCTGGACCCACGGCCAGCGTCAGGGGCGGGCCATTTTGGATAAGCGCTGGGTGCTTGAACAAAGTGAAGGCCTGATTGCGCTTTCCGGTGCGCGGGAGGGCGAAATTGGCCGCCATCTGCTTTCCGACCATGAACGTGAAGCGCGCCAACTGCTTGAAGAGTGGCAGGTTGCCTTTCCGGATCGTTTCTATTTGGAGCTGATTCGTACCGGGCGTCCGCTTGAAGAGGCGTGCGTGCATGCCAGCGTCAAGCTTGCCATCGATACCGGCACGCCAGTGGTGGCCACCAATGACGTACGCTTTCTTGAGCGGGAGGATTTCTGGGCGCATGAAACGCGTGTCGCCATTGGTGAAGGCAAGGCGCTGGACGACCCGCGCCGTGAACGCCGCTACACTGAAGAGCAGTATTTAAAAAGCCCGGACGAGATGGCAGCACTGTTCTCGGATATCCCCGAGGCGCTGGAAAACAGCGTGATGATTGCCGAGCGCTGCAGCGTGGATGTACGTCTGGGTGAGATATTTTTGCCTGAGTTCGAAATCCCCGAGGGAATGACCCTGGATGAGTTTTTCCGCAAGGTCTCCCACGACGGCCTGACGGATCGTCTGAACTTCCTGTTTCCTGTCGAGCGCTACCCGCGCGATAGTGACGAATACAAGGAAATTGATCAGCGTTACCGCGACCGGCTGGAGTTTGAGCTCAACGTTATTATTCAGATGGGCTTCCCCGGCTACTTTCTGATCGTCATGGACTTCATTCAGTGGGCCAAGGATAACAACGTACCGGTCGGGCCCGGGCGAGGTTCCGGTGCGGGCTCTCTGGTTGCCTACGCGCAAAAGATCACCGACCTTGACCCCATCGGCTACGACCTGCTGTTTGAGCGCTTTTTGAACCCTGAGCGTGTTTCCATGCCCGACTTTGACGTCGATTTCTGCATGGAAAAACGCGACAAGGTGATCGAGTACGTGGCCGAGCGCTACGGGCGCGACGCGGTATCGCAGATTGTTACCTTCGGCACCATGGCGGCTAAAGCCGTGGTACGCGACGTGGCACGTGCTCAGGGCCGGCCGTACTCACTGGGTGACAAACTCTCCAAGCTGATCCCGTTTGAAGTGGGCATGACACTTGGCAAGGCGATCGAGCAGGAGCCTGCGCTTAAAGAGTTCATTGCTAACGACGAAGAAGCTGAAGAGATCTGGGAAATGGCCCTCAAGCTTGAGGGCACGACCCGGGGCACCGGCAAGCACGCGGGTGGCGTGGTCATCGCGCCCACCAAGCTGACCGATTTCTCGCCCTTACTGTGCGATGAAAGCGGCAATGGGCTGGTGGTTCAGTTCGATAAAAACGATATCGAAGACGCCGGGCTGGTCAAGTTCGACTTTTTGGGGCTGCGTACGCTGACCATTATCGACTGGGCGCTTGAGATGGTCGATAAGGTTCGCGGCGTGAATGGCCAGGAACCGCTGAACATTGATGCGATTCCGTTGGATGATGGCAAAACGTTTGAAATGCTCAAGCGTGCTGAAACCACCGCCGTTTTCCAGCTCGAATCTCGCGGCATGAAGGAGCTGATCAAGCGCCTGCTACCGGATTCGCTGGACGACATGATCGCTCTGGTGGCGCTGTTCCGCCCCGGCCCGCTGCAGTCAGGCATGGTCGATGACTTTATCAACCGTAAGCACGGCCGTGCCGAAGTATCTTATCCACACCCGGATTACCAGCACGAGCTGTTAAAACCGGTGTTGTCGCCTACCTACGGTATTATCCTTTACCAAGAGCAGGTCATGCAGATCGCTCAGGTAATGGCCGGTTATTCGCTGGGCCAGGCCGATATGCTGCGCCGGGCGATGGGTAAGAAAAAGCCCGAAGAGATGGCCAAGCAGCGTTCAGGCTTTATGGAAGGCTGCGCGGCCAATGGTATCGATAAGGATCTTGCCGGTAATATCTTCGACCTGGTGGAAAAGTTCGCCGGTTACGGGTTTAACAAGTCGCACTCTGCCGCCTATGCGCTGGTGTCTTATCAGACCGCGTGGCTGAAGGCCCATTATCCAGGGCCATTTATGGCCGCGGTTATGTCCACCGAGATGGACAACTTGGATAAGGTAGTGCCGTTAATCGAGGAGTGCCGCAACCTCAAGCTGACCGTTACTCCGCCGGACGTTAACGTAGGCGGCTACAAATTTACCGTGGATACCGAAGGGCGCGTGGTTTACGGCCTGGGGGCGATTCGTGGGGTGGGCGAGGGGCCCATCGGGGCAATTGTCGAGGCGCGCCAGACGGGTGGGCCGTTCACCGACCTGTTCGATTTCTGCCGTCGGCTTGACCCTAAGCGTATGAACAAGCGCACCCTGGAAGCGCTGATTCGCTCAGGGGCGCTGGATAACCTTGGCCCTAACCGGGCCGTGCTGGCGGCTTCTATGGAAGATGCCCTGAAGGCCGCCGCCCAGAACCACACCAACCAGAGCCTGGGCATGCTGGACATGTTCGGCGAGGCTTTTGCTGATGCCGAAGACGAAGCGCTCGATGTCTACACTGAGTACCTCGGTGCGCGAGAATGGACCGACCGCGAGCGCCTTTCAGGTGAAAAAGATACCCTCGGGCTTTATCTTACCGGGCATCCGATTGATGAATATGAGCGTGAATTAAAACGCTTTGTATCAACACGTATTAGCGATTTAAAACCCTCCCGCGAACCTCAGCGGGTGGCCGGGCTGGTGGTTGCGATGCGTACCATGAAGTCCAAACGTGGCGATACCATGGCGTTTATCACCCTGGATGATCGCACCGGGCGTATTGAAGCATCGTTGTTTGGTGAGCTATTCGACCAGTTACGTGGTCAGATAGAGGCTGATCAGGTATTGATTGTTGAAGGCGAAGTTTCCAGTGACGATTTCTCGGGTGGGCTGAGACTGCGTGGAAAAGATGTAACGCCTATGGTCACTGCCCGTATTCGCTATGGCGATGCCGTTGAGCTTGCACTGGACGCCGAGCGTATCAATGGCCGCTTGGTCGAGAGTCTGCGCGATAGTTTAGCGCCCTACCGGGATAATGGCGGTTTGCCGGTGCGGTTGCAGTATCGCCATGCCCAAGCCGTCGGCTGGCTGGAGCTTGCCGGTGAATGGAAAGTCGCGCCCAGTGATGACTTGCTGCTTGCGTTGCGCGATGTGGAAGGGCAAGCGGGGGTTCAGCTACGTTACCGCTAAACCTGACCGTATGACGGTTGGGTAGTGTCGTTGAGCAGACCCTGCCTTGCGTGGCAGGGTCAGGATGCGATAATACGTCTATTAGATACTCGTTTCGACAAGGCCTTTTTATAGGCAGCTTACAGGCAGAGCCGATGAATCCCAATTATCTCGATTTTGAACAGCCCATTGCCGAGCTTCAGGCAAAAATTGAGGAGCTACGTTTGGTTAGCTCCGACAGCGTTAATCTCTCCGATGAGATATCCCGGCTGGAGGAGAAAAGTCGTAAGCTGACCGAATCGATCTTCAAGGACTTGACGCCCTGGCAGGTCTCTCAGCTATCGCGTCATCCTCAGCGCCCTTATACGCTCGACTATCTTGAGCATATGTTTAGCGACTTTGACGAGCTACATGGCGACCGTAACTTCGCTGATGACGCTGCTCTGGTAGGCGGCGTTGCGCGCTTGAATGATAAGCCGGTCATGGTGATCGGCCACCAGAAAGGGCGCGATGTTAAAGAGAAGGTGCGCCGTAACTTCGGTATGCCTCGCCCCGAAGGTTATCGTAAAGCGTGTCGTCTGATGGAAATGGCCGAACGCTTCAAAATGCCGATTTTAACCTTTATCGATACCCCCGGTGCTTACCCAGGCATTGACGCGGAAGAGCGTGGTCAGAGTGAAGCGATTGCCTACAACCTGGCGGTCATGTCGCGCCTGAAAACACCGATTATATCAACGGTTGTTGGCGAAGGCGGCTCCGGTGGGGCATTGGCGATCGGCGTATGTGATGAGCTGTACATGCTTCAGTACTCCACCTACTCGGTTATTTCGCCAGAAGGCTGTGCGTCTATTCTCTGGAAAAGTGCCGAAAGAGCCTCTGATGCGGCCCAGGCAATGGGGATCACCGCAGAGCGCTTAAAAGTGCTTGGCTTTGTAGATGGGCTGATTAAAGAGCCGCTAGGCGGTGCGCATCGTCATCCGATGACGACGGCGGAGCGTGTGAAAGAGACCATCACCGAGGGCCTTGAGCGCCTCCAGGCACTGGATGCCGATGCCCTGCTGGAGCGCCGTTATAAGCGCTTAATGAGCTATGGCGCCCCAACTGCCTAAGCAGCTTGAACGCCTGTTAAACGACGCCCTGGTGGAAACCCCACCGGGGCGCTCTATTTGGGTCGCGCTCTCCGGGGGGCTTGATTCCGCATTGCTGCTGACGCTGGCAGCTTCTGTTTGCCGCCAGGCCAATCGCCCGCTGCGCGCCATCCATATTCATCATGGCTTGCAGGCCGCCGCCGATGACTTTGAACAGCACTGCCAAGCGCTTTGCAAGCAGCTTGGCGTGCCGCTTAGTGTGGTGCGCGTTACGGTCGACGCCGCTGGCGGTATTGAAGCGGCAGCGCGTCAGGCGCGCTATGCTGCGTTTCATGAGCATGTTCCCACGGGAGACACCGTTTGGCTGGCCCAGCATCAGGATGATCAAGCGGAAACCTTTCTGCTGGCTGCACTGCGGGGAAGCGGTATTCGTGGGTTAGCGGGAATGCCACACTGCCGTCATGCACACGGCCTTACCTTCGTTCGGCCCTGGCTCTCGATTGCCCGGCGCTGCCTGGAGGGGCGAGCCTACCAAATCGGCCTTGAATGGCGCGAAGACCCTACTAATAGCGATGTTACGCTTGATCGTAACCGCCTGCGTCATGACGTGTTGCCTCTTCTCAAAGCGCGCTGGCCCGACATGGCTGGCGCGTTTTTCCATAGCGCTAAGCATGCCGGGGAAGCGGATGCGCTGCTTAGTGAGTATGCCCAAGCGGAGTTGGAGGCGCTTCGCACAGATGCTAACAGCGCCGACTTGGAGTGTATTGATGCCCTCGCGTTGGCCACGCGCTCACGGCCTCGCCAGCGATTGCTGATACGCTCCTGGTGCCAGCAGCGATTATTGCCGACCCCGCCTCAGCGTCGTCTGGAGACGCTACTTGATCAATTAACGGCCGCACCGGACGCGAGTGTGCACGTCACGTGGCCAGGAGCGGAGGCCCGGGTGTGGCAACAGCGGCTTTATCTAATGGCGCCGCTTGAGCCGCTACCGGCCTGGCAGTGTGCCTGGGATGGCAGGGCAGGGCAGGCAACACCGTTAGGTGCGCTGGAACTCTCGTTGAAGTCCGATACGCCGCTAACGTTGCGCTGGCGCCAGGGAGGAGAAGTGATTGCGCTTGCCGAGCGAGGGCGCCGAGACGTTAAAAGGCTGCTTCAGGAGGCCCAAATTCCCCCATGGGAGCGCGAGCGGCTGGTGATGGTCATGGCGGAAGACACTTGCCTTGGCGTGGTTCAGCCGCCAGCCAGAGTGCTCTGGAAAGCGGCTAACGTAAGGTTTGTCTCGTAGGCGGTGTGCCCGTCTGTCTCTTAGTCTTCCTGTATGACGTTCAGCGTGAAGCCTGCGGCGTCCATATACGCCTGCTCCTGCTCAATATCGGTGCTGAGTAGCGTTGGTTCATCGCTGGCGGGCAGTGCCAGCGTTAAGCTGTCGGTATCAACACTAATATTCGGCAAGGGTGGGGCGTTTTCGGGGCGTGAGTGGTTAATCAGTACCGCCAGGCGCAGCAATAGGGCAAGCCGTATGCTGTGCGTGTGCTGCGCCTTGGGGAGCGCCTGCCACTCCTTGAGCGGGAATTTACGCCGATGGGCACGCACTAGAAAGGCCAGCTGATGCTGCTCCGGACGTGAAAAACCCGCCAGATCAGAGTTTTCCAGCAGGTAAGCGCCATGGCGATGAAACTGGCTATGGGAAATAGCCAAGCCAATTTCGTGTACATGGCTGGCCCACTGAAGATAGTAACGGTGTTCATGGGTGAGCGACCAGACGCCTTGCACCTGCTTAAACAGACGTAGTGCGGTCTCGGCCACGTTATCGGCCTGTCGGGTATCCACGTCGTAAATGCGCTGGAGAACGTCAAGGCTTTTGGAGCGCGTGTCTTCTGCGCTATTGCGTCCAGCCATATCATAGAGCACACCCTCGCGCAGGGCGCCGTCGGCAAAACGCATTTGATTCAGATCAAATGCCTCGAAGATGGCACTTAAAATGGCCACCCCAGCAGGGAAAACTCGTGCGCGGTCAGGCTTTAGCCCGTCGAGCTCGACTTTGTCCAGCTGTTTGCACTTGAGCAGGCGCTCACGCAGTTTTTTGAGCCCGCTACGCGTAATCACACCTTCAGTGGGTGTGTCGCCGTAGGCGAGAAGAACGCTGGCTACTGCTTTAATAGTGCCACTGGAGCCTACTGGGTCTTCCCAGCCAAGGCGCAGGTAGGGGCGCTGGATATGGGCAAGTTCTGATAACGCGGCCAGTTCGGCGCGGCGCATGCGCTTTTCACTCATCTCGCCGTCAGGAAAGTAGCGGCTGGTAAAGGTCACACAGCCCATGCGCAGGCTTTCCAGCGCCTTGGGTTCAAACTCTTCACCAATGATAAATTCTGTTGAGCCGCCACCAATATCGACAATCAAGCGGCGTCCGTTTTCGGCCAAGGCATGAGCAGCCCCTAGATAGATAAGCCGGGCCTCTTCACGGCCCGCAATAATTTCGATGGGGTGACCAAGCTGTGTTTCAGCCCGTTCAATAAACGCTTGGCTATTGTGGGCGTCACGCAGGGCGTTGGTGCCCACGATACGCAGGTTTGCGCTCTCAATATCGCTTAAAAACGGCGCGAAGCGACCCAGGCAATCCAGGGCGCGCTGAATGGCTGCTTCGTTAAGCTTGCCTTCTTCATCCAGTCCAGCCGCCAGTTGGACTTTTTCACCCAATCGAGCAACGACTTGTAGACGCTCATTTTGATAGTTGGCTACCAGAAGGTGAAAACTGTTGGAGCCGAGGTCAATGGCGGCTAGCCGCTGTGGTACTGCGTTTTCCAGTTCGCTAACAGGAGGTGAAATGTCCTTGGGCATGAGCTATCCTTCGTATTGGCTTTGCCAAGGTTGCGGTGCACTTGGGCTATTGTCAATTGGCAAAGACTTGCGTTTATCGCGGGCCTTGACTACCATCGAACTACAGGCCTGACTCGACCTTGCCTGCTACAGGGCTGATTGCTAGAAATTACCCAAAAATTACTAGAAATAGCTCTGCTGACAAGAGATCGTTGATAGCGTGTCGATTCAGCTGTCTTAGTATTATTTATTTAATGCTGTACTTACCTTGGCTAAGCACGCGATGATTGTGCTGCGCATGTTGACTAACTAACGCTTATCCAGCATGTTAACAAGATACTGCTTATCCATATAGCATCAGCCATATTTCCAAGTCGTCAGATGACCCGCTGATTGGTTCTTTCCTTATGCTAATCAGAGCAAACAGCTGCATGTACCCTCGAACTGAGCCATAACTCATATGCCTCATTGCACCAACGCCATGAGTTTGCACATGCCCAGCGGCTTACCATCGAGTACGTGCTTTATCGGGATCTGAACGCATCACACGGCGCCTAGCCATATCAGTACGTGCTACGCCTCCTGTCTTATTCTGGCGCCTTGCGCCTAGCTTCCAGAGCAACTTTCTAACACACCGATGAATCTCACTGAACTCAAGCAAAAAACCGTTCCCGAGCTGCTCGATATCGCCCGCGAAATGGGTATCGATAACCTGGCCCGTTCGCGCAAGCAGGACATCATTTTCGCCATCCTCAAACGACACGCTAAAAGCGGTGAGGATATTTACGGCGACGGTGTACTGGAAATTCTTCAGGATGGCTTTGGCTTCCTGCGCAGCGCCGACAGCTCGTATCTCGCCGGACCGGACGATATCTACGTATCGCCCTCGCAGATTCGCCGCTTTAACCTGCGTAAAGGCGACTCCATTTCCGGCAAAATTCGCCCGCCCAAAGAAGGCGAGCGCTACTTTGCCCTGCTCAAAGTTAGCCAGATCAACTTTGACCGTCCGGAAAATGCCAAGCACAAGATTCTCTTTGAGAACTTAACGCCGCTGTTCCCGGATGACCGCATGCGGATGGAAATCGGCAACGGTTCCACCGAAGATCTTACGGCCCGTATCATCGACCTGACTGCGCCGATTGGTAAAGGTCAGCGTGGCCTGCTGGTGTCTCCGCCTAAAGCGGGTAAGACACTGATGCTGCAGAACATCGCCACCTCGATTACGCGCAACAACCCTGAGTGCCATCTGATCGTACTGTTGATCGATGAGCGCCCGGAGGAAGTTACCGAAATGTCGCGTACCGTACGCGGTGAAGTCGTGGCTTCCACTTTTGATGAGCCGCCGGCGCGCCACGTTCAGGTCGCTGAAATGGTTATCGAAAAAGCCAAGCGTTTGGTTGAACACAAGAAAGACGTGGTCATCCTGCTGGACTCGATTACCCGCTTGGCCCGTGCCTACAACACCGTCGTGCCGAGCTCCGGTAAAGTGCTTACCGGTGGTGTCGACGCGCATGCGCTTGAGAAGCCTAAGCGCTTCTTCGGTGCGGCGCGTAATATCGAAGAAGGTGGCAGCCTGACCATTATTGCCACGGCCCTTGTGGATACTGGTTCGAAGATGGATGAAGTCATTTTCGAAGAGTTCAAGGGTACCGGTAATATGGAAGCGCACCTTGATCGCAAGCTGGCGGAAAGGCGCGTCTTCCCGGCAATCAACATTCGTCGCAGCGGCACGCGGCGTGAAGATCTGCTGGCGTCTGAGGAAGAAATGCAGCGCATGTGGATTTTGCGCAAGCTGCTCAACCCGATGGAAGACACGGCTGCCACGGAATTCCTGATTGATCGTCTGAAGGATACCAAGACGAATCTTGAATTCTTTGAAGCGATGAAACGCCGCTAGGGTTGATTAATACTTGCATAGCGGCGTAAGCCTATCGGGGAGTGTGTCTTGAAGTATAACGACTTGCGCGACTTCATCGCGGCGCTGGAAGCGCGCGGTGAACTCAAGCGTATCCAAGCCGAAGTCGATCCTTACCTGGAAATCACCGAAATTTGCGACCGCACGCTGCGTGCCGGTGGCCCGGCACTCTTGTTTGAGAATGTGAAGGGCCATGATATGCCGCTGCTGGGCAATCTTTTCGGTACGCCAAAGCGCGTGGCGCTGGGGATGGGGCAGGAGTCGGTCGAAGCGCTGCGTGAAGTGGGCAAGCTGCTGGCCTTTTTAAAAGAGCCAGATCCGCCCAAGGGGTTGAAAGATGCCTGGGACAAGCTGCCTATCTTCAAACAAGTGCTTAGCATGGGGCCTAAAACCGTTAAGCGGGCGCCTGTGCAGGAAGTCGTTTTTGAAGGTGACGAGGTTGATCTTGACCGCCTGCCTATTCAGCACTGCTGGCCGGGCGATGCAGCGCCTTTGGTCACATGGCCGCTGGTCATTACCCGAGGCCCGCATAAAAAGCGTCAGAACCTGGGGATTTACCGGCAGCAAAAGATCGGCAAGAACCGCCTGATCATGCGCTGGCTCTCCCACCGTGGCGGCGCGCTGGATTTCCAAGAGTTTCAACAAGCGCATCCAGGCGAGCCTTTCCCGGTTGCCGTGGCGCTGGGTGCCGACCCGGCCACAATCCTGGCGGCCGTTACCCCCGTTCCTGACTCACTCTCCGAATATGCGTTTGCCGGGCTTCTGCGCGGCTCGCGTACCGAACTTGTTAAGTGCGGCCATTCAGACCTTGAAGTGCCTGCCTCCAGTGAGATTATTCTGGAAGGGGTTATCTATCCTGATGATATGGCACCGGAAGGCCCGTACGGTGATCACACCGGCTATTACAACGAGGTGGATCACTTCCCGGTCTTTACGGTAACGCGTATGACCATGCGTCGGGATGCGATATATCACTCCACCTATACCGGGCGACCACCGGATGAGCCTGCCGTTCTCGGGTTGGCACTCAACGAAGTGTTTGTGCCGATACTCTGCAAGCAGTTTCCCGAAATTGTCGACTTTTACCTGCCGCCTGAAGGCTGCTCGTATCGCATGGCGGTTGTCACCATGAAAAAGCAGTACCCAGGTCACGCCAAGCGCGTGATGATGGGGGTATGGAGCTTTTTACGTCAGTTCATGTACACCAAGTTCGTGATTGTGCTGGATGACGACGTTGATGCGCGCAACTGGGAAGACGTGATCTGGGCGATTACCACTCGTATGGACCCGGCGCGAGATACCGTGATGGTTGAGAATACGCCTATCGATTATCTGGATTTCGCCTCGCCTGTCTCTGGCTTGGGTTCCAAAATGGGGCTCGATGCGACCAACAAATGGCCAGGCGAAACGGACCGTGAGTGGGGCACACCCATCGTGATGGACGATACGGTCAAAAAGCGCGTTGACGAGCGGTGGGAAGAGCTGGGAATCGGTATTCCTCTGCCAGCACCGCGGCATGGCGGTTAAGAAGGTAGTCAAGTTTAGCGGCGCACGTTGATCGATTTTTCATATAGAGGTTTTCATGAGCGCAAGGACGTTAACCTGCCAGGTAACGGCCGTTGAGGATTTAAATCCTGACGTATTTGGCGTGACGCTAAAAGGGCGCGCAGAATCAATGCAGCATGCGCCTGGGCAATATCTAGAACTTAAATTGGATGACAACACCTGGGTGCCCTTTTCAATTGCCAGTGCCGAGCAGGGCGATGGCGTCATTGAACTGCATATTCAGCACTGGCCTGAGCGTGATAATTCAGTACGACTTCGAAACTTGCTCCAGGTGGCCAATCAGCTAACGCTGCGCTTGCCCGGCGGTGAATGTGTGGTTGACGCGCAAAGCGAGCGTCCGCTGCTACTGATTGCTGCCGGCACAGGGTTTTCACAAATGAAAGCGATTGTTGAGGCCACCCTGCGTGACCAGCCCGAGCGGCCAATCTCACTCTGGTGGGCTGCCCGTGAGCATCGCGACCTTTACGCTGAAAGCCTGGCGACTGAGTGGGCGCAGCGCTATCCCAATGTAACGTTTAAAGCGGTCACCGAATTTCCGCTAACCGAGCCTTTGGCAAGCGGCGAGCGTATTCATCACCATCAGGGCCGGGTTGATCTTGTACTGGAGAAAGCGGCGCTGACGTTCAGCGATTATGACGTGTATCTCTCCGGCTCGCCCGGCATGGTATACGCCTGCCTGGATGTGTTGGAAGCCAGAGGCGTGGTGAGTGAGCGGGTTTTTTCCGACGTATTTGCTTATGCGCCGCGTGGGTGATTGACCCACGGTGTTAGTCTGTCACTTTTGGCTATGGCGCTGTTTGTTAATCAACAGTTGCCATTTGCCAAGCTTAAGGGCAGGATAAAGATATACATTTTTTAAAACGACTTTTCGCGGCCCCTTGGCTTGCCAATCATCAGGAAAAATATGCACACACAAGCGCCTTTTCACACTACTAACCGCCTGCCTTTTGTGGCGGTTAGTAGTGTGCATGAGCGTTGTGGCCTATTTTGGATATTGGTTTAGCCACGGTGTGCCCGCGGCCGACGGTTAACGTCGCGCTACCAGGCACACCTTCCAGGTTGCCTGCCGAATCTTCAAGCCCCGGTTGGTAACCCCGCCGGGGCTTTTTGCGTTTAACGGCTTTTGCCATAGGAATTTCATTAAGGAGCTTCACCATGATGTATCGCGCTTATAACGTCACTATCGCTACCGGCTATGTGGGCTATGGCTGGCGATTTAGCGACGCGCGGTCGGTGCAAGCTGCCACCTCCGACCGTGCCCGTTTGGGTGGTAACGCCAATCAACGATGTCATGTGATACCGGAGAGTTAATGATGAATGCCCAGGCAAGCCTAGCCCCGATCAAGAATGCTAACGCCAAACCCCTTGGCGACAGTACGCCCAGCCCTGTTAATCACTTACCAACACCCGCCGAGTTACGCCAAAGCGTTGCCGTTGATGCTCGGTTAGGCCAGCAAATTTCTCAACAGCGAGAAGCGGTTCAGAAAATATTAAGTGGTCAGGATAAAAGATTATTGGTGGTGGTAGGCCCCTGTTCTATCCATGACCCGGACGCAGCGCTTGAGTACGCTGACCGTTTGGCGGCGCTAAGTGAACAGGTGGATGAGCAGATTTTACCGGTAATGCGGGTTTACGTTGAAAAGCCGCGCACGACGGTTGGCTGGAAAGGGCTGGCCTATGACCCTGATTTAGATGGTCGTGGTGATATGCCCAAGGGCATTACCCTCTCTCGTGAATTGATGCATGCCGTTGCCGCCCGAGGCCTGCCGGTGGCCACCGAGCTGCTTCAGCCCATGCTCGCGCCCTACCTGGATGACCTCTTAAGTTGGGTAGCGATTGGTGCGCGCACGACAGAGTCGCAACTGCACCGTGAGCTGGCCAGTGACTTGGCCGCGGCGGTCGGATTCAAAAATGCCACCAGCGGTGATGTACAGGTCGCGATTGACGCCATACAAGCTGCCGCTCATGGGCATCAGCGCTTTGCTCAGGACAGCCATGGACGTCCCATCATGCAGCAAACAGCCGGTAACCCTCATACGCATGTCGTGCTTCGCGGTGGGCATGGCGAACCTAACTATCAGGCAGCGCATGTTCATGCAGCGATCAAGGCGCTGCATGAGGCGAGTCAGAACCCACGTTTAATGGTCGACTGTAGCCACGCCAATGCACGTAAAGATCATCGTCGCCAGAATGAAGTAATGCTGGATGTACTGGCTCAGCGGCAGGCGGGCAACGCCAATCTGGTCGCCTTGATGCTTGAAAGCCACCTGTTTGAGGGCAAGCAGCCGTTGAATCCTAGTGCACTGCGTTACGGTGTCTCGGTAACCGATGCCTGTGTTGGCTGGGAGGCAACCGAGCGGTTGTTAAAAATGGCCGCAGAACGATTAAGCTAACATTAAGCGACTCAGGCTTGTTTGCGTTGGTCAGCCCCGTATTATAGGGCACTCATTTGGATTGCGAGGTTGGCCATGGTGTTTACCCTTGAGCCGCATGATGTACAACGCTACCGCCGTAAGGCGCGTATGATTAGCTTTGCGATGGCGGGCCAGCTGGCCATTTTTGGAATGCTGTTTTCCATGCTGCTGACCTCTGCCCTGGGCAGCAGCTTATGGCTCTACGCGTTGGGTATCTTCTTGGGGCTTCTAGCCACCAGCGCACTCTTTGCGGTGCTGCGCGAACGGCCCTGGATGACTGAGATGCGCTACGTATGGCAGTTAAAGCAACACCTGTCGCAAATCAGGGGCTATTTACCTACGCTTAGGCGTGCACTTGAAGATGATAATCAAGCCGCGCTTAATATCGTGACCTTTTACCATCAAGGGATAACGCAGCTAGCCGAGCTAAATGGTCGAGAGCCCTCTCAAGACCCCACGTGGCTGGACGAGAAGCATCACTTGGCGGAAAAACGGGCAGCATTGGGATTGCCGCCCAGGTTTGATACCTTTGATCCGCAGGATCTACACGCCTTTAAGCGAAGCTAGTGCATTACACAATAAATCACGCGCGCAGGGAGCCTTGATAGATGACGTTTTTTACCCCCCTTCGACTAGCCGCTGTGGGTGCTTGTTTGATGGCACTCACCGGCTGTGCCTCTACGTCTTCACCAGCAGACGAGTCTGGCACAATGACCGTTAACAGCAGTGCCCCATTGCTGCCCTCGGTACTTTTTGCTGGAAACGCCGAGCAGTACCAAGGCTGGCACTGTCAGCCCGCTGACCAGAATTTAGTGACAGCGACGAATACTAATGACCTACGGCTTTGGTCGCTGCACGGTGCCTGGCAGCTGCCTCAAGCGGTCGTCGCCAACGGGGCTCGCTACCAGGATGGCGGTATCAGTTTTTGGAATCGAGGTAACCAGGCCATGGTAGAAACACCGCGTGGCCAGCTGCAGTGCACCCTTGGCGAAGAGAGAAACGTTCTTACTCGTTCAGAGCGTCCAGGCGTTATGTTTTTTGGGCATGGCAATGAGCCTGGTTGGGTGGTAGCGCTCGCACACGATTCCCCCACGTTAACCCTGGAGCTTAACTACGGCGAAGAGCGTATTGAGTTGCCCTATATGGTGAGCGTGATGGACAACGAAGCGGGCCGGGTGGTGCTTGAAAACGCCCGCGTTGAGCCTTTCTTTCGGGTGCGTATTGAAGCGGGCGCTTGCTTTGACAATATGAGCGGTTTTCCCTTCCCTGCGCGGGTAACGCTCAGCTACGGAGGTGAGCAGTTCAGTGGTTGTGGGCAGGGAATCGCCCCCTAAGCTTTTATTTCAGCGCCTATCAGCCATCACTGCTAGCGGTGCGGTGGCCACCGCTTAGCAGTGGTATTGACGCGGGGCAGCGCGCCACTCAGGCGAGATAAAGTCGCTTGCACAAAGCGCCATGGCATCTCCAGCGGCCCTTGCTGCGAGACGCGACAGCATATTTAGCTGCAGCCCACGTGCAGTCTCGATCTGCTCGCTGACATCCACAGGTATCCATGTGTCATCCTGCAGCGCTGCGAGGGTGAAGCTGAACGGGTGAAAGCCGGGATAGCCCAGCCGAAGATCGGTAGCAATTAATGTTTCATGTCCCTCAATATTGATGGTGTCATAGCGCAAAAAAGGGCCAGTAAACCACATTAGCCGCTGGCCAAGCGGGCCCGCCAACGCACTCTCTTCAAGCGCTATATTGCGGTATAACGGCTCCAAACGTGGCTGACGCTTGCCATCAAATACGCTAATCAGACCTTCATAGTAGTGATCCTCATTGACCACGGTAGCCCGCCATAGCACCGTGTTAAAAGGGGTTGGTTGAACCAGTAAAGGCGCCTCCTCTAGCCCCATCTCGGCAAGAACCGTTGCCAGCCGGTGCTCAATGTTCAGCTTCGCTCCGGCTGCTAGTAATAAGTAAACGCTTGAGACAGCCAGCGCGGCCGTAGCGTACTTTTGTACCTGTTTTGACGCGATGCCTACGATTAAACCAATTAGAAGAGGCAGGGTGTAGAGCGGGTCAATGATAAATACAATCGGCCAAGCGACCGGTGATGTTTCTAGCGGCCAGAAGAGCTGCGTGCCATAGGTGGTCAGAGCATCAAGCAGTGGATGCGTGATTAGCGTGAGTGTAAAAAACCACCACCAGTGGATGAAGGAAATATCGCGTGCAGGGGCAAAACGGCGGCTAAGCAGGGCTAGTAACGTCGCGAGTCCGGTCAGTACAAATAACGAGTGGCTAAATCCACGGTGCTCGGTCACATTAGCGATAGCATCGCCATAGTCCAGCGCTACGTCCAGGTCGGGCAGTGTGCCCATTAGTGCCCCTATGAGAATGGCTTTACGGCCCAAGCGCCGACCCAGCACCGCACCGCCAATCGCAGCGCCCAACGCCGCCTGTGTGATTGAGTCCACTAACGTCTCCTTTGAGATAGCCCTCAAATAGCACTATACAGATTTTTCTTTGAATTCGACCTTGTATACTAAATCTGTCTAATGGTTGGTTAAAGCAGGCCGTCATTTAAACCGATAGTGGTGTAGGTCGGGCTGAATAATGAGCTTTGATGAGCATTTGGGCATAAGCCATCTGATATGCACAAGATTTGCTGGTTAAGGCCTATTCTGTTTCCATCCACATAATGGATATCCGCGTTAACATTCATTCACCGGTCTTAATGAAAAGGAAATAACATGCAGTTTTTACACACGATGGTACGTATCAGCGATCTGGATGCATCGCTTTACTTTTACTGTGACCTGCTGGGTCTTAAAGAAGTACGCCGTAAAGAGAACGAAAAAGGCCGCTTTACGCTGATCTTTCTTGCCGCCCCCGAAGATGAAGAGCGCTCTGCGCAGCTCTCCGCTCCCGAGCTTGAATTGACGTATAACTGGGACCCTGAAACCTATACTGGCGGCCGTAATTTTGGTCACCTGGCCTATCGGGTAGACGATATTTACGCGCTTTGTCAGAAGCTCCAGGACGCCGGTGTTACTATTAACCGCCCCCCACGGGATGGGCACATGGCATTTGTAAAATCGCCTGACGGTATCTCAATCGAGCTACTGCAAAAGGGTGACACGCTAGCACCTCAAGAGCCATGGGCTTCCATGGAAAACAGCGGTAACTGGTAAAACCTATAAGGTGACGATTATGTCCATGAAGACGTTAACGCTGCGTCATTGCTTGCTGCCCTTGTGTGTATCGGCGGCTTTGCTTTTGAGCGCATGCAGCAGTTCGCCCGCGCCTCAAGAGGGGCATGAAGCACCGAGCAGTGCGGAGCTTTCAGGAGCGATAGTAGATCAGCGCTGGGATCTTTTGTTGATCGGAACAGATGAGAAATTAGCGTTTAACGAAACGCCGTTTTTTGAAATCTCTCGCGATGGAACGATTGCCGGTTATGACGGCTGTAACCGCTTTACGGGGCAGATAAGCTTGGGCGAAGGGCACCGCTTCGATGTAAAAGAGCTGGCGAGCACGCGTATGGCGTGCCCCGATATGGAAAACGCCGCGCAGGTAACGAACATGCTGGAAGGCGCCTATCGTTATCTCATTGACCATGACCGGTTGGTCTTGTTCGGCCCGGATAGCCGAGTGCTTGGCGGCTGGCGTGAAGGTAAATAAGCATCCCTCCATGGTTGGGCTACTGGTATTTCGTGATCCGGAATATCAGTAGTCCACTCTTCAACCGTTGAGGGGGCTTGTCCAGTAGGCCCGAGCGAACGTTTTAAAAGCTTACTTGAACGATGGCGTTTCCGTCGCGCTGTGCGTTATTTGTTGTTCTGCTCCGCCGATGTGACCGCGCGGGGCGCTGAATGGATAGCAGGTTTCAGTGACGCTAATTGCTGAGCGGTTGTGATAAACTGCCTGTTAGTATGAGATATTTCTAATGCAGCGATGGTCAGTGCCAAATCGTCTGCCAGTACTCGCGCCATACGAGCCTCGTAGGTAAGCCAGCAGCTCAGTGCTCGATGGATGGCACTATCGACATGCTTATTGGTAAAGGGTTGGTCTCTAAACAAGAGCAACCATCCGTGATGCGTGCCAGCTAGGCTCAACTTGACCGCGAGACTTCCCTGATGGCTGCCCTCGAATTCGATGACATCCGTTTGCTCAGCGTCATTACTTAACCATGACAGCTGCTGCAACAGCTGATGGTCAGAAGGGCAGTGACCAAAGCGATGGAGCGCGCCCTGAGAGGCTAGACAAATACCGCATGCATGGAAAATATCACGCCATCTTTGGCGATGCCGATCGAGAATTTCCTCAATGTTTGTGAAGAGATGGATATCCTTGCTGAGTAGTCTTCGCGATGTTTTTAGCTTTGCCTGCTGCCTGTCGATACATTTAGCACTTAATAAACCCAATTGATGCATTGCTATATCTACCAGCGAGCTGATCCAGTGTGTAGAGCCTATGTACGAGGATGGCGGGTGAGCAACGTAGCCCCAGGTTTCATGCTCTCCGTTTAATGCATAATACGTCAGCTGTGAATGGGATAGGGCTTCAAAGGACCGGATCGAGCTTATTTCATCTTCGTACTCAATATTACTGCCAAAGGAAAAATAGTAGATCAAACGCAACTGCCCGGTAGGGAGATAGTGATATAAAGCGACAGGTGTGTTTTTGGTCACTAACATATGGTGAAGCGTTTTCGTTAACTGCCTAGAAAGTTCGATGTGATTAGACGCAGACAAGAGTAAAAAGCATTTATCGTGAAATTCTGCAAAATGCTGGTCCCGCAGATAAATTATCTCACCCATCTTGAAGCCTCCTGTAACGTCAAGTCTTGCCGCTTACAGCTCCGCGAAGCAGCCGGAATGATCCAAAACTCAAAATTGAATTAATGATTCAATCAAAAGGTGAACTGCTATTCAACCATTATTGAATAATCAATTCACATTGTGGGCATGAATGAAAAGCTAATGTTTGCGGAGCGTTTAAAAATAGCGATGGTTTCGGCGGGATATGATGTTCGGCCGTCGACTCTAGAACGCGAGTTCAATTTGCGCTACTGGGGAAGACCCATCACTTTCCAGGCAGTTAGGCGCTGGTTGCGTGGTGATTCGATTCCCAATCAGGACAAACTGCAACTTTTAGCGAAGTGGCTGTGTATTGATCCGCACTATCTGCGCTATGGAGAAGGAAGTGCCCATCGCGTCAGTGAGCCGCATGCTGCTTGGGAGGTATCTTTCAGTAACGAGGAGCGTCACGTGCTGTCGCTGTATCGTAATCTACCGGCTGCTCAGCGTAAGGTAGTACGTGACGTGTTGGAGACATTCGTAAAAGCTTATTCAACCGACCCGGACGGAAAAGAGTAACAAGTCGTTTTATCCCGGTTCAAAGAGCGCATACGGTGAACACGCCGAGCATAAAAAACGCCCGGCTCCAGAAAGGAGCCGGGCGTTTTTTGAAAGGCCGGTGGGGGAGAGCTTACAATGCCTTGATCTTGGCCCGTTGCTCTTCCAGCAATTTCTTGGCCGCTTGGAACTCGGCTAGCTTGCCGCGCTCTTTTTCGACGACGGCATCGGGGGCTTTAGACATAAACCCGGGGTTGCCCAGCTTTTTCTCAATGCCAACCATCAGCTTGTCCTGCTTTTCGATCTCTTTATTCAATCGGGCAAGCTCGGTGTCTTTGTCGATCAAATCGGCCATCGGCACCAGAACTTCCATATCGCCCACTAATTGTGTGGCTGAAAGCGGGGCATCGTTTGGGTTTTCAAGCCAGGTCGCGCTTTCCAACTTGGCCAGCTTGGCCAGGAAATGGCGGTTACTTTCCAGGCGCTTGGCATCTTCCGGTTTGCCCTTGGTTAACAGAACGTCCAGCGGCTTGCCGGGGGAAATATTCATCTCGGCGCGAATGTTACGCACGGCGATAATGACGCCTTTGAGCCATTCGATATCGCGGGTGGCCTGCTCGTCGATCTTGTTCTCATCGGCTTCCGGCCATGCCTGAAGCATCAATGAGGTGCCTTCGCCCATAAACGTGCCCGCGAGGGGCGACACGCGCTGCCAAATCTCTTCCGTAATATACGGCATCATCGGATGCGCCAGGCGTAGAATGGTTTCTAGCACGCGCACCAGCGTACGCCGTGTGCCGCGCTTGGCTTCAGCGGAGGCATTTTCGTCCCACAGTACTGGTTTGGAAAGCTCAAGGTACCAGTCGCAATACTCATTCCAGACAAACTCGTAGAGCGCTTGCGAGGCGTGGTCAAAGCGGTATTCGTCCATCGCCTTGGTCACCTGGGCTTCGGTCTTCTGCAGCTCGGAAATGATCCAGCGGTCGGCCAGCGACAGTTCCACCTCGCTGCCCTGACCTTGAGAAGCGATGCCGCAATCTTCGCCTTCGGCATTCATGAGCACGTAGCGCGAGGCGTTCCACAGCTTGTTGCAGAAGTTGCGGTACCCTTCCAAGCGGTTCATATCAAATTTAATATCGCGCCCAGTGGTGGCCTGGGAGAGGAACGTAAAGCGCAGCGCATCGGTGCCATGGGCTTCAATGCCGTCTTTAAATTCGTCTTTGGTCGCTTTGGCAATCGCCTTGGCTTTTTGCGGCTGCATCATATTGCCGGTGCGCTTTTCAAGCAGTGCATCCAGCGTAATGCCGTCGATAAGATCAATTGGATCGAGTACGTTGCCCTTGGATTTGGACATCTTCTGGCCCTGCCCATCACGTACTAGACCGTGGACATACACGGTTTTGAAGGGCACCTGGCCGGTGAACTTTAGGGTCATCATAATCATCCGGGCTACCCAGAAGAAGATGATGTCAAAGCCTGTCACCAACACGCTGGTGGGGTGGAAGGTTTCAAGTTCCGGGGTTTTTTCTGGCCAGCCAAGTGTGCCAAAGGTCCATAAGCCTGAGCTGAACCAGGTGTCCAGCACGTCTTCGTCCTGAGTCAGCGCTATATCAGCGCTCAGGCCGTGCTTCTCTCGGGCTTCGGCCTCGGTGCGGGCAACGTAGACGTTACCTTCGGCGTCATACCATGCCGGAATACGGTGGCCCCACCATAGCTGGCGGGAAATACACCAATCCTGCAGGTCGCGCATCCATGCAAAATACATGTTTTCGTAGTTCTTGGGCACGAACTGGATGTCGCCTTTTTCCACCGCCTCGATAGCGGGCTTGGCAAGGTCTTCGACTGCCACGAACCACTGGTCAGTCAGCAGCGGCTCAATCACATCACCCGAGCGGTCGCCATAGGGCAGGGTGTTGTTGACGGCTTCCACTTGCTCCAGTAGGCCAAGTGCGTCCATATCGGCAACAATTTGCTTACGTGCTTCAAAGCGGTCAAGGCCTGAGTACTTGGCGGGCAGGCTAGCGTCTTCTTCCGGCTGGGGCTGGCCTTTAAGGTTGAAGATTTCCGCCTGCTCAAGAATCGTGGCGTCTTTGGAAAAGACGTTGATCAGCAGGTGGTTTTGGCGCTTGCCGACTTCATAGTCATTGAAGTCGTGGGCCGGGGTGATTTTCACACAACCCGAACCTTTCTCCATATCGGCGTGTTCGTCGGTCACTACAGGGATGCGGCGGCCCACCAGCGGTAGCTCAATAAATTTGCCCACCAGCGAGGCGTATCGCGCATCTTCTGGATTAACCGCAACGCCGGTATCGCCCAGCAGAGTTTCGGGGCGAGTAGTGGCCACCACGACATAATCCTTGCCATCGGCGGTTTTAACGCCGTCGGCCAGCGGATAACGGAAGTGCCAGAAGCTGCCTTGCTGCTCCTTGTTCTCCACTTCCAGGTCGGAAATCGCCGTGTGCAGCGTCGGGTCCCAGTTGACCAGCCGCTTACCACGATAAACCAGTTTCTCTTCATGCAGGCGCACGAAGACTTCCTGAACGGCTTTATAGAAGCCGTCATCCATGGTGAAGCGCTCGCGACTCCAATCAACGCTGGCGCCCATGCGGCGCAGCTGGCGGGTAATGTGCCCGCCAGACTCTTCCTTCCACTCCCAAACTTTATCAATAAACGCATCGCGGCCCAGGTCGTGGCGCGTTTTGCCCTCTTCTGCCGCGATCTTGCGTTCAACCAGCATTTGCGTGGCGATACCGGCGTGGTCGGTACCTACCTGCCACAGCGTATTGTTACCCTGCATTCGCTTCCAGCGCGTCAGGGTGTCCATGATGGTGTCCTGGAACGCGTGGCCCATGTGCAGGCTGCCGGTGACGTTGGGCGGCGGAATCATGATGGAGAAAGGCGCGCCCTTACCCGAAGGGGCAAAGCGGTTATCGGCTTCCCAGCGCTGATACCAGTGGGTTTCAATCTGTTCGGGTTGGTAGGTCTTTTCCATGGGGAGTCGGCTCACAACGTGCAAAAAATGGTGACAAGTATAGCGCGATAAGAGGCAGAGCGTCAGGCCTTTGCCGAGGGGAGATGTAACCCACGCATCGCGATTAAACCCAACACAGGGCCTGGCAACAACCACCAGATAACCGCCACGCTCTGGCTTGCCCAAAGGGCGGTTACCAAGGCAATGGAGGGAATGGTCAAACCAAAGCCGATAGCGTTCATCATGGCCAGGGCCGCGCCCAGCCGTTCGGCGGGCGCGTGGGCCGATGCCAGCGCCGAAAACTGCGCTGAATCGGCTATCACGCTAACGCCCCAAACGCCCAGCAGCGCCAGCAGTAACCAGGGTGAAAGGCTGCCCAATAGCGGGTAAACTAGGCAAAGTACGCCCGATGTTAATAGCGCCACAAACGCAACGTGGGCGCTACCCGCTTTCCGGCTCCAGCGGCCTGCCCACACGCAGCCAGGCAGGCCAAGGGCAATAACGGCAAAGCTTAGCCACGGCTGCAGGCTTGCTGATGCATTGAGCCGCTCAAGCTCGCGGCTAACCAAAAAGGGCACCAACGCCCAGAATGCATAAAGCTCCCAACAGTGGCCGAAGTAGCCCAGCGCGGCCTTGCGAAACGGACGCTGCTTGAACGCACCAAGCCCGGCCCAGGGGCGCCCGCTTCCGGCTTTGGCGGGTAGGTGGGGGCCAACACCTAGCCGGAAAACCATCAACGCTGCGACCAGTGCCAACAGCGATGCCAATAGCAGTGGCCATTGCCAGGGCAGATGCAACGTTAATCCGCGCAGTAAATGGGGCGAGGCGATGCCTAGCGTTAACATGCCGACAAGCCAACCCAGGGCCGCGCCCGCATGCGAAGGTGTCCAACTCACCACCAGCTTCATGCCCAGCGGGTAGATGCCTGCCAGGCATAGGCCGGTGGCAAAGCGTGCCACTGCCGCCAGCGTTATGCTGTCGGCAACGCCAATAAATGCCGCGTTGATAAGCGCACCGAGCACCGCTGACAGCGCAAACAGATGGCTTGCCCGCATGCGGTCGGCAAGGCCGGTAATGGCGATTAGTAGCGTACCGGTGATAAACCCGGCCTGCACCGCGATGGTCAGTAAACCGAGATCACCTTCACTAAGACCCACCGCCTCCTGCAATGCCAAGCCAACGCCATTAACGCTAAACCACAGCGAGGTGCCAAACAGCTGAGCGAGGACGATAACTGCCAGTGGGTAGCGGGTTAGCCTAGAGGAGGTCTGCATTAGTACTCTCGTGCGTTGAGTTATTGTTGTTAAAACTGAGTATCCAAAGAGAACTACTCCTGTTCGCTCGATAAGCGAGCTCGAGCGCTTTCAATAGATTGATGCAGTTTGGCCTGCAAGGCCTCGCGGGATGGTAGGACGGTCAGGTATTCCGCCACGTGAATACCGCTGTTATCTAGCTCCAGCAGTTCAATCTGTTCCTGTTGCTTACCGGCACAGAGAATGATTCCTAGCGGCGGATTTTCATCAGCTTCTTGCTCATGTTTAGCCAGCCAGCGCAGATAAAGCTCCATCTGGCCTTTAAATTCAGCCTTGAAGCGCCCCAGTTTAAGGTCGATCGCTACCAACCGCTTAAGCTTGCGGTTGTAAAACAGCAAATCAATGTAGAAATCCTCGTCATCAATCTGAATGCGCTTTTGGCGCGCCACAAACGTAAATCCTGCGCCCAGCTCCAGAAGAAACTGCTCAATCTCGCGAAGAATAGCGTCTTCCAGATCTCGCTCCAGGTAACGATCATTTAAGCCGAGAAAATCCAGCACATAAGGATCTTTCAACAGTAGCTGTGGTGAGGGTTGGCCAGCGTTGCGCAGGTTTTGTAACTCATGATGAATGGTTTCATCCGGCTTGCGGGAAATAGCGGTTCGCTCAAATAACATTGACTGGATACGCTGCTGTAACTGACGGGACGACCAGCCTTCAAGCTGAGATAGCTCAATATAAAAATCGCGCTTGAGCGAATCGTCGAGATAAATCAGGCTTTTTATATGGGTCCAGCTTAATTGTCTCCGCAGTGCGGAGACTTTCTTCTCTTCAGGAAACGTCTCGGCGAAGCGGATCATATGGCGTAGATTCTTTGCCGAAAATCCACGGCCGTACTCACTCGTTAATTGTCTCCCCAGTGAAGAGACAATTTGCTCACCATAACCGGCCCGCTCTTGCCTCAGAATTTCCCGATGAATGCGGTTGCCTAATTGCCAATAGAGAAGCGTTAATTCAGCATTGACGGATATTGCTGCCCGCTCTCTTGCTATGTCGATTAATTGGCGAAGCTCAGGCAGGAGTATTGAATCCTGAGTTGAGGGCTGGCTCATACCGTTTGATCCTTTCGATCAACAAGACCTGAATTATGTTCTTCGGGGGTTGATTGGGCGCTTTCGCTGAGCTCTGGCATTACCCAAGCTTATGCGGCACCACTTCGTGGCCCAGTTCTTTATAGCGCTGCCAGCAGGCGCGTTTGGCGACCAGAACGTGTTGATGCTGGTTGATAATTTCGGCAACGCGCGCATAGCGCTCAACGCCATCAGGAATATCGGGGTGCAGATTGAGAAGCGCGGTTTCTGCTTTGGGCGTAGGCAGGGTTTGCCAGCCCAGCGTTATCGGTACGCTGGCCGCCATTTCACTGTCTTCAAGCGCGTGGGGTAGGTAGGCATCTTCGCGAAAATTCCACAGGGCCGCGTCAGCCTGCTCGGCCAAGGCCTTGTCTTCGCAGTGAAGGTGTAGCCGGTACCCCTTACGCCAAATGGTTTCGGCCAGCTTACAGGCGAATGCCAAACGCGCTTCCAGGGTGGTATCCGGGAGGATATAAAAATCGATGCGCGCCATAGCGGCTCCAGCTCTTTCAAAACGCGTTTAAAACAGTGCCGCCGCCAGGGCTGGCGGCGGAGGGAGGCATTACACCAGCCGGGTGAGCCAGCCGTGCTTGTCTTCACTGCGCCCGTACTGCACGTCGAGCAGCTTTTTACGAATGCGCATGGCCACGTCGTTGCCACCGTCGCCGTTCAGGCGAATACGCTCATTTTCCGTCACCAGCTCGCCCACCGGAGTGATGACTGCCGCGGTTCCGCAGGCGAACACTTCGCTAATCTCGCCGGACGCCGCGCCTTCGCGCCACTCGTCAATGCTGATGGGGCGCTCTTCGGGGGTTAAACCTTCGTCTTTCGCAAGCGTGAGCACCGAGTTGCGGGTAACGCCTTCCAGAATGGTGTCGGTTAAGCGTGGCGTCACCAAGCGCCCATCCTTGAAAACAAAGAACAGATTCATGCCGCCCAGCTCTTCAACCCATTTGCTTTCCTCAGCGTCAAGGAAGGCCACTTGGCCACAGCCGTGAGCTTCGGCCTCTTTTTGCGCGGCCAACGAGGCGGCGTAGTTACCGCCGCACTTGGCAAAGCCGGTGCCGCCTGGGGCGGCCCGTTTGTAGTGCGAGGAGAGCCAAATGGAAACCGGGCTGATGCCGCCTTTAAAGTAAGACGCTGCCGGAGAAGCGATCACGTAGTAGTCCACTTCATGGGCCGGGCGCACGCCCAGGAAAGCTTCCGAGGCGATCATGAACGGGCGGAGGTAAAGGCTGCATTCGTCGGCATCGCTTGACGGCGTGGGCACCCAGGTCGTGTCCTGAGCCAGCAACGCCTTGATGGAGCCAATGAAGTCTTCATCGGAGAGTTCCGGCAGTGCCAGGCGGCGGGCGCTACGGCGAAAGCGCTCGGCGTTTTTCTCAGGGCGGAAGGTCCAGACCGAGCCATCGGCATGGCGGTAGGCTTTGATGCCTTCAAAAATTTCCTGGCCGTAATGCAGGACCGATGCGGCCGGGTCGAGCGTCAGCGGGCCGTAGGGGCGTACCTGGTGGCCGTGCCAGTCGGCATCGACCGTCCAGCGGATATTGACCATGTGGTCGGTGAAGTGCTTGCCAAAACCTGGGTTGGCCAGGATGTTGTCACGAATGCTGTCGGCCGTTGGCTGATTGGACGGCAGGATTTCAAAACGAGTCGTAGAGCTAGTGGGCACGGCGTGTTTTCTCCGCTAGAGCCAGGCCCCGAAGGGCGATATAAGCGTGTCGTTAGCGTAGCGCGTGCCATAAACGATAGAGCACACGCTAATACTTCCAGATTTAACGGTTGTGGCACTCAAAGGCAACCATTGAGCGCACGATCCGTGTGATTAGTTGGCGCTGATTTCTACCTGGCCGTCGGCTTCACGGTCCAGCAGGTACTGGGAAAGCAGGCCAACCGGGCGGCCGGTGGCGCCTTTCTGTTTGCCCGAGTGCCAGGCGGTACCGGCGATATCCAGGTGCGCCCATGGGAAATGATCGGCAAAGCGCGATAAAAAGCACGCGGCGGTAATCGTACCTGCCGGGCGCCCGCCAATATTGGCCAGGTCGGCAAAGTTGGATTCCAACTGCTCCTGGTACTCATCCCACAAGGGTAAATGCCAGGCGCGGTCCCAAGAGGCTTCACCGGCTTCCAGAAAATCGAGCGCCAGGTCGTCATCGTTGGAGAGCAGGCCCGTCGCGTGGTGGCCCAGGCCAACAATCACCGCGCCTGTTAGCGTGGCGATATCGACAACGCTTGCTGGTTTAAAGCGCTCGGCGTAGGTCAGTGCGTCGCACAGTACCAGGCGGCCCTCGGCATCAGTATTAAGCACTTCAACCGTTAGACCTTTCAGCGTTTTAATAATATCGCCAGGCTTGGTGGCAAGGCCATCGGGCATGTTTTCTGCGGCGGCGACAATAAATACCAGGTTGAGCTTGGGCTTGAGCGCAAGCATGGTCTTCACGGTGCCGAATACGCTGGCGGCGCCGCACATGTCGAATTTCATTTCGTCCATGCCTTCGCCGGGTTTCAGCGAAATGCCGCCGGTGTCAAACGTGATCCCTTTGC
The DNA here is from genome assembly GCF_052376035.1 of Halomonas sp. AOP7-E1-9. Classification (NCBI taxonomy): domain Bacteria; kingdom Pseudomonadati; phylum Pseudomonadota; class Gammaproteobacteria; order Oceanospirillales; family Halomonadaceae; genus Halomonas; species Halomonas sp. AOP7-E1-9. The sequence continues at coordinate 143,831 of NZ_JBQSVC010000005.1, forward strand.
CTACCAGGACGTGGGGGGCTTCTTCACTCTCCGTCGCACCGTTGTACTTCATGACAATCAAGCGCGTAGGTTCGTGGCTGCCTCGGCCAACCGACAGTAGTGAGCCAGCGCCGAGGGCATCCAGCGCCTCTTCGTCGAGAATGTCCACCTCTAACGCGCCGTTGGACGTCTTACCCAACTGCTCGGCCTGTTGGGCCAGGTAGCTTGGCGTGCACACATTGCCCGGTAAATTGCCCAACGTGCGGGCGTAGTTGATGCCTTGGCCAATCGCTGCGCCAATCTGGGCGCCTTGCTGGGTAAGCGTCGCGTTTTCAGGCTCGCTAAAAAGCGTGAGTGCGTTAAGGCGCGCTAAAGGCGCTGGCTGCGACTTAAACTGGTCAAAGCGGTAAACCGCGCGTTCCGCGGCCTCCAGCACCTTGCGCGCTTTCCAGCTGCTGTCGCGGCTTTCAAGAGGAACATCATTAAACGCGATGCTTGCTTCATCGACTGGCAACTTGGTCAGCGCCACCATGGCCGCATCCAGCGCTTTTAAAAAGGCGCCTTCTTGGCACTTTTCGCGCTCTCCGAGGCCTACTAACAAAAGCCGTTCTGCGCAAAGCCCCGGCGCGAAAGGAATCATCTGTACGTTGCCAAGCGTAGGATCGAAATCGCCGCGCTCAAGCAACTGACCGATTAAACGTTCACTGGCGTCGTCCAGGCTGGCGGCCGTGGGCAACAAGTCGCTACCTTTAAACATGGGGATGACGAGACAAGCCGTTTCGGTTTTGGCCGGATTGGCGGTCTGAACGGAAAATTCCATAACGTCTCCAACAAGACAAGCATCGAGGGATTCGGGATAATGCCCCGTACTGGGTGTTGGGTTAGTGTACCCAAGCCATGGGCGCATTGCATGGCATCCTGCACGATTAGCCGGAGAGGGCATTGATTTTATTTCGGTACTTAACTCGCGAAGTGTTACTCACCATGTCGGCTGTGGCAGGTATCTTGCTGCTGGTCATTATGGGCAGTCGTTTTATTCGTTACTTCTCTGACGCGGCGGAGGGAGATATCCCCGTTACCATTCTGGGTAGCTTGATGATGTTTCATCTACCCGGCTTTATGGAACTGGTGCTTCCGCTCGCGTTTTTTCTAGGCATCCTGCTGGCCTATGGCCAAATGTATATGAACAGCGAAATCACCGTGATGGTGGCCTGTGGCATGAGCCCTCTGCGGCTGTTGCGAGTAACGTTGCTGCCCGCCTCGGTAGTGGCGGTGCTGGTGGGCTTTTGTAGCTTGTGGCTAACCCCCGCCGGGGCGTTGCAAACGGCAGCGACGCTTGCAGAGCAGCGCAGCCGGTTGGATGTTTCGGTACTGGCACCCGGGCGGTTCCAGGATTTCGGTGGTGGGCGTACCGCTTATATCAGCGATTTCAGCAGCGATGGCACCGAGATGCAGGAGGTGTTGGTTCATGAGCAGCCTAATACAGAAAACCCACATAGCTTTGTTACTCGGGCCGGTTCCGGGTATCAGGAAACGCGCGTTGAAACGGGCAGCCGCTTTTTAATATTGGAAAATGGCGAGCGCTACGGTGTGGTGCCGGGCCAGCAGGATGCCCAGCGGCTAACGTTTGAGCGCTATACGATGCGCCTGGGGTTAAGTCGTGGCCTTCAGGAGTTTGATTCTATTGAGTACGCTACCACAGCAGCGCTTTGGGATGACCCCAATCCACGCGCTCAGGCGCAGTTTCAGTGGCGTACCGGCTTGCCGTTCATGGTCTTTGTATTAGCGCTCATCGCCCAGCCACTTTCTCGGGTGAACCCACGGCAGGGCCGGTTTGCCAAGCTACTACCGGCGGTATTTTTGTATGTGGCTTATTTGAGTTTACTGCTTGCTGCGGTCGATGCGATTGGCAGTGGAAAGCTCTCGCCATTGGTTGGCGTTTGGCCCGTGCATCTCTTGTTTTTAGCCCTCGGCTTGCTGCTTTTGTGGCGCTCACAACGTAAGGGGATGCGCTAATGCTGGCTGATCGTCTGGATCGTTACATCGCTCGCAACGTGCTGGGGGCAATTATCGTTGTGCAGTTCGTACTGCTGGGGCTGGATATCACCATTGCCTACATTGGCGACCTGAGCGACGTACAAGGGAATTTTACCGCGTTTGATGTGTTTCTCTATCTACTGATGCGCGTGCCTTGGCGATTTTATCAATACGCGCCCGTAGCGGTACTGATAGGTGCACTCATTGGCTTGGGAAGTATGGCTTCCAGTAACGAGCTGACCGTGATGCGTGCTTCAGGTCGTTCGCTGGCGCGCATCGTTTGGGGCGTGATGAAACCGGTGTTGCTGGTGGTTGTGGCCGTGCTACTGGTTGCTGAGTTTGTAAGCCCGCGCACCGAGCAGTTTGCCGAAGCGTGGCGGCTTGAGCAGCGCCAGGGGGAAAGCGCTCAACCCGCCAGCCGTAGCGGCTGGCAGTTTGAAGGCGACAGCGTTTACCGATTTGGTGCCATACGGGCCGATGAGGTCGTGCTTGATTTAACCCGTTACCGGTTTGATGGGCGCCGCCTGGTGGAAGCCACCCACGCTGACCGGGCGCACTGGGAAGAGGGCGCTTGGCGGCTTGCAAACATCACCACGACACGTATCTATGATGACCGCACTGAATCCGACTATCAGGCCAGTGCTGTTTGGGAAACACAGATTACGCCGGTGCAGTTAGAGCGGCTGCTGCACTCGGTCGATAGTCAGGCACCCAGCGAGCTATGGGCGTATTCACGCTACCTTCAAGAGCAAGGCTTAACGGCGGATCAACCGCTGTTGTACTTTTGGCAAAAAGTCTTAATGCCCCTCACCATGGGATCGCTGGTATTGATAGCGGCGTCCTTCGTGTTTGGCCCGCTGCGTACTGTAGCGGCAGGGACTCGCGTCTTTTATGGCGTCGTGACCGGGCTGTCATTTAAATATATGCAGGATCTGCTTGCGCCTGCGTCGACGATCTTTGGGTTTTCGCCCGTATGGGCAGTGCTGGTGCCAACACTCGCCTGCGCTGCTGTTGGGGTTTACTTCCTGCGCCGTAATGGCTGACGTCATGGGCGCTGGTTTAGGTCGCCGCCTGGGCGCTCTGCTCTACGACAGCGTGTTGGTGGTGGCGCTCTGGCTGATTGTAACCATTGTCCATCTGGTTTTTTTTCGACTGATGTTGGGGCAGCCCGTTGAAGCCGTGGGTGTTTCTGCGCTATCGGTTTGGAGCCTGCGCGCGCTGTTACTTGTTTCCGTCACTTTTTTCTTCTGCTTTTTCTGGTCTCGTAGCGGCATGACGCTGGGTATGCAGGCATGGCACCTGCGCGTGCAAACACCGAACGGGCAAAGAATTACGCTTAAACAAGGCCTTGTTCGCTGTGCCACGGCTTGGCTCTCGTTGGCGGCGCTGGGCATGGGCTATGGGTGGGTGTTTGTCGATAAGCAGCGGCGTAGCTGGCCAGATATCGCCTCCCATACCTGTACAGTGGTAGTGCCAAAACGCTAGGACAAAAAACATTAGTTTCTTCGCAACTAAATAACTAACAAGCTGAATTGAATAATAAAAGCTAGATGCTAAGGGCAATCACTGCTAAAGAGCATCTGTTTTTACTTGCAAAGATGTATGCGAATCATTTACATTCGCCTCATGTGATTAATGAGGTGTCGCCATGTACGTTTGTGTGTGCAAGGGAGTAACCGATCATCAGATACGTCAGCAAGTGAGCGACGGAGCGCGCAGCTGGCGAGAAGTACGTGAAGCCACCGGCTGTGCGACCCAGTGCGGCAAGTGCGCTTGTATGGCTAAATCGCTAACGCGTGAAGCGGTACAAAATGCCCGTTTGGAAGCCGATATGAGTCTCGCTTACGCCGTATGACGCGAATCACTCTTGTTAGAGTTATCGTTAGCAAATAACTGATTTGTTTGAATTTTTTGATCTCTTCTTTATACTCTCAGAAAGCTGGGAGTATGCCTTTGCGTGGCCTATACTCCTTTGTTAACGTAACTGTTTGATTGCTTAGATGAACTCTCAGCATTACAACGAAAAGGTGACGTCATGAAAGGTGATCCCCAGGTAATTCAGCATCTCAACAAAGCGTTAGGCAACGAGCTTATCGCTATCAATCAGTACTTCTTGCACGCCAAGATGTACAAGGATTGGGGCCTAAAAGCACTCGCCAAATGGAAATATGACGAGTCCATTGAAGAGATGCAGCACGCCGATAAGCTAATTGAGCGCATCCTGTTCCTGGAAGGTATTCCTAACCTTCAGGACTTGGGCAAGCTGCACATTGGCGAAAACGTTAAAGAGATGCTCGAAAGCGATCTGCGTATTGAGCACGACGGCCGTAACGACTACATCGAAGCCATCACGTATTGTGAAAGCGTTAAAGACTACGTTTCACGTGATTTGCTGCGTGATCTGCTCGCCGATGAAGAAGAGCACATTGACCATATCGAAACCGAGTTGAAGTTGATTGAGCAGGTCGGTATTCAGAACTACATGCTGCGCCAAATGCAGCTGGCGGGCGACCACGAGTAAGCGCTAGCCCAGCACTTATTGACGACCGCTCACAAAAATGCCCCCGACAGTGTCGGGGGCATTTTTTTTGCCTGTCATGAGTGCTATCGCCTAACGGGCGGGCTTGCTTGACCCCACAAAACTTGAAAGCGATACCGCCAGTACCGAGAGCAGCACCAGCGCCAGCGCAGGAATCAGCACCGCCCAGGGCGCACGCTCAATGTACGGCATGCCTTCTGCCAGCACTAACCCCCACTCTGGCGAAGGTGGCCGTGGCCCCAGACCCAAGAAGCCCAGTGCCGCAAGCGCCAGCGCAACCCCTGGCAAGCGCAGCATGGCGTGGCGAAATACCGGGCCAATCACCGCAGGAAGAATATAGCGGCCCATCAAGCGCAGTTGCCCCACTCCTAGGAGGGGCGTTATGCGCACGTGGGGCTGGGCTTTTGCCTCGGCGACCAGCGCTGCTGTATGCGCCGCCAGGGGTGCCCAGGCCACCGCGGTAACCGCAATAACGGCGCCGCTGGTGCTGGGTCCCATCAAGCCGGCGACGATAAGACCCGCAATGGTGGGCGGCGTTGCCTTGGTAATCTCAATGGGGCCGGTGGCAAGCTTGGGTGCCAGGCCAATCAAGAGCCCCAATATCAGCGTGAAAAATACTACCGCAACCGCCATGCCAATCGTGGAGAGCGCGCCATGGGCCACGCGGGCCAGAATATCGCGCCCAGTGCCGTCCGCGCCTAGCGGCAGGCCAAGGCTGGGTGTTTCCAGGCGCATAAAGGCCGAACTAAACGGGTCGCGGGTAATGCCTGCAATCACTAGCACACACAGCAGAAGAACCGCGACGCTCGGGACGATCCACGCTCGCCGCGATACGCTTTGCTCGGTGTGGGTAACGGGCAATGCGCCCAGCCGAAATGCCCGGCCGAGCAGCAGCGCACGGCCAATGTTGGCAAGGCTGCCCAGCACAATCGCAATCACCAGCAGAATAAGAATGCCGGTTTGCAGTGCAGGCATGTCCTGGGCTGATGCCGCTCCCAGCGTTGCCCGGCCAAGGCCCGGAATCGAAAACACCTGCTCGACGGCTATCGCACCGCCGGTTAGGCCGACCATGACCATACCCACTTGAGGCATAAGGCTTGGCAGCGTACGGCGCAGAACGGAGAGCGTAATACGGCGATGAGAGAAGCCCGCCACACTCCAGGTGGCCACCCAACGCTCAGTAAAGGTGGCCGAGAGACCATCGCTGAACAAGCGGCCCAGCAGGCCGCCTGCGGGAAGCCCCAGCGCCAATGCGGGAAGCACCGCGTAGCTCAAACCACGCCAACCATAGGGCGGCAACCAGTTAAGCCAGGCGGCAAACACCACCAGCAGCAGCGAGGCGAGTAGAAACTCCGGCAGGGCCGTTAATGCCGCGCCCACGGTGCCAGGCGAGCGGCTAATCTGGCCACGCAAACCCTGCCGCACCACTGGCAGGCAAATAAGCGTTGCGGTAACCACCGCCACCAGCATGGCAAAGCTCATTAGCAGCAAGGATACCTGTGCGCTTTTTAGCAGGCCGGGCAGCACCGGCGCGCCTGAAATCCATGAGTTACCTGCATCACCCTGCAAAAGCCCCAGCAGCCAGTGCTTCAGCATCTCCAGCGGCCCGGATTCCAGACCCAGCTGAGCACGAATGGCCGCCAGTGCTTCTGGTGTTGCCTCCTGTTCGGCAGAACGCGCCCGCAAGATGCTGAGCGCCGGGTCGCGGCCTGAAAGCCAAGGCAGTAGCCCCACCAGAACCACAACGCCTGCCAGTGTCACTAGGCGTGACAACAGGGGAATAAACGGCTCGATGCGTAAGCGGCGCCACAGGGGCTGTGATGTTGCGTTAATCATGCGTGGCGCGCCTTCAGGACTCGCTATCAGTATCGATAGCGGTTTTTTCGGTGATCAGCATGCGTTCACGCGGGTCGCGTTCGGCGTTGCTAACCCGTGCTGATTCCCCCTGAATGACCCGCTCGTGGAGCATCGGGATCGCCGCATCGGTGCGCAGAATAGCGGCTTCAGCGTCGATAATCGCTTGGCGGCGTGCTTCACCGGTGGGCTGCTGTGAAGCGTTGGCAAGCGCCTCATCAACGGCCGGGTCGCAAAGCTGGGCGATATTGAAAGAGCCTTCGCAGGCGAAGTCGCTGTACATGTAGGCCACCGGGTCGCCAGAATCCAGCACAGTGGCACGCGACAGGATAAAGGCGTCAAACTCACCGGCTAACGCGTCGGACTCAATATGCGCGTACTCGCGCACTTCCTGCGTTACCTTGAAGCCAGCCTGGGTCAACTGCTGCTCAAGCAGGACGGCGACTTCCGGCAGCTCAGCGCGATCGGTAAAGGTCGCCAGAGTGATTTCGACGCCCTCTGGTGCGGCAGGCGCGGTACGGTCGTCTATTGAGGTGCGGTGTTCGCTTGCCCAGGCCAGCGCCGGACCCAGCAGACCTTCGGCAATATCGGCACGACCTTCGTAAACGGTCTTCACAATGGCGGCACGATCAATCGCTTCACGCGCGGCCGCTCGAAGGCCGGGGTCCGCCATGGGGCCTGATTGGGTGTTCAGATACAGCGTGTTGGTGCGCGGCATGGGCACTTCGTGCACCAGCGCCTGGTCCAGCAGCGCCACTTGCGATACCGGAATGGCTTCTACCACATCGGCGGTGCCGGTTCTCAGAGCAGCGGCGCGCGCCGTACCGTCGGAGACATAATCCGCATCAATACCGGCAATGGCGGCGGGCTCGCCCCAGTAATCATCAAACCGGTCGAGCGTGGCGCTGGTGGTGCCATTGATCTCTTTCAAAACAAAAGGGCCGGTGCCTGCTTCGATGGGATTCACCCGGCCATCGTCGCCGTAGGCGCTAGCGGCTAGAATCGCCAGCTGCGGGCTGGAAAGCCGGTTGGCAATCAGCGGGTCGGCTTTCTCGGTACGTACCAGCACGGCATTGTCGCCATCGGCTTCAATGGTCATGTTAACGCCGTCCAGAATACGCGGCTTGGGGGCCGCTTGAGTGGCGGCTGTCAGGGAATTCACGACGTCGTTGGCGGTCAGCTCGGTACCGTCGTGGAAAACCACACCGTCACGAATCACAAAGCGCCACGTTTGGTCGTCCACCTGCTCCCACTCGGTCGCCAGGAACGGCTGCGGGTCACTGTTGGCATCCAGACGAACCAGAGTTTCAGCGTTACTCCAGCGCGATAGTTTAAACGCGTCGTCGGATAACGGACTCAACCCTGAACGCGGCGGCTGAAGCATCGCGACGCTAATTCGCTCGTCGGCGTCTGGTGAGGTAGAGGTTTCATCACGCTGGTTATCAAAGCAGCCAGCGAGTAGAAAAGGCGCGGCCAGGACAGCGGGTAACGGTAGGCGAAACTTGTGGCGTAGCATTGGGGAGTCTCCATGTCAGGAACAGAAGTAGACGTTAACAACAGCCGCCAAACGTTCGTAAGCAAACGCTTGGACGCCATGTTGGCGAAACGGATTATTCGTCGCGGATAGGTTGTTTATAAGCCCGCTATAAAAGCGCCCCCACGTCCGTCGGACGACAGTGCGGGTAAGCGCAGGTAGGCAGTTGAGAGACGGCCTTGATCAAATCAAGCGTGATGGGATGGCGAGGTGCGCGCCAAAGCTCAGTGGTAGGGCGGTCTTCAACAATCCTACCGTCGTCCATTACCAGGGTGCGCTTGCAAAGGTTGGCGACCACGGATAAATCGTGGGACACCATCAGCAGGCCTGTGCCGTTCTCATCGCAAAGCCGCTTCAGCACGTTAATCACCTGGGCGCGTACCGGCAGGTCAAGCCCGCTAAGCGGCTCGTCGGCCAGTAAAAAACGCGGGCGGGTAGCGATGGCTCGGGCAATGGCTACCCGCTGCGCCTGGCCGCCGGAAAGCTCATGGGGTTTGCGGTCCAGGAATGAAGTGCCCAACCCCACGTGCTCAAGTGCTTCTTGGGCGCGCTCAATCGGGTCGCACTTCACCTGAAGGCGAATCAGCGGCTCAGCAACCAGTGCGCGCACGCTCATTCGCGGGTCAAGCGAAGAAGCCGGGTCCTGGGGAATATACTGAACCGCTTGGCGGTACCAGCGCAGGCGGGCCGTGGACGCGGGGCGCACTACTTTATGTTGGCAGGTAATTGACCCACTATCAGGCGCTTCAATCGCCAGCAGCGAGCGCAACAAGGTAGTTTTTCCCGAGCCGGACAAGCCCACCAGTCCCACGCGTTCTCCGGGGTAAAGTGTAAGGTCAACATTGTTGATGATGTGCTTACGCTCACCTGCTCGCCAAAACACCTCACGCGGCAGCGTGACGCTTTTATTAAGCCCGCGTGCCGATATAAATGCTTCTCTACCCACGAGTGCTTCCTGACGACTAAACGGTAGGGGGCTTTGCATCAGGCGCTCTTTAAGTAATCAACGGATAGAGGTTCGGTCACGCTCGTGAACTGGGCTGGCTGTACGCTATGCGCAGCGGCCACCAACTCTTGAGTAAAGCGGTGTTGCGGGGCGGTAATCAGGGTATCCAGCTCACCGCTTTCAATCATGACGCCGCGCTCGATAACCACCGCGCGTTGGCACAACTGAGCGGCGGCGTGAAGGTCGTGAGTGATAAACAGCAGAGACGTGGCCGTTTTGCCGGTATGTTCGCGCAGGGCGCGGAGTACCTGCGCTTGGGTGACGACATCCAGTGCGGTCGTAGGCTCATCAGCAACGAGCAACGAGGTTTTACAGGCCATGGCAAGCGCGATACACACGCGCTGGCGCTGGCCACCGGAAAGCTCGGCAGGCGTGCGTTTTATCAATCGCTGTGGGTCAGGAAGACCCATGGCTTCCAGTAACGCAATAACGGCGTGCAGGGCCGCTTTACGTGATAAGCCGTGATGACGCGTGAAGGGCTCGCGCAACTGAGAGCCGATAGTTACCAGCGGGTTGAGCGCCGAAAGCGAATCCTGAAACACCATGGAAACACGGGTTTCATTGCGCCGCTGTGCAGCAGGGGTGTGAATAACGTCCTGGCCAAGAAGGCGAATGCTTCCCTGTACCTGAGCATTAGGTGGCAAAAGCCCTAACACCGCTTTCGCGGTAAATGATTTCCCCGACCCCGATGCGCCCAATAGGCATACGCGCTCATCGGCCATCACGTCAAAGGAGAGGCCATCAACCACCGGCTGTTGATCAATTTGAATGCGCAGATCACGCACGGATAAAACGGGGTCGCTGCACATTGCCAACATTTCAAATCAGGCCATTAAATCGCTATTAATAGTTATGATATAACGTTTTCTATGGGGTCGACAATATACCGTAATAAAATCCGGGGGCAGAGGAAGAGAGTAATAGAAAGAGCAGGCGCGGGAGTGATGAAAAACGTAGCAGAGATGACAAAAGGATAGGCACAAAAAAAGCGCTGACGGTGCAGCGCTTAATGCTTGCCGGGCAGCAGGCTGCCCGGGGTATGGATTTATTTGGAGGAGGCCGCGAGAACGTCTTCACTAAAGTTAGTGGCAGGCTCATCAACCGTAAAGGTCGCACGGCTCAAACGACGTACACGCTTCATAAACAGGGCGATGCACACCAGCGTACCCATTGCCGCCACCACATAGCTCACCTGCAGCGACAGGCCAAAACCAATGGGCGCATAGGCGATATAGGTAAAGGTGGCCATGGTCATGAAGACCGCCGGAATTGACGTAATCAGGTACGGTTTGCGCGATAGCACCAGATACATCGTGGCGACCCATAGCGCAATCACGGCGGTGGTCTGGTTTGCCCAAGAGAAGTAGCGCCACAGTAGCGTGAAGTCCATGTGGGTGAGTGCGTACGACACGACAAACAGAGGTACGGCAATCAGCAGACGCTTAACGATCGGGCGTTGATCAATTTTCAGGTAGTCGGCAATGATCATGCGTGCGCTACGAAACGCGGTGTCGCCAGAGGTGATCGGAAGAACGATAACGCCCAGTATCGCTAGCGTGCCGCCTACGGCGCCAAGCATAGTAGTGGACACTTCGCTTACCACGGCAGCAGGGCCGCCCGCCGCCAATACGTCAGAAAGACTTTGGTCTCCGTGGAACAGGCTCATGGCTGCTGCTGCCCAGATCATGGCGATAATGCCTTCGGTGATCATCATGCCGTAAAAGATTTTGCGCCCGCTGGTTTCGTTTTCCGTTGTACGCGAAATAATGGGCGTTTGCGTGGCATGAAAGCCCGAAAGCGCGCCGCAAGAAATCGTTAAAAACAGTAACGGGAAGATAGGGGCGCCTTCCGGATGCATATTCTGGAACGAAAGCTCAGGAATCGGTGCGCCCGTCACAATCATGCCAATGCCGATACCCGCCGCGCTGAACAGTAACAGCGCACCAAAGTAGGGGTAGATGCGGCCGATCACCTTATCAATCGGTAGCAGTGTCGCAATCAGGTAGTAGACAAAAATCGCCATAATAATCAGGGTAAGTGATATCGGCGTCATATTGTCCAGCAGCGCGGCGGGGGAGGTGACAAATACGGTACCCACCAGCAGCAGTAGTAAAATCGCAAAGCCGTTAACCACGTGCTTCATGACTTTACCCAGGAACTTGCCCGCCAGTTGAGGCAGGTGAGCGCCGTGGTTGCGAATCGAGATCATGCCCGTTAGATAATCATGCACCGCACCGGCAAAAATACACCCAACCACGATCCAAACGAAGGCGACCGGACCGTAAAGTGCGCCAAGAATAGGGCCAAAAATGGGCCCGACACCGGCAATATTAAGTAGTTGGATAAGCGAGTTACGCGTTGTGTTCATCGGTACGTAGTCGATGTTGTCACGCATACTATAGGCAGGCGTTTGACGCTTGCGATCAGTGACAAAGACCCGTTCAACGAATTTACCGTAGGTAAAATAACCCACGATTAACAGCAGTATCGAGACGATAAAGGTAATCATGTTGGGCACTCAGTGGTCAGGGGATAGTGAAAGACGACAGATGAAAAATCAGCTAGGGCGCTGATTAGTTGGCAGAATGTACAGTGTCGTTAAGCAAACCGCTTTAAGACTTTAGTGGCCCACTGAGCGTAATGACACACATCAATATGAAAACGGGCAGCCTTGGGCTGCCCGGTCATCTTCTTGTAAAACGTAAGCGCGTTATGAAGGTGTTACACCGCAGAGCATGCGCGCACCACCGCCACCCAAGTGTGGCTCGTCTTCATACGTGTCGCCGCCCTCATGAATAATCAGGGCGCGGTCTGTTATGTCGTCGATGCTCAGCCGAGGTGCCAGCACGGGCAGGTTCGCTTCCCCATCGTCGTTGACGGTCAGTACCGGCAGGTCACCCAAGTGGCCTTCGCCATAAGGACCCTGGTGGGTATCGGTATTGTCCGGGTCGTAGTGGCCGCCGGCGGCCTGGGCAGCGGTCATTTCGCCGTCATCGTTTTCGGCCGGTTCGCAACTGGGGTTTTCATGCAGATGAAAGCCATAAATACCCGGCTCTAGACCGGTAAGGGATGGCGTCAATAACACGCCTCCGAGTTCGGAGCTTTCAATCGTCACGGTACCGAGTGCATCGTTTACGCCTTCGGACGTTACCTCGTGCATATTCACTTCAAGCGATTCGCTCTCATTGGTTTGAGCACTAGCGGTAGTGGCCAGTAGCAGGGCTGCGGCGATACCGGTGAGCGGAGCTGAATAACGCATAGTTCGTTCTCCTTTCCTGTTCCGTGGAAGCCCCCGAAGGGGTGCCTTTACAAGGTAGTTGCCGAGTCCCCATGTTGCCAACGCTGGTTGGCTAGCTTTAACCTAACGTTACGGATGACATCAGCCTGCCCAGCCGCGACAATAGCGCCTCGTTTTTACCCAGGAAGTGCTATGTTGCCGCTTAGAATCCTCTATCAGGATGAGCACCTTGTCGCCGTGCATAAGCCCGCCGGGCTTTTAGTACACCGCTCGGCGCTGGCACGGGGTGAAACGCAGTTTTTGTTGCAGCAACTGCGTGATCAGATAGGCAAACGCGTTTATCCCGTGCACCGGCTGGACCGGCCGACGTCGGGCGTTATTGTGTTTGCCCTCTCCTCGACTGTCGCCGGGCTTTTAAGCGAAGCGTTTAGTGAACGCCAGGTCGAAAAGCGCTACCTGGCGGTGGTGCGTGGCAAAGCACCTGATGAGGCGCGTCTGGACTATCCGCTACGTGAAGAGGATGGCTCGCGGCCTAAAGCAGAGATGCCTGCGATGCCCGCCATGACCGATATACGCCGCCTGGACAGTGTCGAGCTTCCCGTTCAGGTCGACCGCTACCCGGTAGCCCGTTATTCGCTTATGGAGGCGCGCCCGCTTACCGGGCGCCGCCATCAAATTCGCCGCCATTTATCCCGGCGCGGTTACCCCATCATTGGTGATGCCAAGCACGGTAAAAGCGTCCACAATCGCTTTTTTGCCGACCAACTGAATGCGCCACGCTTGTTGCTGGCGGCCACGCATTTAGCCTTTGATCACCCCGTGCTGGCTAAACGGGTTGCGCTAACCTGTGCCCTGGATGACACCATGACCGCCTTATTTCATCATTTAGGCTGGGCAGGCCACCTGCCGTTGGACAGCGTGCGAACTCCGCCGCTGACAGCGCCCTCTGCCCTTCAAACGCTTTAAAAAGAGCTTGCCATGTCTACTACGCCTTCACTTCCACCGGTTACCCCGGCAAGTGCTGAGCCAGCCTCTGCTGGCACGGCTTCTAACGACCATGTTTCTAACGACTATGTTTCTAAAGGCCATGCTTCGAACGACTATGAGTTCCGGTTTGGCGGTATTCGGCGCCTTTACGGGAAGCGCGCGGCTACCGCGTTTCGCCATGCGCATGTGGTGGTGGTGGGCGTAGGTGGCGTAGGTAGCTGGACAGTGGAGGCGCTGGCGCGCTCAGGTATCGGTAAGCTTACCTTGATCGACTTGGACGATGTGTGTGTCTCCAACGTCAACCGTCAACTGCACGCGTTGGATGGCACTATCGGTAAACCTAAAGTGGACGTGCTGGCTGAACGCTGTCGCCTGATTGCGCCGGAAATCGACATCGTCGCTGACACCGCATTTGTCACGCCCACGAACCTGGCCGAGCGCATTCCCGAGGACGCCGACCATGTAGTGGATGCTATCGACAGCGTTATCGCCAAGGCCGCGCTGATTGCCTGGTGCAAGCGGCGTAAAATCCCGATTACCGTGACCGGTGCCGCCGGTGGGCAAACCGACCCCACACGTATTCAAGTGGCCGACTTAACCCGTACCGAGCACGACCCGCTGTTATCCAAAGTGCGCTCGCGTCTGCGCCGGGATTACAACTTCTCGCGCAACCCCAAGCGGCGCTTCTCGGTCGAGTGTGTCTACTCCGACGAGCAGCTGGTGTATCCCGGCAGCGACGGTGAAGTGTGCCTGCAAAAGCCCGGCAGCGGTGACGCCACCCGCCTGGACTGCGACTCCGGTTTTGGCGCCGCCACGTTCGTCACCGGCACGTTCGGCTTTGTCGCAGCCTCTAAAGTGCTCGAACGCCTGGCTAAAAAAGCCAACCAGCCAGCCACTCAGAAGGAAAGCCAATGACCGCCCCCGTTCCCGGTATTTACCGCCACTATAAAGGCGCACTTTACGAAGTGGTTGGCACTGCCCACCACAGCGAAACCGAAGAGCCACTGGTGATCTACCGCGCCCTTTATGGGGAGTACGGTTTGTGGGTGCGCCCGCTTGAAATGTTTATGGAGACGGTTACTAAAGAGGGCCAGACCCAACCACGCTTTGCGCTTGAGAAGGCGTTTTAGTAAAAGTTAACTTTGGTTATGTAAGAGATATCTTACAAGCTTGTAAGACATTACCGCCACGTATTGGTCAGGCCTTGCTCTGTTGACCCTGGTCGCTATCCTCATCGCTCCTATTGACGAGATAACAATCCAGGGAGCGGCCGGATGGCAAATGGAAATGGTCTTTACTTCACTCTGACGCTTCCGGGCGAGAGCAGCGTGGCGGTGGTCGACTTCACCTATCGCGAGGCGCTCTCACAGCCTTTTGAACTGGTGCTCAACCTGGCCAGCCGTGATGGCAGCCTGGACGCCACCGAGATGCTGGATCGCAACGCTACGTTGACCATCTGGCAGTCGGGTGAAGCGCTACGCCAAGTGCACGGCATCATTAGTGAGTTTGCTCGCGGCGACCGTGGCCACCGCCGTACCTTTTACTCCCTGGTACTTCGCCCCGCCCTGTGGCGGCTTTCTTTGCGCCACAACTCGCGCATTTTTCAGAAACTTGACCCGGTCGCTATCATTACCACGCTGTGTAATGAGCGGGGCATCAGCGATGTCACCTTTACGCTAAACCGTGACCTCATCGAGCGTGAGTACTGTGTGCAGTACCGCGAAACCGACCTTGCCTTTATCGAACGCCTGGCTGCTGAAGAGGGGCTGTTCTACTTCCATACATTTGAAGCGGGTGCCCATCGTCTGGTATTCACGGATGATCCTAATTCACTAACTAATCTTGGCGAGCGCACTTACCATAATCGGGCTGGCGGCACCGCTCCCACGCGCCATGTGCGTAAGCTGCGTCATACCGCTCGCGTGGCCAGCTCATCTGCCACGCTGAAGGATTACACGTTCAAGAACCCCGGTTACGCGCAGTTGCACGAGCATCAAGGGCCGAATGTTGAACAGCACGGCCAACGGATGGATTACGAGCATTACGACTATCCCGGCCGCTATAAGCAGGATGCCTCTGGTAAGCCCTTCACCCGGATCCGCCTGGAGCACCTGCGGCGGGAGGCCGTGACCGCCGAGGCACAAAGCGATTTGCCCGAACTCGCCCCCGGCGTTCGTTTTACGCTGAGCGACCATGATGTGGAAAGCCTCAACCGTGATTGGCAGCTGATCGAGGTCATTCACCACGGTGAGCAGCCCCAGGCACTTGAAGAAGACAGCTTTACGGTAGGCGATTCCGCCGATATGACGCGCTACCACAACACCTTGGTACTGGGGCCAGGCGATGTCGCCTGGCGCGCCACGCCCAACCCCAAACCGCGTGTGGATGGCCCCCAGGTAGCCATGGTGGTCGGCCCGCCTGGGGAGGAGATTCACTGCGATGAGCATGGCCGCGTCAAAGTACAGTTCCCTTGGGACCGCTACGCCGAGCCTAACGAGAAAGCCAGCTGCTGGGTGCGCGTGTCACAAGGCTGGGCGGGCGGCGGCTACGGCAGTATCGCTATTCCCAGGATAGGGCATGAGGTAATTGTTTCGTGTCTTGAAGGTGATCCCGATCAGCCGTTGATTACCGGGCGCACCTACCACGCCGCCAATACCGCGCCGTATCCGCTGCCTGAACACAAGACCCGCACCGCGATCAAGACCCAGACCCACCAGGGCGAAGGCTTCAACGAGCTGTGCTTTGAAGACAAGGCGGGCGAAGAATTCATCTATATGCATGCCCAGAAGAACATGGAGCTGCATGTCCTGAACTCCCGCCAGAAGCGCGTCGAGTTCGATGATACCGCGACCATCGGCAACAACTCACACCTGGCGGTGGCCAAGGACCGCGTCGAGACCATCGATGGCAACCGCGATGTCACCGTACATACCAACCACACCGAGCAGATAGACGGCGACCGCGGCCTCACCGTGGGCGGCAGCTATCAGACCCATGCCAACGGCGATATCACCTTTAAAGCCGACGGCGAGCTGATTCTGGATGCCAGCAAGATCACGCTCGTGGCCGGTGGCGCGGCGCTGGTGGTATCAGGGGGCAGTGTCGATGTTACGCCGGTATTGAACGTGGGCTCGGCTTCGCCCAGTGCCGCAGCGCTACCGCCCATTCCTGCCGTGCTGGAAGCCGCCGCAGGGGAAGGCAGCCCGTTTGTTTCCCATTGCCCGCTGGAAGGAGCCTGACGCATGGCAACGGCTGACTACTGGGTAGCGCGCTGCCATGTCATGGCCCACACCCCCAGCGCCCGGCGCTGGGAAGAAGACACCGATGAAGCCATCACGGTCGCCGCCGTCCTCGCCAGCAGTGAAGACGAGGTAAGAGCGCGCCTACAACAGCAGTGCCATCAAGACGGCCTGGGGCTGGTGCGCCTGGAGAGTATTGAAACGCTGCTTGCTCGCTGCCGCCGGGAAGGCCTGGTGCAAACGCTGGTTGAATTGGCGCACACGACGTCAACGAAATACCCGGTCGCCTACGGCGACATGGTGCCTCTGTTGCCAGAAAAGCCGCCTGAGCCGCAAGATGCTCAGCCGGCGATTCCCCCGGTCAGCTACCAGGAAACGACCTGGCAAGCGCTGTTTGCCCGCGACCAGTCGCCGCTCTGGGCAGTCATTGACGGCGTCAACTGCCGGGAAACCATGGCGCGTTTGGGCCAGACCGACGCCCAGCACGCCTGCCTTTACGCCACCACAGACACCGCCACCCAGGCCAATGCCCCATGGCTTGTACGCCTGGAAGCCGACAGCGATATTCGCATCTGGCTGGAAAACCTGCCCCAGGATCAGCACTGGGGTGTGCTGTTTCACTCCCATGCCACGCTCAAGCAACTGCGCACGCACCTTCGCAAGTTCACCATGCTCTGGACCCCGGCCAACGACCAGGCCCCGGTGTACTTCCGCTTCTACGACCCCCGCGTTGCCCTGGACATGAGCCAAGCGCTCGAGCCCTGGAAGCTGGCCGCCTTTATGGCGCCGCTGGAAGCCGTCTTTATTCCTGCTTCCCCGCTGATGGTGTTTCCGCCAGCGCTGACGTTAATCCCCTCCATCGCGCTGGAGACGCCCGCTCAGCAGGTACAGGATAGATTGCTGATGATCTCGCTCAGCGATGACGCCCGCGACGCGCGAG
Organism: Halomonas sp. AOP7-E1-9; assembly: GCF_052376035.1. Taxonomy (NCBI): domain Bacteria; kingdom Pseudomonadati; phylum Pseudomonadota; class Gammaproteobacteria; order Oceanospirillales; family Halomonadaceae; genus Halomonas; species Halomonas sp. AOP7-E1-9. The sequence goes on from NZ_JBQSVC010000005.1 coordinate 161,184, forward strand.
GGCAGGTACGGCAGTTTGCCATCGGCCAGGAAGAGTTTGCGCGATTTGGCCGCTTATTGAGTGTTCGCGCTAAGCGGAATATAGCGAATGAAATGAGCGCGCAATTTGCTACCCACTCCCCTGAGCAGCTATTGGTCGCTATTGAGAGTGCAACAAAGCTAGGCGGAAAGTATGGTCTTACCTCTAGAAAGCAGATTAAAACCCTTGCTCAATGTGTTCTTTATTTTGGTGATGATTTTGACGAGCGCTATCCAGCGGTATCTCGGACTCTGAGTAATACGCGCTTATTAACTTGGCAGAAACGACAGTTTATTGACGAATGGTTCTTCCGAATGCAGCTCCAGACTGATTTTAAAGAACGCATTACGGCTACGCATGAGAGAGACATCACATGGCGTAAAGAAGACCTACGGAAAGGAACAAGCCAATGAGTTACTTAGCCACACCTGACGATCTTATATATATACTGGCGACAGATGGTGATCGCTTCTCTGCTGAAGAGCGCCGCGTTCTTGAAGATCAAATTAGTCACTCCGTGGATCTTCGAGATGATGACGATTCAGCTCCCGCTGGATGCCCGGTAATGCGTTCTTGGGCAAATCGTTGGGTAGAGCTCGGTGGCAATGAAGGGCAACCTCTTACCAGTAGTGTATTACCGCCTGTGCCCAGTGATGGCAAAACAATGGACCCAGACTTTGCCGCTATTTGTGTAGAGTGCCGCTCCAACGAACCGTGCTGCTTCATTAACGGCACAGTTTCAGATAGTAGCGACGACTCACGTAAAATAACCTGGCCCCCAGAGCGTATAGCAGGTGGCCCTGAACCTATTTATGCAACCAGGTTACTTGTCATTGCCAAGGAAATGGAAGGAGCATATCTAACCGCCAATGTGAAAACCGAGTGGGGAGGACAGCGTTGCCAAGTAGGTCACTTGAACCGTCCACGGTTAGAAACAACAGGGCTGGTAGATGGTCGCCAGCGCATTGAGGAACAGCAAGCTGAAGTAGCGATGGGCTATTACCAATATATAAACACGACAATGGCCTTGAAGAAGTACGTGCCTGAAAATGTACTGAACGCACTGTTTGCCATGGATGCAATGCTCGCCATCGCCTCCACACTAAAGGGAAGCGAAGGGGCATCGTTTACTCCAACGCAGTGCCTTACGGATCCTGCCATGGGAATGGCTTTACAAGTGATTCCAGTGCCCTATGTCAGTCTGAAGGGCAAACTGGAGCTGGCGAGCCACATAGGGTTTACCACCGCCGGGGTGACAGCCTCTGCTGAGGCAAGGGGAGATTTAACCGGCAAGTTCGCCTCGTATGAGATTTCAGCGGAAGGAACAGCCGGTGGTTCAGCGAATACGGGACAAGCTGCGGATCGTGAAAGTACGGCTCCCGGTCTGGTCGGCATGATGGCACGCATCATTGGTACGCTGGATCACTACGTATCAGAAGGCAATGAGCAACGCCAACCACTGGATCGAACCAAGTATGCCTCGGGTGCGCGCCTCACCAAGTCACTGACTCTGGAGTCAGAAGGGATTGAACTCGAGGCGAAAACCAGCTCGCCAGACCTGCAATTTTCCATTGCCAGTCTGTCGACGGTATTCAGTATTGGCGTTTCCGGAAAGCTCGATTTTATAGACGCGCTAGCCATGGCGTTCTCAGGGCCTGGGCATAAAGCCATTCAAGAAGCGCGCGCTCGTATGGCCGCCGGCGAGCATATTTCTGCCACGCTGGACGCTTATCTGGAAATGGCTGCTACAGGGAGCCTGACTCACTCCATCGATAGCGGTGCCAGTATCACCATTCCCGCGAATGGCAGTCTGGAGGGAGCGAATGAAGCCATCCAGCAAGAGATTGGCGGAAAGATAGAGATCAAAGCGCGAGCTGAGCTCGCTATTGAAGTCGAAGCTGAAGCATGGATATTTAGTGCACGAGCAGGGGCTAGTGGCTCTCTACATACTTCCTGGTGCTGGGCGGTGGAGAAAAGAGATGGCGAGCGCCAGCGTAGTTATGAATTTGAGGGAGTGGTGCTAACGCTGAGAGCATATGTAGAAATTGAGATAGACAATAGTGACGACGATAATGTTGAGCAAAAAGGGCCAGACCTAAGCGGTATAGCAGAGGTGCAGATTACCGATCTATTTAAACATGCTGAAGAGCATATCAATGATTCAAGAGAAAAGGCAGAAGAAATAGCGCGACAACGTGAAGATCCTCCTCAGGGGAGGGGAACTTATATTATCTGGGAACCCAAGGAGCCCCAATGGCAAGCTTATTAAGTCGTTTTTTTATATTGACCTTTATTACTATTATTTGGCAAGGATATGTCATGGCTGACAATTTCGAAAATCGCTATAACGCTTATATACATACCGAGGGCAGTGCCTGGTCTTTACGTATTAATGATATTTTTGTACGTAACAATGACAAGGTCGCTTACTCTGATGCCTCTCCCAATATTGGCATGCATTTGCGTGAAGGCGAGAACACGCTATCGCTACTTTTTTCACCTGTAACGGGACAGGATGCTGAAACAGGTGAATATAATTACTCTTTACATGATGGTGTTTTAATTGATATCGCCCTTGGTCGCAACCAATGGACAACAGGCGAACGCGAGCGTATTCACCTGGTGCGCATGCGTTATAACGAAGAAGAAGGTCAATTCGAACACTTGGAAAATACAGCGGGCGGGGAGGAGCAGGTATTAAACCAGCCACATCTTCGTAGTGATGGTCGTCCTCAATTGTCCGAGTTTGAAAACATCATTTTTGGTGGAGGGTGGACACTGGATGGCTACCGGCTGGATATTACCTTTACTGTCGATGACCCTATACCCTCGGCTCATTGGGAAAAAGACGCAATTGAGCTTGAAGATACGCCCGAACTGCGCCGTGAGCTGCGTGAAGCCTATCAAAATATCCACGGAATGATTGATCGCAACGATGCAGAAGCCATTTTTCGTGAGGTAGAGCCCGTTTGGGGGCGCACGGCATATATGCTCACTGAACGAGAATCTGCAAGAGCCTTCATTGAAAATACCCACAATGGATTGGCCGCTTTTAAAAGAGTGCGGCCCGATGGTGAAGAACTTTTACCACTTTACTGGGAAGATAACCCGCAAGATGATCAAGTAGAGTTTATGGCGAATAACCGATTGGTACGTATTCGCCCTACCCCCATTTTGTGGGAGCACCCCCCGAGTGGCAGCAAGCGTTACGCTAGCTTCCCGGTGGTGTTTTACAAGTCTAAAGGCGGCGAATGGCGAGTAGCCAGAATACTGGTGGATATATGAAACCCGTAGCCCGCAAAGGCGACCTGCACAGTTGCCCCATCCCTGGCCACGGTACCACCGAAATCGTCTCCGGTTCGCCCTCTAAAGTAGAGGGCCAGCCCGTAGCGCGGGTGGGCGATGAAACCGGCTGCGGTGCGACCATTATCGAAGGCTCAAGCCACTCCCATCACGATGGCCGCCCCACGGCTTATCTTGGCTGCAAGACGGATCATGGCGGTGAGATTATTACAGCTTCAAGTATCGCCAAGGTTCAGCCCTAACCTTATGGGGAATGATAACTATACAAGGAGAGAGGTCGTGAAAGGAGTCGTTGGGCGGTTAGTGGCAAACGCATCATATGGAAAATACAGTGCTTTGGCTATCGCTTGGCTTGCCATCGCTTGCTTAGTCAGTTTATCGACCAGCGCCATGGCGCAGCCAATTGACCGCCAGTACTGGGTTGATATTCATACCCAAGGTGCCGCGTGGACGTTAAGAATTAATGATATAAATGTGCTCTCTCATAAATTGACAGAGCAATACTCTATTTCGTACCCAATTAGCACAAGCCTAAGGGAAGGACAAAATACGGTGTCGCTTATTTATGCACCGTTACTAGAGCAAGATCCTGAAACAGGCGAGTTTATCCAAGGGCCTAAACCAACCTTCTATGTCGATGTCTCCATTGAGGCGATCAATACTAGCACCCAGCAGAAGGAGCTAATTAATACACTGCAATTGCGTTACGATATGGATACTGGGGAGCTGGTAGATTTCTCCAATAATCCTGCCAATGCTCTTGGCGAGACGATACACCAGAGCGAACATCTGCGTACCCGTGGGGAGTTTCAGATTAATTCGCCAAGCAGATTAGTCGTGGATAATGGTGATTTACTGGCGGCGGAACGAGTAGATATGAACTTCCGTTTGCTGGATACCATTCCCGATTTTCACTGGGTGAACGATGCCACGCCACTGCAAGATACCCCTCGGTTACGGCACGAGTTACGCCAAGCCTATGAGCGTCTGCATCGCCTATTTGAAGAAGGTAATACAGACGCGATAGTACGCGAATTTGAGCCGGTTTGGGATCGGGCTGGTTTGCTGATGGCCGGAGGAAAGAGCGCTAGGGATTACATTGAATCACTGCCTGTTGGCTCACAACTAGTTGGATTGCATCAGGAGCCGAATGGTCCAGTTTTACAACCATTGGACATTGCTAATGATCCAGCAGACGATAGTTTAGAGTTTATGGGAGATGGGCGCCTTGTGCGTATTTTACCCAGTCCGATTTATTGGTCTTATCCCGGGCAGCCAGATAAAGAAGAAACGGCTATCCCTATGTTGTTTTATCGTACATCAGCAGGCGAGTGGCGTATTGCGGCGGTTGCTTCATGAAACCTGTTGCGCGTAAAGGCGATTTGCACAGTTGCCCCATCCCCGGCCACGGCACCACCGAAATCGTCTCCGGTTCGCCAGCCCGTGGCGCGGGTGGGGGATAAAACCGGCTGCGGCGCGACCATCATCGAAGGCTCCAGCCACTCCCATCACGATGGGCGCCCCACGGCATATCTTGGCTGCAAGACGGATCATGGCGGTGAGATTATCACCGCCTCGAGTAGTGCCAATGTCGAGCCGTAATGCCAACGGGATGTTTTAAGGCTCAAGGACGCTTAATCCGTTCTTAAGCGTTACCCATCACGTCATGGCACGGTTTGAATGATGTTCAGTCGTGCCAACATTTAATCAAACAGTATGGATTGTGAACCATGAAACAATGGATTGTTGCTCCTTTTTTGTTGGTAGTCGTGATGGGGAAGGTATTGGCTGGTCCTTCGGAAATACCTCAATCAGGCGTCTATGCCGTGGACTCGATAGAAGCGGTAGAAGCGAACCTTATGGCGGATTCCATGTTGCCCGAGATTGAAGCGAGCATGGAGCGCGCCTGGGCCAGGTTTGATCGCGAAAGCCGCACAGCTGAGATCTATATGGAAGCGCAGGAAGCGCCTCTACATTACGATTTCGATTTCGAGACCAACCAGGCGACAAGCCCGGACAACCCTACTGCTGGGCTTCGGCTCGAAACGCCCGAACAGTTTGTGATGATTCATGGCGTGCCGTTTGAAATCGCTTTCACCTTCCAGCAGATAGATGAGGAAGGGCCTGAGTTTGCCGCTTTGCAATCGGCCAGGGATGAATGGTTGGAGAACAAACAGGCGGCTGTAGATGAGCAGGGGGCAGGTCTAGCCGAGCTTTTCGATGTCGAACCTCTTTCGCCTGATGTGTCCGACTGGGTAGATTGGTACGTACCTTACGTATTCGATGTGCCGATTGATTGGAATGATCAAGACGTCAAGCTTTCCAAGCCTGATTTATTCGCGTCGGAAGGGCTGCTGTTCTCTACCGATTTCGGGGTGCCAACGCTTTTGATCGGGCAGTTGGTGGCTGATGCTGACGCCTTTCGGAAAAGCGTTATCGCGTCTGACGATGTTCAGGAAACAATTGAACTGGAAGCACCGGACCGGTCGCTGACTATTTTCATGAATCAGGATGGCAATCTCGGGCTTGTCGGGATTATACCCAATGATCAAGAAGCCACGAGCTTCTGGTTAATGGAGCCCAGTGATTTTTTGGTGACAGAAGATATCAAGAGATTCATTGCAATGTTTTATACCATCCGTACGTGAGATTCTCAGGCATAAGAGCATGCTTCGCTCACTGACCCATACTATCCCTAACGTGAGAAAAAACGCTATACGTTAATTCCAGGCGGGGCTATCCATGTGCTAGGTGTTCTTGTAATGGAGCGAAAACATCAAAACGAGACCATTTAAAGTGGCATTTCTCCAGGCTGTACAACGATTGCAGCTTGGAGTAGTACTTTTAGTAAGCCGGCCTACGAAGATAAGCTAGATGGGAAATATAATTCATTTCAAGGCTGTTTGAATAGAAAGGATACTTGTTGATCCGTGTTGCTCGCTACAGTGGCCCGCGCTGCTATCTACCCTTTAACCTCGAAATGATTTTCATCGCACTGACTTATGATGTTAATCCAAGCGTGCTTTTTGTATCAGCATTTAAAGTGAGAGCAGTTAATGATTGAGTTTTTAAATGTTAAGAAAGGGTATGGCGTTTTTTTATATTTGGGCATGTGCTTTTTGGATCGGCATACGTTTGCTTTTTAGTATTGTGATGATTCCTTTGTATGATTATGGGCGCAGTGTTTCCTGGGATGAAGTGCCGGCTGTTATTTTGGAAAAAGTATGGTGAAGGTGCCAGGGAGAAAGCGGCATTCATCGCCAAACTATAGAGCTGAGGTCAGCTATGCGTATACATTCGAGGGGAGTCGGTACGTCAGTAATAAAGTTAGTAACTATGACAATATTTTTAGCTAATGACCCCAACTGGCTTGACCGCGAGCTTGAGTACACTAGCCGGGGCGCGAATACGTTCACTGCTTGGGTTAATTCCTCAAACCCCAGCGACTCTTATCTTGTGAGAAGTGTTTGGAAGGGAACTACGTTT
>NZ_JBQSVC010000006.1:0-160811 GCF_052376035.1 Halomonas sp. AOP7-E1-9
TTACTCACATCGCTTCGTCAGCGCGTCATTGAATTTTAAAAATAAATGCATCAAAAAAAGCCACCTGTAACAGATGGCCTTTACGGGGTTCTTTGTACAATGTAGGAGCCGTTAAGGTTGCAGGCGTATAAACTACTCGCTTCCTTTCGGGTCGGCTTTATCAGACTGCTGATCGATATTGTCTTTATGAGCGCGCTTTTCTTTAACGACTTGAGTGCCTGGAATGGGCGCTGCTTTGCCTGACGTGTTGTGGCCAGGCTCTGAGCGAGCGTCTGGGTTCTTCTGGTTATCAACGTTTTCATCTGGCCGATAAGGGTGCGCCTCATCATGGTGAGACGCTTTTTGGGCAGCATCACCGCCACGAGGAGTATCTTTGTTGACGACTTCTTTGGCTTTTTGAGCTTCTTCACTCTTGTTACGCTGTTTATCCTGTCCATGGTTCATGACGTACTCCTTTGTATTCTGAAACTTCGCTTTGAAAAAGCCAACGTGGCTCTTTCTGCTTACAGCGTAGAACAGCCCTCTGAAACCTGCAGGCCCAAAAAAGTACGGTTAGATGCTTTGCCACCCTACTACGCAGATACTAAAGTCACCCAAACATGCTCATAAGTGATAGATAGCGCGACGCCCATCAACAGCACCGCCATTATCTGATTAAAGCGTTTAAAGAAGGCGGGGTTGTCAATTCGGTTACCGACCAGGCTGCCTATCCACATGTAGCTTCCGGGGGCGCCTGCGGCCAGTAGCGCTAATCCCATCGACCAAATCACCAGGCCAGGCCCTTGAATACCCGCCGCGGGAAACTGCAGTGTGGCGATGGGGAGTGTCGCCACAATTCCTTTGGGGTTCAGCAATTGCAGAATGAGGCCGTCACGATAGCGAAGGGTGAGTGGCGAGCTGGATACGGCATTAACGTCAATGCGCGCTCTCGCAATGTGTATGGCAAGGTAAATAATATAACCACAGCCGAAAACGCTAACCGCGATGAGTAGGCGCCCATCAATCCACGCAGCACCCGCCCAGCCGAAGAGTAAAAACAGTAATAGCATCGCCGTGCCCACGCCCAGGCAGAAACCCAGCGACGTTTTTGCCTGCCCATTAACGCCTGTATTTAACCCCATCAGGTTCACAGGCCCAGGCGAATACATGATGCCCACGGCATAAGCGATAATAGCTAACATAAAAGCTCTCTGGTTAGTCGTTAAGGTGGTGCTGGTATTGGTGGGGAGTAAGGCCATAAATACGCTTAAAGCGACGGTTAAAATGGCTAAGGTCGGTAAAGCCGTAGCGAAACGTCACCTCGCTAAGCGGTGCGCCTTTTTCAAGTGCGCTGCACGCCGCATTAACCCGGCAGTTGATGACGTACTGATAGGGCGTGATGCCCAACTGCTGACGAAACAGCCGCAAGAAATGAAACTTGGAAAGGTGCGCCGCTTGGCTAATCGCTTCAAGCGAGAGGTCGGTGTCCAGGTGCGCGTGGATATACTCTTTGGCCAATCCGAGAAGTGCATCGGGCCTGCTAGAGGTATGCCCAGGCTGGTAAGCACCGCCTAGTTGGGTGATTCGTTCAACAACGTGATAGAGCGCGTTTTCCTGGTCGATCTGGCTGCCGGTTGATGTGGTAATCAATCGGGCAACGTTGGTTATCCGCTCGCGTAGTGCCATGTCTTGCACCAGCGTACTGTCGAATCGAAAGTGGGATGCTGTTTCCTGCCCTAGGGCGTCGTCAAATAGGGCCTTAACTTGAGTGGGGTGAACGTACAGCATGACGTAGTCGAGCGTGCGGTCGCCGCCTGGTTGGCCGTCGTGAACGTCATCTGGGTTAAAGATAATTACATTACCCGGTGGGCTACGGTGATATTGCCCACCGCTGAAAAAGTCCTGACGACCTGACAGCGTCACCCCAAAGGCGTACTCCTCATGCGCATGCGGGTCATAGCGAAAATCGAACATCGCTGCCTGTAGCGTTTTCAGCGTGGGGATGTGCTGGCTTTTAGTGAACTGAAAGCGGCTTGCCGATTTTCCCATTGCTAAGCCTCCGTCTATCCAAATGTCATTGCGCTAGTTTAACGCTCACGTGTTAGCGCAGCTTGTACAAAATTGCGCTTTATAAGTGTCGGTTACTCCTTTTGAACGGTTGAATCTTGTTAATTAATAATAAAGTCAGCAGAGCCTTTGTTTTGACTTGAGCAGTGGGTGCTACGCTTGGTCGGTAAACGTTAAATCCAGCACTGCTCAAGACAGGGAGGTTACGGTGAAACCAATCAACGCGTTTGATCCTTCACGCCGTCAGGTTGTCGGTGGGTTAGCGACCGGCATGGCGGCTGCTATTGCCGCCCCCGCGTTTGCTCAACCATCCACTTCCCAGCCTGCCGCCAGTAATGGCGCGTCGGGTGCAAGCGCTAAAGGAGGCTCCATGCCACACAAACAGGACCCGACCAGCCAATATCCCGCACCGCCGTTTTCTGAACAGCCGCAGGAGTGGCCGGGGCTTGCCAGCAAGATGGACCCTCGGCCTGACCACGGTGAAGAGAGCTACCGAGGTAGCGGCCGTTTGCAAGGCCGAAAAGCCCTGATTACTGGTGGCGACTCCGGTATTGGTCGGGCAGCCGCCATTGCCTATGCTCGTGAGGGTGCTGATGTAGCGATCAACTATCTGCCTGAAGAAGAGTCCGATGCGCGGGAAGTGATTGAGTTAATCGAAGCCGAAGGACGCACCGCTGTAGCGATTCCTGGCGATATTCGTAATGAAGCGTTTTGCAGTGAACTGGTCGAAACGGCCGTGCAGCAGTTGGGTGGGTTGGATATCCTGGTCAATAACGCCGCCCGTCAGCAGTGGAAGCCGTCGCTTACCGACCTTAGCCACGACGATTTTGACGCCACTATGAAAACCAACCTGTACGCTATGTATTGGATTACCCAGGCGGCGATGCCGCATCTGGAAGCGGGGGCGTCGATTATCAATACCACCTCGGTGGTGGCTTACGATCCGCCTAAAATCCTGTTGGATTACTCAATGACCAAAGCGGCAATCGTGGCATTTACCAAGGCGCTGGCCAAGCAACTTGCCGAGCAGGGCATTCGTGTTAATGGCGTTGCCCCCGGCCCGTTTTGGACACCACTTCAGCCCAGCGGTGGTCAACCGCAAGAGGCCGTACAAAGCTTTGGTGACGACGGGCCACTGGGTCGCCCAGGCCAGCCGGTAGAGCTTGCCGGTGCCTACGTGCTCTTGGCCTCGCAAGAATCCAGCTTCACCACCGGCAACATTTATGGCGCTGGCGGTGGCAATGGTCATCCTTGATCAGGTTTAATCATTCCCGGCCCAGCGGCATGTATAACGCTGGGCCGGGCTTCTTTCAATCCTCCCGCCTGCTCATTCTCGTCCCGCTACCCTCATGCCGTGTTGTCTGGTAATTTCAGACTTATCTACTAAGCCTTCGTTAAAAGGATAGCTTCCCATGTTTACCGGCTTGAGTGCATTTCCATTAACGCCCATGCACGAGCAGGGGATTCGTGAAAACGAGTTTTCCCGTTTAGTGGAACGTTTGGCCGAGGCGCGGGTGGACTCTATCGGCGTGCTGGGGTCAACCGGAAGCTATGCGTATCTCAGCCGAGAGGAGCGGGCGCGCATTACTCAACTGGCGGTAGAAAGCGCAGGCGATGTACCGGTGATTATCGGTATTGGCGCATTGCGCACACGGGACGTGTTGGTGCTTGCCGAAGATGCTCAGAAAGTGGGCGCTAGCGGCGTATTGCTGGCGCCGGTTTCTTATCAAACGCTGACCAATGACGAAGTGTTTAGCCACTATGAAGCGGTCTGCCGTTCATTAAGCGTACCGCTGTGTGTTTACGATAATCCGGGCACAACGCACTTTACGTTCAGCGATGAGCTGCATGGACGTATTGCCCAGTTGCCTCAGGTCCGCTCGATCAAGATTCCACCGGTCAGCATGAATCTCAACGCTGCTCGTGAGCGGGTTGATCGCCTGCGTGCTTTGATTCCGGAGGATGTCACTTTGGGGATAAGTGGCGACGTCGTCGCGGCCACTGGCCTGATCGTGGGGTGCGATAGTTGGTATTCCGTGCTGGGCGGGTTATTTCCTGAAACGGCGCTGGCGATAACGCGAGCCGCCCAGGCGGATGATTTTAAAACAGCGCAGCGCCTTTCTGATCAGCTAGAACCTTTCTGGGCGCTGTACCGTGAATACGGAGGAAGCTTACGGGTTATCGCCACCGCCGCCGAGATCCTTGGCAAGGTCAGCACGCCTTGCTTGCCGCTGCCGCTAAACACGTTCCAGGGCAGCCAGCGCGCAAGAGTCGAGCAGGTGATTGAAGAGCTCGATCTACGTTAGGCGAAAGCATCAAAACGCCCGGTAAACGCTGGGCAAATGTGTATTGAGTACATTACTCGATAAGCTCAATCAGCCGATCCGGGTAGTCGGTAAACAAGCCGTTCACGCCCCAGTCGATGAGCTTCTGCATATGATCGGTATCGTTCACTGTGTAGATGTGTACCGCCAAGCCGTTATCTTGAGCCTGGCGAATGAACGCTTCGTCGATCACCTGCTCGCCTTCATAACGGTAATTCGACCCTAAGCCTACTGCGTAATCGGCCACGGTTTGAAAGTGCTCGTCGGTGATGTCCTGCGCTCCAGGCGTGGTACCTCTCCACTCCACCAGACGTTCACTGTCCTCTGTGCTGGGGGAGTACCATACCAACTGAATCAGTGGGATATCGTCGTTCAGTTCGTGAATCTTGAGCAGGCTCTCCTGCTCAAACGACTGGATCAACACGCGTCCGGTGTTGATCATATCAAACGCTTCCAGGCGCTTAACAAGCGCGGCATCCCGATGAATGCACTGCTGCTCAGCATGATCGGTGGCTTCGGCGCGCTGTTTTCAAGCGTCTACGCACCGGAAACGGTCTACCTGGTACTGGTCTCGATTTCTGGCTTGGCCGTGGTAGTGGTGTGGATGGCGATTGCGCTCAGTCAGCTCAACTTCCGCCGCCACTATCTGCGCGAAGGCGGGCGGCTTGAAGACCTGGTCTACCGCACGCCGTTCTACCCTTGGGTACCGCTGATCGCGTTTGCGGCTTGTCTGGCGGCGTGCATCGGCATTGCGTTTGATCCGCAGCAGCGCGTGGCGCTCTACTTCGGGGTGCCGTTCATTGGCCTGTGTTACCTGGCGCATTTTCTGCACCATCGTAAGGCCGTTCAATCCCCTGTTCACCTGGATACCGCCGCTGAGGAGAAAAGAGTATGAGTGAAACAAATCCGATCAAGGCCCTGCTGGCGGACGCACCCTTTATGGTGATTGACGGGGCACTTGCTACTGAGCTGGAAGCGTTGGGCTGCGATCTCAACGATAGCCTGTGGTCGGCGCGCCTGCTGGCCCAAGCGCCGGAGAAGATTCGCCAGGTGCATCAGGCGTATTTCGAAGCCGGTGCCGACTGCGCCATTACCGCCAGCTACCAGGCCACGGTGCCCGGTTTTATGCAGGCGGGAATGACCGCCCAGCAGGCGCGGGAGCTGATTCAGCGGTCTGTCACGTTGGCGCAGCAGGCTCGCGATGCTGTGTGGCAGACGGGGCAAACCGACCGCCCCAAACCGCTAGTGGCCGCATCCGTTGGCCCCTATGGCGCTTATCTAGCAGATGGCAGCGAGTACCGCGGCGGCTATGACCTGGATCGTGCCGGGCTGGTTGAGTTTCATCGCGAGCGTTTCGAGCTACTGCTGGCCTCGGGCGCTGATCTGCTGGCAGCAGAAACCTTGCCCTCACTAGAGGAGGCGCTGGCAATCACTGATCTGTTGGCTGAACACCCCGGCGCCCAAGCCTGGATTACCTTCTCGGCCAAGGATGGTGAACATATCAGCGATGGAACACCCATTGAGGCGTGTGCCGCAGCGCTGGCCAACTGCCCTGGCGTGGCAGCTATCGGCGTAAACTGCACCGCGCTTGCGCATGTCGAGTCATTGGTCGCGGCGATCAAGCGCCAGTGCGACCTGCCTGTGTTGGTGTACCCCAACTCGGGCGAGCTGTATAACGCGGTGACCAAAACCTGGCACCCGGCACCTTGTGATCATACCGCCACAGGTCCTTCTGGCTTGGTTCAAGGGGGGGAGCAGTGGTTGGCAGCAGGGGCTGCGGGTATCGGTGGCTGCTGCCGTACAACACCTGATGATATTCGGGCACTGGCCCAGTGGCGGCAGTCGCTTTAGTTGGCCAGGGGGCTGGGCTTTTCCCGCGTTAAGAGCTTGAAGCGCCCAACTCCCGCTTAAGCCACTCGGCCAACTGCTCACTACGCTGGCGGTTGTGGTGGCGGGGTAGCCACAGGCAGAGCTTGGCGGGGGTTTTGATAAATCCCCAGGGAGCGGTGAGTCGTCCGCTTTTCAGGTCATCTTCGACCAGCAGTTTTGGCGCAATGGCCACGCCTAAGCTCGCCACGGCGGCTTCGATTAAATAGTAGAGATGATCAAACCCCTGGCCTTGGCGTAAGGCCTCTTCAAGGTGCGCAAGCTCAAGCCCCTGGGCGCTGCCCCACTGCGGCCAGGCTTGGGGGCGTGAGGCGGTGTGTAAAAGCTTGCCGGAAAAAAGTGTATCCGGCTGTGCTGGATCGAGCGTTGCTTCCAAACGGGGACTTGCCACGGCGCAAATCTGCTCGGCCATCAGTTCTACGACATCTACCTCGGCGGGCCAGGGCGGCTCGGAAAAGGTCAGGGTGGCGCTGATATTATCCTGCTTGGCGGGCAGTTCACTTTCGCTCACTACGACCTGCAATTTGAGCTGGGGCAGGTCGCGTTGAAGACGGTCCAGCCTGGGAATCAACCAGCGCGCCAGCAGGCTGCCGGGGCAGGCGAGGGTAAAGGGCGCTTCTTCTACATCACGCTTGAGATCCGCGCAACTATCGCGCAAGCGGGTAAACGCCTCGCCAATGCCATGATAAAGCCGTTCACCGTGGTGAGTTAGCTCAATGCCACGGCCCGCTTTGGCAAACAGCGCCACGCCGAAATGCTCATCCAGGCTACGCAGCTGGCGGCTAACGGCGCCGTGGGTCACGCTTAGCTCATCGGCTGCGGCCGTCACGCTGCCCAGCCGGGCGGTGGCCTCAAAGGCGCGCAGGGCGCTTAAGGGGGGCATGCTCTGTTGCATTGAATATTGACTCCAGCTCACATATTGATGACATCTTATCGATTTTTATCCCCGCCTGCTTGCGCTACTTTCAATGCAACTGTTACTCCGCTTTGAGAGGTCATCATGAACCAACCTGCGATCCAGCCTGATATTAACGGCCTGTTTGGCCAATTCGGCGGCCGCTTTGTTGCCGAAACGCTAATGCCGCTGATTCTTGAGCTGCAAGCCGAATACGACGCTGCTAAAGACGACCCCGAATTCCAGCGCCAGCTCGCCTACTTTCAAAGCGACTACGTAGGGCGCCCCAACCCGCTCTATTTTGCCGAGCGGCTGACCGAGCACTTTGGCGGCGCAAAGATTTATCTTAAGCGTGAAGAGCTAAACCATACCGGCGCGCACAAGATTAATAACTGCATCGGCCAGGTGCTGCTGGCCAAGCGCATGGGCAAAAAGCGCATCATCGCTGAAACCGGCGCCGGTATGCACGGCGTAGCCACCGCTACGGTAGCGGCGCGGTTTGGTTTGCCCTGTGTGATCTACATGGGCTCTACGGATATCGAACGCCAGCAGCCCAACGTATTTCGCATGAAGCTGCTGGGCGCAGAAGTGATCCCGGTCACTTCCGGCACCGGTACGTTGAAAGATGCTATGAACGAAGCGCTGCGCGACTGGGTCACCAACGTGGATGACACTTTCTATATCATTGGCACTGTGGCCGGGCCGCACCCGTACCCTGCCATGGTGCGCGACTTCCAAGCGGTGATTGGCCACGAAACCCGCGCGCAAATGCAGGAAAAAGAGGGCCGCCTGCCGGATTCTCTGGTGGCCTGTATTGGCGGCGGCTCCAACGCCATGGGGCTGTTCCACCCGTTCCTGAACGATGCATCGGTCGAGATGATTGGCGTTGAAGCGGGCGGCAAGGGCGTTGAGAGCGGCCAGCATGCGGCAAGCCTCAACGGCGGCGCGCCGGGCGTACTTCACGGCAACCGCACTTACCTGCTGCAGGATGAGGACGGCCAGATTATCGATGCCCATTCGATTTCGGCCGGCCTGGATTACCCCGGCATCGGCCCAGAACACGCGTGGTTGCACGAGCAGGGTCGCGTTGAGTACGTGTCGGCTACCGACGATGAAGCGCTTGAAGCCTTCCAAACCTGCTGCCGTCTGGAAGGGATTATCCCCGCCCTTGAAACCGCCCACGCATTGGCCGAAGTCGCCAAGCGGGCGCCGAATCTACCCAGCGACCACTTGATGGTGGTTAACCTGAGCGGGCGTGGCGATAAAGACATGATGAGCGTGGCCCACTACCTGGGAGAAAAATTCAAATGAGCGCATCTGTTCAAAAGAGCGAATCTATTCACCAGAGCGCACATAAGGAGACTGTTATGAATCCCAACTCGCGTCTTGCAGCACGCTTTGCCGCGCTCAAAACCGAAAACCGCCCGGCGCTGGTGAGCTATGTCACTGCGGGCGACCCGGACATGGCGACATCGCAACGCATTCTTGAGGGCCTGCCCGATGCAGGTGTGGACGTGATCGAGCTGGGCATGCCATTCAGCGACCCCATGGCCGATGGCCCCGCGATCCAAAAAGCCGCGCTGCGCGCCCTTAAAGCAGGCCAGACCCAAGCTAAAACACTGGAGATGGTGCGTACCTTTCGCGAAAAAGACACCACCACGCCCATCGTGCTGATGGGTTACTACAACCCCATTTACCGATATGGCGTAGAGCGCTTTTTAACCGACGCTGCCCGCGCTGGGGTGGATGGCCTGATTGTGGTCGACCTGCCTCCCGAGCATGACGACGAGCTTTGCCAGCCCGCCGCCCAGCACGGCATCGACTTTATCCGTCTGGCCACGCCCACCACGGACACCAAGCGCCTGCCCAAGGTGCTGGGCAACGCCTCCGGGTTTGTCTATTACGTCTCGGTGGCCGGCGTCACCGGTGGCAGTGCACCCACGCCCGAAAAACTCGAGCGCTCGGTGAGCCAGCTACGCGAACACACCGAACTTCCCATCGCGGTTGGCTTTGGTATTCGCACCCCGGAACAGGCCGCCATTATTGGCCGGTTCAGCGATGCGGTAGTGGTTGGCTCCGCGCTGGTGGACTGCATCGAACACGCCGCAACGCCTGATGAAGCCGTCAAAGGGGTGCATGATCTTGCCCGCGCACTGGCTGAAAGCGTTAGGGAGTGCCGCGAGCTGGGCGAGCCGCAAGTCAGTTAAAACAAGCTAATTAAAACCAGGTTGTTTAAACCAGGTCATTAAGAAACGGTTAAACGATGCCGCCATTGGCACGCAGGGTTTGGCCGTTAATCCAGCCGCCTTCAGGCGAGGCGAGAAAAGCCACGACGCTTGCGATATCGTCCGGTTGGCCAAGTCGCTCCAGTGGCGGCATCTTGGCCATCCGCTCGACCAGTTCGTCAGATTTACCCTCAAGAAACAGATCTGTCGCGGTAGGGCCTGGTGCCACGGCATTGACGGTGATCGAGCGGCCACGCAGCTCTTTGGCAAGAATCGCGGTTAAGGTCTCAATGGCGGCTTTGGTGGCGGCGTAGACCGAATAGGTTTCAAGTTTCAACCCGACAACGCTGGTCGATAGGTTGATGATCCGGCCACCGTCGCTCAGGCGGTTGGCCGCTTCGCGCATGGTATTGATCGAGCCTTTTAGATTGATATCAATCTGAGCATCCACCGCGTTCTCCTCCATCTGCGCAAGCGGGGCAAGTTTCATGATGCCTGCGTTATTGACCAGCACATCAATGTGCCCCCACTGCGTTTCAAGAGTGTCAAAAAGCTGACGCACCGCTTGGGCATCGGCTATATCAGCTTGAATAGCCTGCGCTTTACCACCCGCCGACTCAATCTCTTGAACCACGTGGTCAGCGGCTTCTGCATTGCCTGCGTAGTTGACGACCACCGTAAAGCCATCGCGCGCCAGCTGTTTGGAAATAGCCGCCCCAATCCCCCGGGAACCACCCGTTACAAGCGCAATTTTCTGTTCTGCCATCGTTTTTCTCCTTCTGCGTAGGGAGTCGGTGAATACCTGACGTATGCAGCATAAAAGACAAAGCGTGCTCTATAATCAGGCTTAACCTGTCATCACTATTCGGAAAGCGTGAACAATGGACCGACTTGATACGATGCACGCGTTTACGCGTATCGTCGAAAGGCGAAGCTTTACTCACGCCGCGCAAGACCTGAGTATTTCCCGCTCAACGCTGACCGAGGCCATCAAAACATTGGAGGCACGCCTTGGCGTAAGGCTGTTGCAACGTACCACGCGCTCGGTGCACCCAACGCGGGATGGCGACGCTTACTATCACCGCTGTTTGAGTATTTTGGCCCAGGTTGAGGACGCGGAAGGCGCGCTAATGAATGCCAAGCCCAAAGGCGTGCTGCGGATAGACGTTCACGGCACGCTAGCCCGCCATTTTATATTGCCGAAGCTACCCGCGTTTCTTAACACCTACCCAGGTTTGGAGCTTCACATGAGCGAGGGTGATCGTCTGGTCGATCTAGTAGGCGAGGGCATCGACTGCGCATTGCGCGTCGGTATGCCCCAGGACAGCGATATGCACTCCCGGCGAATCACTACACTTGATGAAGTCACGGTCGCCTCGCCCGAATACCTGGCCAAGTACGGAACGCCGCATTCCGTGGCCGAGCTTGGCGGGCACACGATGGTGGGCTTTCACTCCAGCCGTGCAGGCCAGACGCTGCCTCTTGAGTTCACTAATGGCGGAAAAGTTGAATATGTAACGTTGCCCGCCAGCGTGACCACAAGTGCAGCAGAAAGCTATTACGCGGCCGCACGACTAGGGCTCGGCATCATTCAGGTGCCCCGTTACCATGCAGAAGATGATCTACGAACTGGCCAGTTGATCGAAGTCCTGCCCGCCAACCCGCCCACAGGATCACCCGTTTCCATTCTGTACCCAAGCAACCGTCAGTTATCCTCCCGCGTGCGAGTATTTATCGACTGGGTGGTTAGCGTGTTTGATGAAGGTGATGAGCTTGCCAAACTTGTGGAAGAGCGCCGAGGTGAAAAGGATAAAGCGGTGACGGTGTCGCTGGATAATCTATAAACTATGGGGCTGCCTGAATCTATGGTTGTACCTGTTGGGATAAGCGTTTGCCTAATTGTTTCTGCTTCTTATATCAGGTCGTTTGATAATCCCCGAGTACACGAGCTATCACACCATGCGGATGGAAGGTGATGGCATTGCCATGGTGGCAACTACCCAATTCTTTAACTAAGAGGCCATAATGCGAAAACTCCTTACACTGATAGTAGTGCTGGCGCTGGGCTATGCCGGGGTGTACTTCTATTACGGCCATGCCGTTAAACAGGAAGTCCAGCAACAGCTGGATAACCGTGGCCTTTCTGCGGTCAGCGTCGATAACGTTGAGTACGGTGTGCTGGCGCCCGTTAGCAGCTCTGCAAATCTTACGGTAAGCATTACTTATCGTGGCGCCCAAGCGGAGCTGGACCTAGCCGTAGAAGGCCACCCCGTGTTTTCCGATGAGGTAAGCGTCAGGCTTGATGGCCTGCAAGCGCTGCGGTTGGGCATTGGTTTGGGGATGTAGTAACGCTTCAACGTGACAAGGCGAGAGGGCATCCGTCTAAGCACTTTCGTTACGATCCAGCCTTTCAAAGCGGACCGGTATAGGCGGATTGGCATATCCTGTTTGAATAGCACGTTGTAAACGCATTGGGACGCGTAGCGACATATGCTCTTGGCTATTCACTTGTGAAAGATAAGGGAAACCATGTATCCGGTATCTATAAAAGGGGTATTACTCCTGCCCGCCAACAAGGTCGTACTGGCGCTCAACGACCGCGATGAGTGGGAGCTGCCCGGCGGGCGTATCGAGATAGGTGAAGTATCGTCAGAATGCCTAGAGAGAGTTCGAGGAAGAGCTGGACGTAAAGGTCGTTGGTCAGGAAATTATCGATAGTTACCTGTTTGAGGTCATTCCCCAAAAGCATGTATTCATCGTCACCTACAGCTGCCGTCTTGTGAGCGACTTCAACCCAAAGGTGAGTCACGAACATTCCCGAATTGATACGTTTCCTATTGATGACTTGCCCCATAACTTACCTGCAGGGTATGTGCAGTCGATTCATACATGGTGCGCGCTGCTTGGCGTGCTTTCATCGTCACGTTGAGTCGATAACGTTACCGCTGAGTTGCAACTGAATACCTTTACGCCGTACTGAGAGGTAAACATGCACTACCGCCCCATGACGATTGAAGATTACGACGCCGCCGTGGCGCTATGGCAAAGCACGGAAGGCGTGCGACTGCGTGATGCGGACTCCCGCGAAGGCGTTGCCCGTTATTTGCAGCGTAACCCCGGTTTAAGCTTTGTGGCGGAAGCAGAGGGAAACGTAGTGGGCACGATTATGAGTGGCCATGATAGCCACCGGGGCTTTATTCAACACCTGGCAGTCGCGGCTTCACACCGCAACATGGGTGTCGGCTCACAGCTGGTGGCGCTTTGCCTGGAAGCGCTTAAAAATGAAGGCATCCAAAAATCCCACTTGATGATTCTGGTAGAAAACGAAGCCGGTAAACGCTTCTGGAGCAACCTGGGCTGGGAGTTTCGTACCGATATCGCGCTCTACTCGTTTAGTGGATATTAACGCCTGAGCTTAACCGGCAGTCTTAATCAGCGTGTGTGGAGTTGGGTACATCATAATGCGGGTGGCATGGAGCGATAGGGTGTGCCTTGTTTTAAAGCAACTACTCATTTAATTATCAGATAGACAAGTAAGGCTATACCGACGGGGTGTTAGTGCATGACTACAAAAATATCCGGAAAGAAAAATGCCAGTCAGGCTTACCAGACTGGCACTACCGCCTTGGCGGGATGATGCGTGAAAGCGAGACGCTGAAAGTGGGGATGATCCCACCGAATTACACAAATAAATTACTCGGCACCGATCTCATCAAGCCCGGCACGGGCGCAAGACGCGTCGATATCGCCCGATGGTGCACCACCTACACCAATACCGCCGACCAGCTCACCATTGATTCGTATCGGCAGACCACCTGCCTGAACCACCATCCTGGCATCCATGTTGTGCATCCCATCATTCCCCGGATTGCCACCGATAAATCCGGCCAGGCCAGCCGTGTCACGCCCCATGCTGGCCGAAGTGAAGGCCTTGCCTATGCTACTGTTGATGGTATGCGGCCCAGCATTGTCGGCGCGTAACAGCACTTTCGTTTCACCGCTACGAGCAGCGATAGCAACGCTGACATTGTGGCCTTCGGCAGAGCAGGCATCCAACGCAGTCTGCGCAGCAGCCAGGCTCATGTCGAGCGGTAAATAAGGCGCTGTTGGAAGATCTTGCGCCATAACGGAAACAGGAGCCATCAACACGGCAGCCAAAGTAAGATTACGAATCATTTTACGTCCTCGGTAAAATTAATATTCATATTGATGCTCTTAACCTATAGCAATGTTTAATAAATATTCAAAGTTTAAATTACTTTGTAGTGCTCTCAAGAACACCTATACAGGCCGAACGCGTTAGCGGGCGTGCTGACGCTGAGGGTTTTCGTCGCATGCTATAAGCCCAGCAGCTATTCAGTGACGCTGCTTTTTCAGCCATTACTTTTAAAGGTGCCCCATGGCGTTAAATCCCCACTTCTGGGCAGAAGAACTACCGCTACTGCATGACCATCTTTGGGCGCGCCTGATCCAAGGTGTCAGCGACCGCCACGCACCTGCGCGTTACCTCACCCTGGCCACCGTTAGCGAAAGCGGCCTGCCGCAAGCCCGCACGGTAGTGCTCCGCAGCGCTGATAAGCAGGCGGCAACGCTTGCTGTCTACACCGATATTCACTCAGGAAAGATCAGCGCCCTGCGCGCTAACCCTATGGCCGCGCTGCACGTATGGGATGCTGCTGAGCAGCTGCAAATACGCATGGAAGCCAGCGTCACTGTTCTGATCGGCGAAGCCGTAAGCGAGCAGTGGCATAGCTTGCCGGAGCACGCCCGCAGCGCCTATAGCAGCGGGCCCGCGCCGGGCAAACCGATTGCGGCTTCACTGGATTACACCAAAACGCCGGATGAAAGCGCTTTTGCAGTGTTGTGGATGGACGTTCAAGCGATAGAAGCGCTGCACTTGGGGCAGCATCACCGCCGCGCCGTATTCTCGCGTGGTGATGGTTGGGCGGGGCAGTGGCTGGTGCCGTGATGGCCGCGCAGGCCAACGCCAATGGCTGGCACATTTTGCAGGAGCGGGCTTCAGCCCACGATGGCGTAGACTACTTATTCAAGCCAGCGCTAATCGCCGTTCATATTGTAGGCACGGAAGGCAAAGAGATTCATTAAACAGGGAAGCCATGATGGCTACCGTCCGGCAGCTCAATATCTACACGGACACGACCACCCATCGCTTCAACGTAGCGTTTAAGTGAGCTAAGGCGCATATCCTGGCCCACCTTCTCCAGTCCCGCTACGGTCGGCTGCCTAACACCCATTGCATCTGCAATTTCAGTTTGCGTTTTCTCTGCCAGCAGACGAATTTCGGCTAGCCTGATCTCAAACAGCATATCGCTTGCCTTCGCTTCTGCCGCCGCAACGATCTCTGGCTTTTCTTTTGCCAGTAAGTCTTCAAGCTTGCGTGCCATTGTGACTACCTCACTTTAAGGTTTCCAGATGAGCCGCATACTCTCTGTCGGCAACTGGAATCATTTCATTGTAAAAGCGTTTGTCGTTCCCGCCTTTATCACCAGCGCATAAAACGATACCGGTACGCGTTGGATCAAACGCAAAGAAAGCTCTGATAGGGCGGCCAAAGCTCTGTACGCGCAGCTCTTTCATATTAGGAAACTGAGAGCCGTTTACCGTATCAGCATGCGGGCGCGAGAGCATTGGCCCCCGTTCTCGTAAAAGAAGAAGAGAAGCCAGGACATTCTCCCGGTCAGCTTCCTCAAGCGAGAAAAACCACGTTTCAAAGGTATCTGTCTGTTCTATCGACCACATGCGTACCTCTTCATTTTATAGGTTTTATGCTATATAGCTTTTGGCCTATAATCAAGCGCTCAAAAGGCTGGGTTTATGTTGTATCGCTTGGCAAAATAAACGATAAGCAGAAGCGCGCTTCACTATCCCAGCAGGCGAGGTTATCGGCTGGTCGGATCGAACTGTGATTCGCGCAACGGGTATCCCATGATGATGCGTTTCTGGAAAACCTCGCCCTGACAGACAACCTGCAGGCAACCGAACAAGGTTGGCATTTGGAGCCTCAATCCAGCTGAGCTTCTATCGCGGTCTTGTCGATCACCGACCAGACTTCCTGAATCTTATTATCACGGAAGAGGTAGAACGCATTCTCGCAGAACGTCACTTTTTTGCCGTCCACCGCAAGGCCGAGGAAGCGACCTTTCGGGGTTACATCGAATCGCAGCCTGCACGCAACATGGGGTGAATCAACGGCCAAAAGCTCAATATTGAAGTGAAGATCAGGTATCTGCTCATAATCGGCTTCCAGCATGGCGCGATAACCATCAAGCCCTAGACGCCTGCCGTTGTGGTGGACATTGTCATGCACGAACTGGCCAAGGCTCGCCCAGTCCTGATGATTGAGGCAGGTGATGTAATCACGGTACGCCGCTTCCAAGTCACGTTTGTTCATCCTGGTTCTCCTTTCCTGGGCTGGCGTGAAGGTATTCGCCAAGGGTATACAGGCTCAGTATCATAAGTAGCCTAAACCAAGCCACAGAAGTCATCATTCATGTCGTGCCCACCTTGCCCCCATTGCCAATCTGAATTCGTCTATCAGGATCAAAGCCTGTTCATCTGCCCCGAGTGCGCCCACGAATGGAGCCCTTCTGAGACTGAGGCAGAAGACACCGTGATGGTAAAAGATGCCCACGGCACGCTGTTAGCGGAAGGCGACAAGGTAACGATGGTCAAAGACCTCAAGGTCAAAGGTAGCTCACTGGTACTCAAGGTAGGCACCAAAGCCGTTATCAAGCGGCTCGTGGATAGCAAGGATCACCAACTGGACTGCAAGGTTGATGGCGCAGGCGACATGATGGTAACCGCTCATTTTGTGAAAAAGGCCTGACTAAGAGCCGGAATTCCTCTATCCACATCACGACGCCGTAAGCTGAGGCTCATCCACCACCACTGCGTCACACAATGTTTCAGCAAAGCTTGCCAAAGCAGGCGTCCAAGTTTCCGGTTCGGGGGCGACAAAATAGGTATCGATGTGGGCAATAGAGGCGGGCAGTGCCAGTGTGTGAATCCCGAACCGGTGCTGGTGAGCGTCAACCGTTCCACGCGGTAATACCGTATAGCCCATCCCGGCAGCGACGCAGCCCAGCATCGCATCCAGCGAGCCAAACTCGAATATCCGACCCGCATTGACGCCATAGGAAGCCAGCAATAGCTCGATACGCTGGCGGTAGCTGCACCCTTGGCGAAACGCCATGAAGGCAGACGCCAGCAGCGCTTGTGAAGAGGGCATCGTTGTCATGGGCATTGAGCCCACTAAGACAAGCTCCTCGCTGAACGCTTTAAGCACGTGGTAGTGGCTATGCTCAAGCCGCCCAGCCACGAAGGCACAGTCCACCTGGCCATTTAGCAGCAACTCGACCAGCTCAGCCGTTGGCCCGGTCTTGAGCTGGATATCAACATCAGGCTGCGCTGCGTGATACGCCGCTAGTATTGGGGGAAGGCGTAATGCCGTCGTGGTTTCCATGGCGCCTATCCGTAGCCGCCCACACGCCTTCTCCTGGCCCTTAAACAGCGATACCGCTTCATCATGGGCCGTCAACATGCGCTCAGCGTACTCCGCCAGCGCCAAACCCGCGCTTGTCGGGCGAACACGCCCCGCACGATGAATGAGCTGTACGCCTAACTCCTCCTCAAGTTTCTTGATGTGAGTCGTCACGTTGGATTGCACCGTGTGCAAGCGTTTTGCCGTAGCCACGAAGCTGCCTGTCTCGGCCACCGCCATAAATAGTCGCAATGATTTAAGTTGCATACTCACCTTTCTGCCAAGCCAACGTTATCTCAAAAAAAGATAGTATCTATCAAAACAAATCGTTTCTAGAAATAGTTCCTCGCACGTAGTCTGACTGTGTAGTACCGCGCTGCCCACCTTGCCCGAAAGGTGGCACAAAAAGGACACAACCTGATGAGCCGAACATTTACTTCCCACGATTTGCCCGCCCTGCTGACCGGCATAATGGCGACTCTGGCGGGGATCGGCATTGCTCGCTTTGCCTACACGCCGCTATTACCGGCGATTATTCAGGAAGGCTGGTTTACCGCAAGCCAGGGCGCCTACCTGGGGGCAGCCAACCTGCTGGGCTACTTTATCGGCGCGCTTGTCGCCCACGCCCTGAGTGAGCGTTTTTCTACGCGCAACGTAATGGCGGCAAGCTTCGCAGGTATCGCTTTAAGCTTTGTACTTTGCGCTGGGGAGGGCGGTTTCACCTGGTTCTTCTTTTGGCGCCTGGTGTCGGGCATTGCGGGGGGCATCTTAATGGTGGTTGGCCCTTCGCTGGCGTTGGCGGTCACGCCCGCTGAAAGGAGAACCCGTGTCGGTGCCATGGTGTTTACGGGGATTGGCCTGGGCGCTCTGCTTTCAGCCTTCATCGTGCCGTTGCTGCTTGAATTAAGTCTCGCGTTTACATGGGGCGCGTTGGGGCTGCTCTGCATGATGGCGGGGCTTTTATGCGATCACGGCATCACTCGGCTGGCGTTACCTGCCACGGCCACCTCAACGGCCAATAAATCCAGGGAGTATTCGGGGGTAAAGGTCGTCGTGTGGCTGGTCATTAGTGCGTATGCCCTGGATGCGGTTGGGTTTGTGCCCCATACCGTGTTCTGGGTGGATTATCTCGCCAGGGAAAACGCACTAGGTAACCAGTTGGCTTCATTTCAGTGGGGGATCTTCGGTTTAGGTGCCGTGTGCGGGCCGCTCATGGTCGGCGCCCTGGCGCAGCGAGCAGGTTGGCATTATGGTTTGGCGATTGCTTTTTTAGCGAAGGCTGCCGCTGTTCTGCTGCCGGTGTTCTCGCTAGCGCTGATTAGCCAATCGGTTTCCTCTTTTATGGTAGGAGCGATGATCCCCGGCATTGTCGCACTCACCTCGGGCCGCCTTGCTGAGCTGGTAGGGCCAACCGCGCACAAGAAAATCTGGGGGCAAGCCACTGCCGCTTTTGCTGCTGCCCAGGCAGTGGCTGGCTATGCCATGTCGGCACTCTATGGCGTTTGGGGCACTTACTCTCCGCTGTTCGCCATCAGCGGCCTCATGCTCGTCGCAGGCTTTTTGCTGGTGCTGCTTAGCCGTGGTTTGCAGCAGCGCAACGCGGCGCTTACTGCTCAAAACAGGAGATAATAATGGAACTCTACCTAAACGCTACATCGCCCTATGCGCGCCTGGTGCGCATCGTGCTACTGGAAAAAGGCCTGAGCGATGCCGTCACGCTGAAATGGTGTGACCCCTGGGCCGACGACCCCGCGCTTCTCAAGGCCAATCCTGCCGGGCGTATTCCTGCGCTAGTCACCAAGGAAGGCACCACGCTCAGCGAATCAATGCTGATTGCTGTTTACCTGGATAGCGCTTATCCGGAGAAGCCCGTGTTGCCCGCCGATCACTTAGGCGAGGTGCTGCATCTAGCGGGATTGGGACAAAACCTCATGGAAGCGGCGTTTACAACGGTGATTGCCAGAAAGCATTACGGCAATGAGATTGACGAGAGCGAGTTGGGCCTGCGGCGTTCGCGGGCCATTCAGCGGCTGTTGAAACAGTTGAATAGTGAGCTTGGGGAAAAACAGCAGGCCTCAACCATCAACCTGGGTGAAATCGCTATTGCGGTGGCGCTGGATTACATAGCTTTCAGGCTGCCAGAGGTAAGCTTGAAAGAAGGGTCTTCGCAGCTTCAGGCATGGCATGCAGGAGTGGCTGCACGAGGGAGCTTTCAGCAGACCGCATTCA
Source organism: Halomonas sp. AOP7-E1-9 (assembly GCF_052376035.1). Taxonomy (NCBI): domain Bacteria; kingdom Pseudomonadati; phylum Pseudomonadota; class Gammaproteobacteria; order Oceanospirillales; family Halomonadaceae; genus Halomonas; species Halomonas sp. AOP7-E1-9. The sequence goes on from NZ_JBQSVC010000006.1 coordinate 19,108, forward strand.
TTTAGTAGAGCCAACGCCTTCGCTGCCTTCAACGCCTCGCTATTGCGGGGCGTTATCGTCATGGAATCTTGTCCCTCATTGATATTCACAACAGCACAGACCTAAGACGTGTTTTCGCATTAGCCAAGGTCAGTGGTGGGGAGGTCATGAATATATGTCTAGAATCAGTGTCATCCTAGTAGCCTAAAGTTTAATGAGTTAAGCATGGGTTTCATCGAACTTAGCTGCTAGTCTGAAATAACTAGAGCGAAAAATCGCCGCAGGGACCACCTAATGCGATATGCCCTACGCATTGAGCTTCACCCCGTCAACCAACGCGTGCAGGCGCATGAGGACGGCAAGCTGCTTACCATCTCAAAAACGACCACCTATTGCCCCTTTAAAGGGCATACGGTGTATTTCTCGCAAGACATTGCCTGAAGCTACGAGCAGCCGATTGAAGGGAGGGAGGTAATAGAGGGTAGGATGACGTTTGGTGGTGAAGGTGCAGAGGTGCAAGTTATTTGATCGGTTCAAGGATGAATCAGTTAGTACTATTGAAATAGCAAAAGCGACGGGTCGTGAATTTTGGATATACAGCTGGGGTGCTGTGGCCTTAATAAAATCAACCTATTAGGTTGACTAGCATGGCACGCAGCTTCAATCAATGTGCTGTCACTTACATTAAGGTTATGCGGCAAGGCATATAACCATTTTTTATACGGCGCTGTATAAATATTCATTTAGGCTCTTACGTTCTTATAAATATTTATGGAGCAAAAGTTGAAGAAAATTGACCTTCACTTGCACACAGAACCTACGATTAGTGATGCTCACTTTGATTTCTCGCTAGAAAAATTAATAGAATATGCTAATTCAGCTGAACTCGACGCTATAGCAATAACAAATCATGATGTGTTCGACTTGGCACAGTTTAGAGAAATCGACAAAGCGCTTGACTGTGTAGTGTTTCCAGGTATTGAAATAAATCTAGCTAAAGGTCATATTCTTCTCATCTCCGAAAATGAAAACTTAGATGAGTTTCAAATAAAAACTCAAGCCGTAACTGAAAAAATCAAGGCTATAGGCGACTTTATCAGCGTAGAAGAGTTGCTTCATATTTTTGGTGACCTCAATAGATATTTGCTAATCCCTCATTATGAGAAGAAGCCAGCAATATCGCGACAGACGATTGAACAATTGGGCGAATTCATATCTGCTGGTGAGGTTGATAGCCCCAAAAAATTTATTCGTTTGGCAAAAGATGACTCAGAATTAACACCTGTTATATTTAGTGATGTAAGAATTCGTGAGGGTATGAGCAAATTTCCGTCGAGACAAACATACATCGACTGTGGGGATCTCTCCCTAAATTCTCTGAAACATAGCCTTCGAGATAGACATAAAGTGGCTCTATCTAAATCAGAAGGTAATTCACTCTTTCAGGTTTTTGATGATGGTCAGAAATTGTCTATTGGCCTTAATATTGTTCTAGGAGCACGATCTTCAGGGAAGACTGAAACACTAACTCAGATCAGCAAAGAGTGTGAGGATGTAAAATATATTCCTCAGTTTTCACTTGTTCAGAGGGATGACGTTAGCTACGAAAAAGAATTTAATGAAGATGTTGCTCGTAAGAAAAGTATGTTCGCTAATAAGCACCTGACTCCATTCAAGAATGTTCTCGATGATGTGTTGAATGTTGATGTTAGAGTTAACCAAAGAAAGGTGGAAGATTATTTATCAACTCTTTTAAAATCGGCTGAAGAGGCAGAGAAGTTTGATACGTTTTCTAAAGTGTCACTCTTTAATGAGACACAATTTGAAGTGGCTCAGGATAAGGGGCTTGGAGATCTGATCGGCTCTGTTCGACAATTAGTAGATAATATTGAGTATAGAGAAATTATTGATAAGCATATTGATGTGAATAATTTGAAGAGTCTGTCTGTTGAGTTGATTGAACTTCTATGGGAAAAGGCGTATGAAAGGAAAAAGAGAAGTTTTGTTAATGACGTCGTAAGAGATGTAAAAAGTAAACTACAGCTAAGGACATCAGCAACTCAGGTTAAGGATGTAGACTTATACAAGGTTATGATTGAGCACCGGAAGGTTTCTAAATTTAACCAGATTGCAAAACTGTTACAGACAGAAAAAGTAATTTATCAGGAGGATGTTCAGGGGTTTAAGGTGGTTTGCAAGCAGCGAGCCTTTAATGGAGCTGGAGAAATTTTGCGTGTGAGTGGACAAAAGGTTGGTTTTAGCGATGCGTATAAAGAGTACTCATCTCCCTACAAGTACCTTGTTGCACTAAAGGATAACGGTGCTTGGACTCCATCAGAATTTTATAAGTATTTTGCATGTATTGAATATGAAATACTCAACAAAGATGGATTTAAGGTTTCGGGTGGTGAAAGATCTGAGTTCCGTCTCTTACAGGAAATTAAAAATGCTCAAAACTTTGATTATCTATTAATAGATGAACCAGAGTCGTCGTTTGATAACCTTTTCTTGAAAGGTGAAGCTAATCAAATGCTGAAGGAAATATCTAAGACAATGCCCGTGGTTGTTGTTACCCATAATAGTACAGTTGGAGCCTCAATCAATGCAGATTATATAGTGTATACATCTAAAGAAATTGAAAGTGGTGATGTCGTATATAGAAGATATTCTGGGCATCCATCTGACAAAGAATTTTGTTCAGTTGACGGTAAAAAGATAAATAATTACCAGGTGACCATGAACACATTGGAGGCTGGAGAAGAAGCTTATGCCGATAGAAGAGGTGGCTATGAAAGTATTAAAGATTGAAAACAGTAAGGGGTATTTTATGACAGAAGAGGGTGCGTACGAAACTGTCGACAGAATAGATAAAGTGATTCTGTTGAGGTTGGTTAATGCGGCTCTTGGAGATGGCTTTGAAATCGATGAGTACAATGAAGAAGACTTAAAGAATCAAGCGCATCAAATAATATATAGAAGCATTAGTGAAAAGCTTAATGATTTACATAATAGAAGAAGCCAGTTCCGTGATGAGTCAGAACGTTTGTTTCTAAGTGAATACGAGAAGTATAGAGCTTGAAACCCCAAGAGACTGTTGAATAAACATCCGGTCTTTTAAAATGCGGTATAACAAGTTGCTGCACACGGAAAAATTACTCGCTGCGCTCCCAGTTTTCCGGTGAGAAAAGCGTTAAGTGATCAATATGAAAAATCCATTTATCAACATCGAGTTGAAGGTCTGGCCGGATTTCTTGCTCGCAATTTCAGGAGCGCTGCTTGTGGCCGCCGTTATTGCTATGTTCGCTGGAAATGAGCTGGCACTTCGCTTGAGTTTGGGATTTGGCGGCCTTGTGCTATTTGGTATCGGCGGCAAGGCAGCGCATTATAAGTACAGAGACGGCTCAATTAAGGGGAATAGCAATGCATGGTTTTCTGGCTGGCGGCATAGCTTCTTGGCAGATACTCTTGCGGCCTTAAGCATTGTGCTTGTTTGTTTGTCTATTTGGTTAACTTATTGCTATGTCATCAGCGCTTAACAAGGCAAGGCGACGGCTCTTCCGTTGCGGCTTCGCCTCCACTACAAAGCCGCGCGTACTTGCGACGTTAAATCCCCTTCAAGCCACTAACCCGCATAACCTCCCTAACCACCGCATCATTCAATATCCCCCGCTTGGCCTCCACCAGCGTAAGCCATTCGCGGGCGCGGGTGATGCCGGTGTAAACCAGCTCCCGCGTCAGAATCGGGTTAGGTGTTTGGGGTAACAGCAGCGCCGTGTGCAAGAACTCCGAGCCTTGGGATTTGTGTACTGTCATTGCGAATACGGTTTCTACCGCGTGCAGGCGGGAGGGAAGTACCCAGCGGATGGGGTTTTTCGTATCGCTGGTCGGAAAGGCGACTCTATATAAGGTTCTTCCTACGCCGCGCGGGTCGGGTACTGCTAGCGTAATGCCAATATCGCCGTTCATTAGCCCTAGGCTGTAGTCGTTTTGCGTGACCAGCACCGGGCGGCCTTCATACCAGCCTTTCTCTAGTTCGATATCGCTTGCGCTTAATAGCGTGTGGCTGCGCAGTACCTTGGCGATGCGTAAGTTCAAGCCTTCTACGCCCCACGGCCCTTTGCGCAGTGCGCAGAGCAGTTGGAAGTGGCCGTAGGCGTTTAGTACGTCTCTGGCCCACGTGTCGTAGGCGCCTTTGTTTTCCTCAAAGGCTAGCGTTACCTCGGGGCGCTGTTGATCCAAAACCGTAAGATAGTGCCGGTAGCCCGTGGGCGGCGCTATTTCTTTATTGGTTTTCTTATCAAGGCGGCCTTTACCGGCACAGGGGAAGCGCTCTGGGGAGCCGGTCACCACCAGGCGCTCCAGGGCGCTGTCATTCTCCCCGCCTAGCACCAAATGATGCAGGTCGGCGTAGCCGTGGCGCAGGGCGCTGTGTACGGCGTTCTGTTTATCGCGCTCGCTAAGCGTGGCGCTTAACGGCTGGTTAATCGCCTCGGCCAACTGACCAATACCGCTGGCGGCGTCAAAGCGGTGACTTACCCGCAGCATGGTAATCGCTTGGTCGAGGGGTTGGCCGTTGGGGCTGGTTAGCGCTTCGGGCAGCGGGTGGCCGGTAAGTTTGGCAAGCCACTCGGCGGTTTCTGGCGTGTAGTGGGCGGCCTCGGCGCGGCGGCATAAGTCGCCGAGCACGGCACCGGCTTCCACAGAAGCCAACTGGTCTTTATCGCCCAGCAGCACCAGCTTGGCGTGGGCGGGCAGGGCGCTTAACACGGCGGTCATCATTTCGATATCGACCATGGAGGCTTCGTCGATCACCAGTACGTCCAACGCCAATGGGTTGTTGGGGTTGTGGCGGAAGTGGCGGGTGTCGGGCCTGGCGCCTAGCAGGCGGTGTAGGGTGGTGACTTCGGTGGGGATGGAGGCACTTAGTTGTTCAGTGCATGAATCTTCGCCGAATGAATTCGGCTCCCACAATTCACTCTGCTCCCATAGCGCTGCAAGGTCTTCGATAGGCAACTGGCTTACCTGCCCGGCAATGGATTCATTAAGGCGGGCGGCGGCTTTGCCGGTGGGGGCGGCTAAGCGAATGCGTAGCGCCTGCGTTGGCGAATGGGCCAGTTGCAGGGTTTGCAGAAGGGCGAGCAGGCGCACGACGGTGGTGGTTTTGCCGGTGCCGGGGCCGCCGGTAATAATCGCAAAGTGGCTGCGCGCCGCCAGCGCGCAGGCGACCTTTTGCCAGTCCAGTGTGCCGTTGTCGGGGAACAGGGTGTTCAGGGCTTGTTGGAGTAAATTGGGGTGACTAGCGTCACCCTTCTCCGATGTGTCGGACCACCAATGAATTGGGCTCCCACAAGAACTGTCTGGCATCTCAGATATGGCCAAACGTGCGGCGATTTCCTGGTGCAGGGTTTGTTCGTACTGCCAGTAACGGCGCAGGTAAAGCCGGGTGGTGTGCGGGGTGTCGGAGCGCACCAGCGGTGTGTTGCCGTGGCCGTTGCTGATAAGCGTCGGGTGCTCAAGCGCGGCCTGCCACTCGGCAAGCGTTAGCGTGGCTAATACCTCGCTGGGTAGTGGCGGCGGGTCGCTTAGGTCATCGCCTTCGGGTGGGAGCGATAGGGCGAAATCCGGTGCGTTCAGCGTGGCGTTTAAGTCCAGGCACACATGGCCTCGGCCCAACTGATGGCTGGCAAGCGCGGTGGCCAGCAGAAGCAGCGGCGGCACCTGACCTCCCTCGCGGGCGAAGAAGCTGACCAGCGCGCGGTCCAGGTCGCGCAGCCAGCCTCTGGCGACCCAGCGCTCGCAAAGCGCCATTAAAGTGCCCGTATCGTTCAGCGCAGGGTGCCGTTGGTGGCCAGGCGCTGGGGTGCTGTTACGCGTTGTGGCAGGCGCAGGCTCGTTTTCGCCGAACAGGTCCAGGGTTTGTGAATCTTTCATGCCGTTTCCTTAAGGCCAGCGCCGTTGGCCGTGCCTGCAAATAACGCATCCAGCGCTTCAATTAGCGCCACCGGGGCGGGTTCGGGGTGTACGCCGCGTGCAGGCGTCCGGCTGCCACGCAAAAATACGGTCAATGAGCCGCCCAAATGGACGTGCGGGTCGTAGTTGGGCAGGCGGGCTTTTAACAGCCGGTGCAGCGCCAGCAGGTACAGCGCGGCCTGTAGGTCGTAGCGTTTTTCCAGCAGCGCGGCACTCAAGGCATCAACGGTGTAGGCGCTGTCGTCTGCGCCCAGGTAGTTGGATTTCCAGTCCAGCACATAAAAGCGCCCATCAAACTCAAACGCCAAGTCGATAAAGCCTTTGAGCATACCGTTGAGCGTGTCGGCATCCAGCGCGGGCCGCGCAAGGCCGGGAAGTAAGTGCTGGCTAACCAGCGCATCCAGCGCCTGCGTATCCACTTGGTGGGCAGCAAACCAGAACTCCAGCTCTACCTGATAACCGCTTAGCTGTTGAAGCGCCACGGCACTTTGCTGGCCGGGAAGCGGCAGTTGAGTGCCGAGCAAATCCTCAAACCAGCCTGCCAGCGGTTCATACCACGCTTGCCAACCGCGCAGTTGCAGGCGGCGGCGCAGAGTGTCCTCACGGACGGCGGTGTCTTCAAGCGCCTTGGCAAAGCCCAGCTGGCCTGCCCATTCCAACAAGCCGTGTAGAAAGGTGCCAGGGCCGGGGCCGCGAGGGAAACGGTGCAGGTGGCTTGCGTTTGCACTCGGCTGGTCGCTGTCAGCGGGCAATGGGTAGTGAGTGGTTACACTCGCCATGGGCTGCCCGGTCAATGGAGAACCTTGCAGCAAATCTTGCGGCTCATCCAGCACTTCAAACGTGGTGGCTTCCTGGGGCGTGGTGGGTTCCGGCGTGGGGGCAGCGGTTGACAGCAGCCCTGAGATGCCGCCCGTGGTGCGTAGCGCCGAGTAGCTGGCGATCCACCACTGCTCGCGGGCCGGGCGCGTGGGCGTGCGGGCTTGCCCCAGCGCTTCTTGCTGCTGGGCGGGCGTAAAGCACAGTGCGGTAGGGGCTGGCGCAGGCTCCAGGGCTATGTCGCTTTTATGAACCAGCGCGGCGAGCGCTTCGCCGAATGTATTGGGCGCAATGTAGTCACCGCCATTAAGCAGGTAACCCAGGGCGCTGCCTTCGCCATCCTTTAACGGCGCAAGCCCCAGCCAAGTGGCATGGCGGGCACGGGTAAGTGCCACGTAAAGCTTGCGTAAGTCTTCGCCTAAACGTTCGCGGTCGGCGGTAGCGAGTGTTTCTGCATCGGCGCTTAGGCTTAGCTGTAAATTGCCTTCGCCATCGTGCCAGCGCAGCGGCACATCGCCTTTTTTAGTGGAGCGGTGGTTGGCAATAAACGGCAGAAAGACCAGCGGGTACTCAAGCCCCTTGGATTTATGGATGGTCACGACCTTGACCAGGTCCGCATCGCTTTCCAGACGCAGCTTGTGGCTGTCGCCGTGGCTTTCCGGGTCGGCAATCGCTTCCGCCAGAAAGCGAATTAGCGCGTGCTCGCCATCCAGTTCCTGGCTTGCCTGCTGAAGCAGTTCGCCCAGGTGAAGCAAGTCGGTTAGCAAGCGCTCACCGTCGGTCAACGCAAGCAGCCGGGCAGGAATGTCGAAGTCCACCATTAGCTTGCGCACCAGCGGCAGCACGCCCTGGCGCTGCCACAAGCGGTGGTAACGGCTGAACTGCTCTACCCGGGCCTCCCAGGCAAGCTCACTCTCGTTAAGGTGATCAAGCTCGCTAAGGCTCACCCCAAGCAGCGGCGTGGCAAGCGCTGCGCGCAGCTTGGCTTCCGCCTGGCGGGAGTTGGCCTGGGATTCCGCACAGGCGCGCAGGCAGGTTTCCACCTGCTGGGCGATAGATGAGCTAAATACCTTATCGTGATCCGAAAGATAAACGCTTTTAACCCCACGGCTGGCAAGCGCCAAGCGAATAGCGCGGGCTTCCTGAAGGCCGTTCACCAGCACCGCCATGTCGGAAGGTTTGAGTGGCGTGAGTTCATCCTCGGTTTTAAAACCCGCTTGCCGCTTGCGACCCGCTTCCAGCAGGGCGGTCATGTGGGAAGCGCAGCCTTCGGCCATTTCAAGCTGGTAGGCGGTTTTGGAAAGCGGCTCGTCAGCCGCCATTTGCCACAGCGTCATGGCGGGCAGTGGCGCGCCGTTCAACACCAACTGATCGGCGCGGCCTTTGGCGTCTACCGGTAAAAACGGCAGAGGGTTCTCGCCGCCTTGTTCACGAAATAAAAACGCGCCCGCTTCATGCTTGTCGGCGTAGTTAAAGCAGTGGTTAACCGCGTTAACCACTGCAGCGCTTGAGCGAAAGTTAGTGCCCAGCGTAACGTGGCGGCCATCGGTGTCGTGGCGGGCTTTCAGGTAGGTGAAAATATCTGCGCCACGGAAGGCGTAAATGGCCTGCTTGGGGTCGCCAATCAGCATCACGGCACTGTCGCGGCGCGGTGTAGCAACGTTATACACCGCGTTAAAAATGCGGTACTGGATTGGGTCGGTGTCCTGAAATTCGTCGATCAGCGCGACCGGGAACTGGCGCTGGATTTGGGCGGCCAGCGCTTCTTTATTGGGGCCTTGCAGGGCGCGGTCGAGGTGTGTGAGAAGGTCGTTGGGGCCCATTTCAGCGCGGCGCTCCTGCTCGCGCTCCAGGCGTTTGCGGCACCACTGCACAGCGTGAATTAACAGGTCGTTGCGCGGCTCGGGCAGGGCATTAAGCTCGCCGGGCAGTTGGGCGAGCGCTTCCCACACTTCTGGGCAGGGCGGCGTGCCCACTTTCCAGATATCGGCCATGCCCTCAGGCGTCATGCGCCGCCAGGCGGCATCGGTAAGCTGGGGGCGGTCGGCATCGCTGGTGCACCAATCGCGCAGCGCTCCTAGCCAGTTGGCGCGGCTTTTGGCGTTAAAGCTTTGGCCCTTAAAGGCTTTTTGCTGGGCAGCTTCTTCCAGCGCGGGCACCACATCGTTCAGCCATGCAGCCCAGGGGGCTTTTAATGCGCTGAGTTTGGCGGCTCGGGCGGCTTGGCAGTTCGTTAGCGTTTGCAGAGGTTCGGGGCGTTGTTCGCCCAGCGCGTCGCACTCGGGCAGTAGGCGTTGCAAGCTGGCGTGCAGGTCGTCGGGGGATTGCCAGTAGCTAACAATGCTTTCCAGCGCATCGCTCTCAAGGGCGTAGTAAAAGCTGCGCCAGTAGTCGCGCACGACGTCCTGTTCTAGCTCGCGCTGGTCGTTCTCCAGGTTCAGCGAGAACAGGCTGCCGCTATCGAAAGCGTGCTCGCGCAGCATGCGATAGCACCAGCTGTGAATGGTGGAAACGGCGGCTTCGTCCATCCACTCGGCGGCCAGTGCCAAGCGCCGTGCGCAGGCGGGCCAGGCCGAGGGTGGGTACTCACTGCGCAGCTCAAGCAGCAGTTTATCGCCTGCGTTTTCATCACTGCGAAAAATCTCGGCGGCTTCCACCAGGCGGTTACGAATCCGCTCGCGCAGCTCCTGGGTCGCGGCATTGGTAAACGTGACTACGAGAATTTCCGGCGGCGTGAGCGGGCGGATAAAGGCGTCGTCATCCTCTTTGCTGCGCCCACCCAATACCAGGCGCACGTATAAAAGCGCGATGGTGAAGGTTTTGCCGGTACCGGCGCTGGCTTCGATCAGGCGGCTGCCGTGCAAGGGCAAGCTCAGTGGGTTGAGTGGGGCGGGATGGCTCATCACTGGTCTCCAGGAGCAGGCGCTAGCAGGCACAAAAACAACACGCCCCGGGTGGGGCAAATAGGGGCGGCTGGAGAACTATATCGCGATGACCCTTAGGGAGCAAAAAGCAGCGAGCAAATAGGGAGCAAAAAGCAGCGAGCAAAAGCCACAAGCGAGCGGGTTGGGCTGGGAGCCAGCGCCATCACCTGATAATCTTGTCGGCTAGCCACTTTGCGGGCGACCGGTTTACGCTACCGCGGCTTCTGTTCACGTTGATGATGAGACTTCATGCTGACCTCGCTTCTGGATAACGACTTTTACAAAATCACGATGCAGAACGCCGTGATTAAACGCTTCCCGTATGCCCATGCGCGCTACGCTTTTATTAACCGTGGCGCGCATGCCTTTCCAGAAGGGTTCGGCGCTGCATTACGCCATGAAGTCGATAATATGGCGGCGCTTCGCTTAAACGACGAAGAGAAGCGCTATCTCGAAACGACCTGCCCTTATTTGGACCCCACTTATCTCGATTTTTTGGCCGGGTTTCGTTATGACCCCAGCGAGGTCATTATCGAGCAGCAGGGGGCGGACCTTTCCGTGGTGATTGAAGGCCCGTGGTATCGCACTATCCTTTGGGAAGTGCCGTTGATGGCGCTGATCAGCGAGCTTTGGTATCGGTTGCGTGGTATTACGATTACCCCTGAAGCGGATGCGATGATCGAGCAGAACGCCCAGGAAAAAATCGAGCTTTACCACCGCATGGGGCTCAAAATCGCTGAGTTTGGTACGCGTCGACGTTTCTCCTTTAATGTTCACGACCGTGTGGTGGGCGCGCTTCGCCATCACGGCGGCGAGTCGTTTACCGGTACCAGTAATGTGCTACTGGCGATGCGCCATGATGTGAAGCCGATTGGTACGCACGCCCACGAGTGGTTCATGTTCCACGGTGCCCGGTTTGGTTTCAAAATGGCCAACAGCCTGGCCCTGGAGCATTGGGTGGATGTGTACCGGGGCGACCTTGGCATTGCGTTAACCGATACGTTTACCTCGCAAGCCTTTTTCGACAGCTTCGATAAGAAGTTTGCCAAGCTGTTCGATGGCGTGCGCCACGATAGCGGCGACCCTATCGACTTTGCCTCACAAACCATCGCGCACTATGAGCGCCTGGGCATTGACCCGCTGAGCAAGACGATTATCTTTTCCGATGCGCTCACTCCGGAAAAAATCGAGCGCATTCATGCGTTCTGCAAAGATCGTATCGGCATGGCGTTTGGTATTGGCACCAACTTCACCAATGATGTGGGCGAGGAGCCCATGAACATGGTGATCAAAATGGTCGAGGCGCGCCCTGAGGGCCAGGGCTGGCTGCCGGTCATCAAGCTTTCCGATGTGGCCGAAAAGAACACCGGCGACCCCGAAATGATCTCGCTGGCCAATCGAATACTCCTGGTTAACCACCAGCATTAAGCGAAGCGCACCTCCTTTTACCGAGCAGTGCTACTCTTTCACCGCACGGTAGAGCGGCAGGTAAAGGGCATCTGCCAGGGCGGAGAAGCGGAGGGCGGAGTTAGCCCCTTTCTGGTTACCCTCGTTAAACAGCGCTTCAAAGTTGGGCCATTGGCGGGCGAGGTAGGCGCTTTGCGCTACTTCGCCGGTTTGAAAGCGCCCGCCTTCATAGGTGCTTGCCGCTGCGCTAAAGGCGTCGCTATCGGCGGTGCTGTCCACCGTTCCCTCTTTACTCAGCCAGGCAAACGCTGCCTGGGGGGCAAGTGGCAGCGGCATGGTCATTCCTTCTTTCCAGCACTGCAAAATAGTCGCTAGATGGCCCTGGGCGGTATCCGCTGCTAGCGGTTCAAAGCGCGCATGGCCTGCCTTGGAAAGCAGCTGTGTGGTCATCGGCGACACCGCATTGGCAGCCAGGTGGGCCACCCAAGGGCGGAGTAGATGCTGCCAACGGTACTGCCCTCGACCACGCGCATTACTAATCAAGCTGTTTCTCACCAGCAGCAGGCGGCAGCGCTTGCCGCTCTCATCCGTGCGCAGTTCGTTAATCCAGTCGTTGACCGAAAGTTCGTGGGCGTTAAATGCGACCGCTTGAGGGGCTTCCACGGCGACGGGCCACTCTTCGAGCGCTTTCCGATAGGCATCAAACAGCGCCTGCATGGGCTCGGCCAGCGATTCGCTCATGCGCTCGCCAAAAGCGCCTACCGCTAGCACGCCTTGGCCCTTGATGCGCTCAAGCGCGGCAAACATGGCGTCTTCACGCGGCTCGCCGTTGTCTACCGCATGGCGCTGGGCGGCAATCAGTTGGTCCTGCAGTTGCCAGTGTTGTAGGCCGTTAAGCACAAACGGCTCGACGTCTAACTGGGTCAGCACTTCCTGCTCAAAATACACGCCCAGGCGAGTGTTGAAGAACGCCTTGGCCGGTTCACGCAGAAAACTGCCTAGCTGGGCAAGCGTCAGTGGGACATCCTGGTTAAATTCGAGCAGGGCGCTTTGCTGTTTATTTGGGTTTTCCTGTGAGGCGAGCAGCGCGTGCTGTTCGTGGGCATCGCGCCATTCATGTACATAGGTAAAGAGCCGGGCCTGGGAGGCTGAACTGCCGGGCTGGGCAAAATAGCGATGGCTAAACGGTTGTAGCGGGTGCTCGGTGGTCAGCGCTTCAATCAGTGGCTCGTCAGCCTGGTGTTGGCTTACCCAGCCTGCCGCCAAGTGATCGCGCAGTTGGCCGACCAGCACGGAAGGCGGCATGGGGTTGTTGTCGATCTGGCTGCGGCCCACCCAACTGATATAGAGCTGCTGGCGCGCCGACAGCAGCGCCTCCAGAAACAGGTAGCGGTCATCCTCCCGGCGCGAGCGGTCGCCGGGGCGGTAGTCGCTGCCCATCAGGTCAAAATCCAGCGGCGGTTGGGAGCGTGGGTATTCGCCGTCGTTCATGCCCAGCAAACACACCCGCTTGAAGGGAATGGCGCGCATCGGCATTAACGTGGCGAAGTTGACCGCTCCGACTAAAAAGCGCTGAGAAAGGCTGTGCTCATCAATTTGCGAGAGCCAGTGTTCACGCACCATGGAAAGCGGCAAATCATCATTCAATTTGGCCTCTTCGGTGCTGTGGAACAACTGCTGAAGCGCGCCTTCCAGCTTGGTCAGCATCACGCTCTCTGCAGCGTCATCGGTAAGAAAGTAGGTTTCCAGCAGTTCACGCAGCCGAACAACCCAGTTGGCGGCGGTGGTCGGCTGGCAAAAAATCTCCCACGTGGTTTCCAGCTTCTCAAGCAGTGTTGCCAGCGGCCCGGCAAGCGAGGCTTCAAGCCCGCCGATGTCATCAAACGGCTCGATACCCTGCCACGCATCCGCCACGCCCACGGTGTAGCCCAACAGTAAACGGCGCAGGCCAAACGCCCAGGTGTTCTGGCTTAAGCCCTGGGGCAAATCAAGCCGGGTGCGCTGCTGGGCGTTTAAGCCCCAGCGGATGCCCGCACCCTCAATCCAGCGGTTTAGTGTGGGCAAATCGCGCTCTTCAATGCCAAAGCGAGCGCGCAGGGCGGGCACGTCTAACAGGTCGAGCAGGTCGCTCACTGAGAGGCGCAGCTCGGGCAGGCGCAAGAGCTTTTCCAGCGCAATCATCAGCGGCAGGCGGTGGCGGCTGGCCTGGTCTGAAAGGGTGTAGGGAATATAGCGCGGGTCGTCGCGGCCAAGCGTGCGGTAGCTTGAGCGGTACTGACCAAACACCGCTTCAATATGCGGCGCGTAGCGGTCAATGTCCGGCACCATAACGATGATATCTCGCGGGCGCAGCTCGGGGTCGGCGCTGAACGCAGCCAGCAGCTGGTCGTGAAGAATCTCCACTTCGCGCTGGGGGCCGTGGGCGATATGAAACACAATGGAGTCGTCGTGGGTTGCATCAACCGCAGGCCAGGTCGTTTGGGTTTCGGCCACTGGGCGCAGCTCGCGAATATCATCCTGAAGCTGGCTGAGCAGGCAGGCGTGTTCGGGCGTGCTGAACGGCTCGAACATATCAATACGCAGCGCCTGTTGCTCAAACAGGGTTTGGTAGTTGCCCGCATCGTCATGCTCATCCAGCAGGCGCAGATAGTCACGCCCCTGCTTGCCCCAGGCTGCCAACAGCGGTTGGGCATGCAGATGCAGCGCGCTATCTACATCGCCGTCGCCGAGTACGTCCAGCGCTTCGGGCATGCCCGTTTTACGCTGTTGGCGGTAGCGGTTGGCGCGCAATAAATCCTTGTGTTCGATGATGTCCGCCCAGTAATACTGGCAGGGGTTATGCACGCACAGCACAATTTGGCAGCAGCGCGAAAGTGCTGCCAGGGCTTCCAGCGTTTGCTGGGGCAGCGAGGAAATCCCAAAAATAATCAGCCGACGCGGCAACCCCGGCGGGCACGCCTGGCCTTCCAGCTGTTCGGCAACCTCTAAAAAGCGGCTATGCACTTGGGCACGGCTGCTATTAAGCCCGGCCTCGCCCTGGGAGGCGGCAACATCATCACGCAGGGCGCGCCACAGCTCCGGCTGCCAGCGCTGGTGTTCATCCAGCGGGCGCGCTTCGCCGCGTGCAGTAATGAGTACATCTTCGCCCCGTGCCCAGGCGTCTAGCCAGTCGGCGCGGTACACTTGGTATTGGTCGAATAAATCCGCCAGGCGCTCGGCCAGTTGATAGTGCTTGCGCTGGTCGCGGTCGGTTTCCAAAAAGCGCGCCAATGGGGCAAAGGCGGGCTTCTCAGCGAGGCTGGGCAGTAAGCGCAGCAAGCGCCATACCAGGCGCGACTTATCAAACGGTGAGGTTTCAGGCACCGCCTGGGCATCACCGGTAATATGCGTTAACACCGTGCGGTAGGCCTGCCATAAAAAGCGCGCAGGCAGGGTAACGTTCAGCGCCGCCGCAATGCCCGCGCCGCCCTGTGCCGGGTCTTCCGCCAGTGCCAGCTTCAACCACTGCCCGATGCCGTTGCTCTGCACCAGAATCGTCTCGTTCTCAAGCGGCCCTAACGGATGAAGGCGCATCCACTCAACCGCTAACCCGCGCAGGTCTTCCAGGCGGTTGGCATGCACCACCATAAAACCCGGCGTAAGAGGCGATGTATTGGCAAGCAATGAGGGTGACGACATGCGGCGATATTTCCTTCAAGGCGGTAGCGATAAGGCACAGTGCTTAAGACACGTACTTAAGACTACTATGGTGCCATAAGTTAAACGTCTTTAGTGGGTGCTATCGATAGGAACTTTTGCAGCTTATGGGTTATCATAAGTGATAACTTTAGGGGCTGTTTAATGCAATGGCAGATTGATTTCTATCCTGGTGTTGAAAGCGACATCCTTGGTATGCCGCCAAAAATTCAGGCCAGGATGCTTCGGTTGTTAGAAATGGTTGAGCAGCATGGGGCGAACTTGGGTCCGCCGCATACGGAAGCGATGGGAGACGGTCTCTTTGAGATAAGGGCAAAAGCCAAAGAGGGTATAGGGCGCTCCTTATTTTGTTACGTACAGGGCCAGCGGATAGTTGTTCTCCATGTCTTTGTTAAAAAGAGCCAAAAAACGCCTCGCCAAGCGTTAGCACTAGCCCGGTCCAGACAGCGTGAGGTACAGCCGTGATGAATTTAAAAGCATTGAAAGAACAGGCGCTCCAGAATTCTGAGGTTAACGCTGAGTACGAGCGGTTGGCGCCTGAATTTGAATTAGCCAACACGCTTATTTCCATGCGTCAGCGTGCGGGCCTTACTCAGGAAGAGCTGGCTCAGCGATTACATACTCAGAAAAGCAATATCAGTCGGTTAGAACGTGGTGACAGTAATCCTGGCTGGAAAACACTGCAGCGTTATGCTCAAGCGTGTGGGTTTGATCTGTCTGTCCTGCCTCGACCCCATAAAGCAGCTGTTTAGCTTAAATAGATAACCATGTGTTTTTCATCTTCTCTTGCGCGCAAGCCAGGGTATCCCCAAGCTATGCAGATACTTTGAGTAAAGCCAAGAGGACTTCCCCATGACCGATACACCAAACCATACTCGCCGCCATTCCGCCCCGGTGGTCGATGGCGTGGGTAAAGCCGCCAGCCGTGCCATGCTGCGCGCAGTAGGATTTAACGACGCTGATTTCAAAAAGCCCCAAGTGGGCGTGGCCTCTACCTGGAGCATGGTGACGCCGTGCAACAGCCATATTGGTGAGCTTGCCGAGCAGGCCCGCGAGGGTGCCGATGCTGCAGGCGGTAAAGGTGTGGTCTTCAACACCATCACCATTTCCGACGGTATTGCCAATGGCACCGAGGGCATGAAGTACTCGATGGTCTCGCGGGAGGTGATCGCGGATTCCATTGAGACCGTTGCGGGCTGCGAAGGATTTGATGGCCTGGTGGCAATTGGCGGCTGCGACAAAAACATGCCGGGCTGCGTAATGGGGCTGGCACGTTTGAATCGCCCCAGCGTGTTTGTATACGGTGGCACCATCATGCCGGGCAAAGGGCACACCGATATCGTCTCGGTGTTCGAGGCCATGGGTGCTCACTCGCGGGGCGATATGGATTTGATTGAGCTCAAGCAGATCGAGGAAACCGCGATTCCTGGTCCCGGTTCGTGTGGCGGTATGTACACTGCCAATACCATGGCATCGGCCATTGAAGCGCTGGGCATGAGCCTGCCGGGCAGCTCGGCACAAAACGCCATTTCCCAGGAAAAACGTGACGACTGTAAAGCGGCGGGCGAGGCGGTGCTTGAGCTGCTGGCGCGGGATATCAAACCTTCCGATATCATGACCCGTAAGGCGTTTGAGAACGCGATTACCGTGGTGATTGCGTTAGGCGGCTCTACCAACGCGGTGCTGCATCTTATCGGCATGGCGCGCACTATCGATGTTGAGCTGACGCTTTCCGACTTTACCGAGATCGGTAAACGCGTGCCGGTAGTGGCAGATCTTCGCCCCAGCGGCCACTACATGATGAGCGAGCTTGTGGCGCTTGGCGGTATTCAGCCGCTGATGAAAAAACTGCTGGAAGCTGGCCTTCTACACGGCGACTGCCTGACGGTCACCGGGCAAACACTGGCGGAAAACCTGGCAGGCGTTGAAGCCTATCCGGATGACCAGAAAATTATCGCGCCGCTGGATAAGCCGATTAAAACCGAAAGCCATCTGCGGATTCTTTATGGCAACCTGGCGCCGGAAGGTGCGGTCGCTAAAATTTCCGGCAAAGAAGGCACGCGCTTCTCCGGCACGGCGCGGGTGTTTGGTTCTGAAGAAGAAGCTCAGGCGCGCATCAATGACGGCACCGTGGTGGCAGGCGATGTCGTGGTTATTCGCTACGAAGGCCCCAAAGGTGGCCCGGGTATGCGCGAAATGCTCACACCGACGTCGGCCATTATGGGGCGCGGCTTGGGCAACGACGTCGCGTTGATTACCGATGGCCGCTTTTCAGGCGGTAGCCACGGTTTTGTGGTCGGCCACGTAGCACCGGAAGCCTTTGATGGCGGCCCGCTGGCGCTGGTGAAAAATGGCGATCTCATCACCATCGATGCCGAAGCGGACACTATCGAAGTGCAGCTAAGCGATGAAGAATTGGCAACCCGCCGTGCTGCGTGGCAACAGCCCGCACCGCGCTATACCCGCGGCGTGTTGGCCAAATATGCACGGCTGGTAAGCTCAGCAAGCACCGGTGCCGTTACCGACCAAAGCGAGTAAGTGACGCTGGCGGCCCGGCCATTCGCGCCGGGCCGTCGTTACGGAACACGCCTATATGCGGTTTGGTGGCGTGCGACGATACGTTTACCGAATTTTGTAGCGCGTGGTAAGCGCCAGCGCACCCGCGGATGCAGCGCGAAGCGGTGCCGGGGTTAGGTGGCACGGCCCGGGCGGCTGGCGCCGCCATTCGCGGGTGCCTTGCCGTTCGTTCCTCACGGCGCGTTACCGCGCGCTACGATGTGTGCAGCCATTTGGGGTGGTTCTCGTAGCGCGTGGTAAGCGCAGCGCACCCGCGGATGCAGCGCGAAGCGGTGCCGGGGTTAGGTGACACGGCCCGGGCGGCTGGCGCCGCCATTCGCGGGTGCCTTGCCGTTCGTTCCTCACGGCGCGTTACCGCGCGCTACGATGTGTGCAGCCACCTGAGGGGATTCTTGTAGCGCGTGGTAAGCGCCAGCGCACCCGCGGGAGCAGCGCGAAGCGGTGCCGGAGTTAGGTGACACGGCCCGGGCGGCTTGTCATCACTGCGTAAAATGCAGCGGGTATCGTGGGCACTTTCTATTACGCAAAAGAGCCTTCCGCTATGGCTGAAGAGAACAATTTACGCACGCGCGTCAGCGAAGTCTTTAGGGTTTTTCTATGGCTTGGTCTGACCTCCTTTGGTGGGCCAGTGGCGCATCTGGGCTATTTTCGGGCTGAGTTTGTGGAGCGCCGCCGTTGGCTTTCGGAGGCTGCCTATGCGGACCTGGTCGCGCTTTGCCAGTTTTTGCCAGGACCCGCCAGCAGCCAGGTGGGTTTTGCGCTTGGGCTAATGCGCGCGGGCCCTTGGGGAGCTGCGATGGCGTGGCTGGCCTTTACGCTGCCTTCTGCCATTGTGCTGGTGCTGTTTGCGTTCGGGGCGACGGTGCTGGATGGCCCGATTGTCAGCCGTATTATTCATGGCTTGAAGATAGTGGCTGTGGCCATTGTGGCCCATGCGGTATGGGGGATGGCGCGTAACCTGTGCCCGGATAAAACCCGCACGGGCATTGCGCTACTGGCCGTGTTCACGGTGTTGTTGGTCAGCGGGCCGCTAGGGCAGGTGGGCGCCATTGTGTTCGGTGGCTTGGCGGGGTTCCTGCTATGCCGCGAAGCCGTGACTGCCATGCCAAGCGAAACACTCCACTTTGCTGTGTCGCGCTCAGTTGGGGTTATCGCACTGGGGCTGTTCGCTGGGCTACTGATTGGGTTGCCGTTGCTTGCGGGAAGTGCGGTTTGGCTTGATATTGCCGATGCCTTTTATCGTTCAGGCGCGCTGGTATTTGGCGGTGGGCATGTGGTACTGCCGCTATTACAAGCGGAAGTGGTGGAGTCAGGCTGGATAACGCCGGATGCGTTTTTAACCGGTTACGGAGCGGCACAGGCCGTGCCGGGGCCGCTGTTTACCTTTGCCGCATACCTTGGGGCGTTACTGCCCGGCATTAATGGCCTTGTTGGGGCGCTAGTGGCCTTGCTGGCTATCTTCATACCAGGGTTTTTACTGCTGGTGGGCGTGCTGCCATTCTGGAACCGCTTTCGCCAATGGGGAAGTGCTCAAGCGTTGATGCGTGGTGCCAATGCCGCAGTGGTGGGGATTCTGGGCGCTGCACTTTACCAGCCGGTGTGGACCAGCGCGATTATCGGGCCGTATGAATTTGCCTTGGCGCTTAGCGGCTTTTTACTGCTTTCCGTGTGGAAGCTGTCTGCCTGGGCGGTTGTGGTTGTGATTGCACTGGGCGGTCTTTTGATACCGGTTTAGTAGATAATGAGCCAAAACCATACAAAAACGCCTCGCTTAAGCGAGGCGTTCGTGATTTAAAGGGCTAATGGCTGCTCCTATGGCGCCTCCAGCTCTAACGTGCGGCGCAGAACATTGAGCTCGTCAATGTTCAGGTGCTCAAGCCTGCCGGCGAGCAAGTCGCTAATCTTCTGTACTGGAAGCCCTGCCTGGCGGGCAATTTCCCGGCTTCCTAGATCTGATACTGCAATTAAACGCGTGATAATGCGCATTAGGCGCGTGCGTTTTTCTAATTCCCTGACATCGAGGTCAGGGCTGCTTCGCGGAGGATCCAGCGTTTCTGCGTGAGCAGTTGAGTATGCCGTACTCATGAGACTCCATCAGTCTGAAATGACAAGGACACAATGCCGCCAACGCAGGTGCATTTCAATATTTAATTTGATGAAAATTTCGCGACACTTGCGAACACCCGCTTGCGGCTTGGCTCTGGTAAACTATGCGCCTTATTTTAGCGTGCACGGCTGCTTCTGGCGTGCGGTACTTTATATATGGCCACTGGCCGGGGAGAAATGGCATGTCGTCGAATAGCGCACCCAAAGTGGGCGTCATTATGGGGTCCAAATCGGATTGGCCGGTGATGGAGCATGCGGTGACGATGCTGGAGCGCTTAGGCGTTGCTTATGAAACGCGCGTGGTCTCTGCCCACCGAACGCCTGACTTGCTGTTCGACTATGCTAAAAGCGCCGCTGAGCGTGGCCTGCAGGTGATTGTGGCCGGTGCTGGTGGCGCGGCCCACCTGCCCGGTATGGTGGCTTCACAAACGCCGCTGCCGGTGCTAGGTGTGCCGGTTGAATCCAAAGCGCTTAAAGGCCTTGATTCACTGCTCTCGATTGCGCAGATGCCGGGTGGTATCGCCGTAGGCACACTGGCGATTGGTAAGGCCGGTGCGACCAACGCGGGCCTGCTGGCCGCGCAGATTGTGGGTCTTCAGGACAGCGCTGTGCGTAACGCGGTTGAGGCCTTCCGTGCAGAGCAGACTCAACTAGTACTGGATAACCCGGACCCGCGCCCCGCGCCGGATGCTGAGTAAAAGGAGCCCCAATGAACTCTGGTACGACAAACATCGGCGTTTTAGGCGCAGGCCAACTGGGCCGTATGCTGGCGCTGGCGGGCTATCCGCTGGGCAATCGGTTTACGTTCCTGGATACCACGGGTAACCCAAGCGCAGGCATCGGCGAGGTCATTGTCGACCCGGATAATCAGCACTTGGCGGAGTTTCTCGCCAAGGTGGATGTCGTGACTTACGAGTTCGAGCATTTGCCGGTGACGCTTGTGCAGGAGATCGAGAAGCACAAGCCGGTGTATCCAAGTAGCCGAGCGATCGAGGTCTGCCAAAACCGGGTTGAAGAGAAAGCGCTGTTTGATCGCTTGAACATCCCGACGCCTGCTTACCGTGTGGTCGAGAGCGCAGAGCAGCTTGAAACCGCCGCCCGTGAACTTGGCTGCCCGGTCGTGGCAAAGTCCGTCACGGAAGGTTACGACGGTAAAGGTCAGGCGGTCCTAAAAGCCCCAGAAGAGGCGGCTGACGCTTGGCAAAGCATTGGCCATACGCAGTTGATCGTTGAAGCGTTTGTGGATTTTGTGCGCGAAGTGTCGATGATTGCTGTGCGCGGTCGCGATGGCGAGGTGGTTTTCTACCCCATGGCAGAGAACCAGCATGTAGGCGGCATTCTGCGTTACTCGGTGGCGCCGCTGCCGGACCTGGACGCCCAGGTGCAGCAAACGGCTGATACGTATATTCGTGCGCTGCTGGATGAGCTGGATTACGTGGGCGTGCTGGCGCTTGAACTCTTCCAAACCCGCGATGGCAGCCTGCTGGCTAACGAAATGGCGCCACGCGTGCATAACTCCGGCCATTGGACGATGGATGGTGCGGTTACCAGCCAGTTCGAGAACCATCTACGGGCGGTTCAAGGATTGCCGCTTGGCAGCACAGCGGCCATTGCGCCCACCTGTATGGTTAATGTGATTGGCCAGGAAGGTGACAACGTGGCCATGCTCAAGCTTGCCAATACCCACCTGCACCGCTACGACAAGGCCGAGCGGGCAGGGCGCAAGCTGGCCCACGTTAACGTGGTAGCCGCTACCCACGCTGAACTGCTGGAAAAGGTGCGCGCCTGCCAGGCACTGATACCCGATGCCCCGGCGGTTGAGTGGAGTTTTGAGCGCTCATTATAGATAAGCGTTAATAAGTCACTGAAAAGGCGCCCCACGCCGTGGGGCGCCTTTTTTAATTCCGGTTTTAAGCTCTTTTTTAAGACCGTTTTAAGCTCTGTTTAAAGTCCTGCGAACCCGCTTGGACGTTTACCAACCCAGCACAATACGCCCGCTCAGCAGTAGCCACAGCGCGATTAACGCAAAGTGCCCTGGGTACCAGGCCAGCCACAGCCTGCGTGGCATGGCAAACGCTACCGCAGGAACGCGTTGAGCCAGGCCAGCAGCCAGTATCAGGACCACGACACAGGTTCCCACGGTAAACGATTTCGCCATATCCGAGGCGTTCATTTGTCCGGCAACCCAGAGTACGGGAAAGGCGGCCAAGCCTGCCCAAAGTCGCGCCTGAAAATGGGTGCCCGCTTGGCTAAGTGAATGCATGGCAAACATGAATAGTGGAATCAGCAGCAGACCGTTGTGGCCGTACTCCACCCAGAAACCGAGCAGGTACCACACCGTGACGCCCACCGCTGTGCCCAACAGCAGCCAACCAAACCCCAGCGTTTGCTGTTGGTAGTGCTGCCAGCCTTGGCGCGCCAGTGTGCCCAAGGCCAGGCCACTGGCCAGCGTAAAGCAGACGTTAAAAATCAACGCATCCGATGCGCGTGGCATCATCATATAGGGGAGTTGCGCTACCAGTCCGATAACCAGAATACGCCGTGAATAGCGCATTGGGTTACGGGTATTAAATAGCCCGTGCCAGGCGACCATGGCGGCAAACAGTGGAAAGGCAATCCGGCCAATAGAGGAGCCTGCCCAGCTAAAATCCCCAGGCAGTACATAGCGGGTAAGGTGGTCTACCGTCATGGTAATGAGCGCGAGCCACTGGCCCCAGCCTGTCCAGTAGGAAGACGGGCGTCGGTCGATGTCTGGTGTGGCGCTAAGGGTTGCTGCCATAAAACCTCCCTGTTTTTATGACTAAATTACGGTGATAGCGAAATGACGTTTCATCGCTATATGGGTTATATCAGCTATATGAACCATATCGGCTATATGCACATGGAGAATGATACAGAGACCCTTTCACGCTGACCTGGTTCATTCCAAGGGGCAGCGTGCTTGTTAATGGGCCTGCGTACCTGGTTTTTAAGCCGCTGATGAAAGGAGAAAAAAGGCAAGGGCATAAATAAATCACCCCGGCAAAGGCCAGGGTGATGGGGGCAGTCACTACGCTATATGATTACTCTTCGCCAAAATAGCGAGCGTGAATCTCATCGTAGGTGCCGTTTTCTTGAAGCGTTGCGAGGGCTTCGTTGAATTTTTCGGCAAGCGCTTCATCACGCTGGCGGAAGGCGATACCAAAGCCGTCACCAAAGTACTCTTTAGGCTCAGTGATTTTTTCGCCCACAATGGTGTAGTCAGCGTCTTCGTTTTCAACCAGCGTTGACTGGCCGATTGGGAAGTCGAGGAAGACGATATCCAGACGCTGCGCGTCCATGTCCAGCACCATATCATCGGCGGTGGAGTAGCGGCTGATATCGGCCACGCTGCCATAGTTATCGGTGACGTAGTTGTCCTGAAGTGTGCCGCGTTGAACGCCGATGGTCAGGCCTTCTAGGGTTTCTTCATTGGCTTCGTCGATACCCAGGTCGCTTGCGGCAAACCAGGCAGACGGCATGGTGATGTAGGGGTCAGAGAACAGCACCTGCTGGCGACGCTCATCGTTGATGGTCATGGAGGACATGACGGCGTCGTAGTTGCGTGACAGAAGGCCCGGAATAATGCCGTCCCACTCCTGCTCGATCCACTCGCAGGTCACGCCGATCTCTTCACACATGGCGTTGCCCAGCTCGATATCAAAACCGGTCAGGTCGCCTTCAGGGGTGCGGAATTCCATTGGGACATAAGGTACATCAACACCAATACGCACCTGATCATAATCACGTGCCTGGGCGGAAGAGGCCGCAGCAACAGCCAAACCAATTAAAGAAACTGATAGCAACTTTTTCATTATTTAACTCCGTTGTAAAACAGGTTCACCCGAGGTGATCCTCTTTAACGTAACCCAGGTTGGGGCCGGCGGAAAGAGGAAAACGCCCTGTGAACCAACGTTTGTTTGACGTTCGCTCGTCATCGAACCGTTTACTGGGTTTGTGGCTTTAAGTGCGCAAGTAATTTCTTCTCTAAAAAGCGGAAGAAAAACAGAATGGCAAACGTTAAGCACAGGTAAATAGCCGCGACAAACAGGAAGGGCTCAAACGGCGTATAGAACCGCGAATAGACATAGCGAGCCGCTCCGGTCAGGTCCATTAAGGTGACCACGCTGGCTATCGCGCTGGCATGAAGCATGAAAATCACTTCATTGCCGTAGGCGGGCAGAGCGCGACGAAATGCGCTGGGGATAATGATCCGGCGCATCATCAGGCTTTGGGACATGCCGTAAGCGCGTGCCGCTTCAATTTCACCCTTGGACGTTGCCTTGATAGCACCCCGGAAAATCTCTGTGGTATAAGCCGCCGTGTTAAGGGTGAAGGCGATCAGTGCAGGGTAGAAGGCCTCACGGAAGATCGGCCACAAAAAGCTTTCCTGGATGCCATCAAAAAACACCACGCCATAGTAAATAATATACAGTTGGACCAGCAGCGGCGTGCCACGAAACACGTAGGTATAGGCATACACGGGCAGGCTGATCCATTTACGCCGTGAGCTGCGCATAATGGCAAGCGGCACCGCCAGCACCAGCCCGATTACCAGCGACAGAAACACCAGCTGTGTGGTGGTGACAAGCCCTGTCCAGTAGTAGCCCATTGTAGTGGGGGTGAAGATCAGATTGCCGGACAAAAGGTCATTAAACCATGCGGAAATATCTAGCATGTCACTGCTCTCCAAAGCCGATGTCGTAGCGCTTTTGTAGCCGGGCAAAAATCCACTCGGAGACGCTGGCAATCAACAGATAGGCAACGGCTACAGGGATTAAAAACACAAACGGCTCATGAGTCGCTCGGGAGGCTTCAGCGGCCACGCGAACCATATCGGTCAGGCCGATTACCGAGACGAGCGCGGTGGTTTTCAGCAGCACCATCCAGTTATTGGAGAGCCCGGGCAGCGCATGGCGCATCATTTGCGGGAAACGAATGCGGCGAAAGACCAGTGCGCTGCTCATCCCGTAGGCTTTGCCTGCCTCAATTTGACCGTTATCGACGGCCATAAAAGCGCCCCGGAAGGTCTCGCCCATATAGGCACCAAAAATGAAGCCAATGGTCAGTACGCCCGCGGCAAAGGCGTTGAAATTAATGTAAATATCAATGTCGTAGCTGTAGTAAAGAATATCACTAATCGCGTTAACACCGATTTGGCCGCCGTAAAACAGCAGCATCATCAAGACAAGGTCTGGCACGCCGCGAATCAGCGTCGTGTAAACGGTTGCCGTGCCGTGCAATAGCCAGTGGCGCGACATCTTGGCTGTGGCGGTGAGAAGGCCTAGCGCGATGGCTAACAGTAGCGATAAAACCGCTAGTTGAACGGTGACCCCGGCACCTTCGATCAAACGGGGGCCGTACCCTTGCAAATCCAGCATGGTCGCCTCGCAGATCAGTAGTTAGGAGTAAGAAACTGTTTCAGTCGGGACGATTGGGGGTTGCCTAATACATCATCTGGCGCCCCGGCTTCCTCTACCAAGCCCTGGTGAAGATAGATCACCTTGCTTGAGACATCGCGAGCAAAACTCATCTCATGGGTAACCACCACCATGGTACGCCCTTCATTGGCCAGGTCGCGCATGACTTTCAGTACGTCGCCGACAAGCTCCGGGTCCAGCGCCGAGGTCGGCTCATCAAACAGCATAACCTCTGGGTTCATGGCCAGTGCCCGAGCAATCGCGCCGCGCTGCTGCTGGCCACCTGACATTTGCGCCGGGTAGGCGTTGGCGCGGGCGGTTAGCCCCACACGCTCAAGCAGCGCGTGGGCTTGTTCGATCGCCTCTTTTTTAGGAAGGCCGAGCACATGGATAGGCGCTTCAATTATATTTTCAAGCAGCGTCATGTGTGCCCAGAGATTGAAATTCTGAAACACCATGGAAAGCTTGGCACGCATTTGGACAACCTGTTTCCAATCGGCTGGCTCGCGTCCGTGCCGGGTCACCTTAAAGCGTATCGGGTCGCCGTGAAGGATAATCTCGCCCTCATCCGGCTGCTCTAACAGGTTCATACAGCGCAGAAAGGTACTTTTACCCGACCCTGAAGCGCCAATTAGCGTGATGACATCACCTTTTTGGGCTTCGAGTGAAAGGCCTTTCAGAACTTCCGTATCGCCGAAGCGCTTTTTAATATTACGCACTTCCAGGGGAGTAGCGGCCATAAACATAGGCTCCAGTACAAAGTTGCCGCGGTAGCAACGTGTTGAGGTAACGTAGGCTAAATGCGGCTGGCGCGAAAAAAGTGGCGATTCTATCAGGCTCAGCGAAAAATGCGTGCTTTCCTTATACGATAAATGTAGGAAGGTAGCCGTAAGTGATACGCGTGTGCCTCGATATTATCTCCATGTTGTTGTTATTAAATAACTATTAAACTTATTTTGCGGTTTGACTTGAGGAGTGAGCCGGGACCACCAAAAGCGCCGCCCGCGCACCCAACGCCACGTTGGCATTAGGAAATACGACATGTAGCGGCGTCTCGCCCACCACGAAATCGCCTGCCACGCTATCCTGGGCCAAACGCGTGCCGGGCTCAAAACGGCTGAAGTTGGGCATGTCAGCATCAACGTAGAGCGTAAAGTCCTCCGCTTGGCGCTTAAGCTCATGCTCTACCTGAAAGAATACCATGCTCGCGGGGTCTTGCTGGGCAGGCGTTTCGCCTTTGCTGAGCGACGTAAGCAGCGCGCCCATGGGGATTAGCGATGCCCTGTCATTTTGCCCGAAAGGGGCGACGCGGCCTAGCTCAAAAGTAAACGCTTGAGCGCCATGGTAATGCTTGCTGTAGTGCGAGAAGGTCCAGCTTGTCTGGTGTTGATGAAGCACGGCCTGCATGCCCGCAGCCGCAAGCCACTGCCACTGCTCCGGCAGGGTTGCAGTGTTAGCAAACGGCTCGACAACAAAAATCGGGTAGAGGCTTTCACGAATGGCGGTGTGCAAGTCGTAGTGCAACCTGGGCCGCGCGGCATGAGTTTCATAAAATTGGTCTACCGCAGCCATTAGTTCACGTGCGCGTTCTGGCTCCTCACCGCTGCCCGTTAAATTACGCTTAAAGAGGCGGTTAAGGTTGGTTGCTATAAACCGTTGCTGAGCGCGTAGGGCGGGGATATTACCAAGGATGACCAGTACGGGAGCACCCAGTGGGGTAGTGCCTGCTTCCAGGGCGCTTAGCCACTCACCGAGTAGTTCAACCGGGGCCGTTTCGTTGCCATGAATCGCCGCTGAAAAAACGCAGGCATAGGCCTCTGGCTGCGGCGTATGGGGGATAAGCTCCATAATGCCGGGGGCATGAAACCGATAAGTACCGCTTGGAAATTGGCCGCTACGCTGTACGGGAGGGTGCCCATCAAGGGTCCAGTCAAGCCAGTGATTCAGCATTATCGGCCTCTTGTTATTGGTTGGAAATTCACACGCTATCTTTAACATGCTCAAAAACGTGAGCAAGCATTAGCGTCGTGGTTATGAAAATGGCGGGCGCTCGAGTGTAAGACGGTACCTAAAACGCTCACGGTGAGTGGGCGTTTTAATAGGAAGGGCGCTTTGCCGCGCACTTTTAGGATTCAATGCGAGGAACCAGCCGCTGCTTTGTATCAGCGTAAGGTGAAAATCGAAGAGAGCAGGGGAAAACATTCGCTTTTCGCTGCTGCAGGCTAGGCTATGTTGTAGTCATTCCCTAACCGGAATGCCATTAACGTAGCTAAAACGCAGTCCAAAGGAGTAAGCAATGACAAAGGTACTGGTACTTTACTATTCCATGTATGGGCATGTTGATACTTTGGCCAAGGCCGTTGCAGAAGGGGCAAGGAAAGTTGAAGGCGTAGAGGTAACCGTTAAGCGAGTACCTGAAACCATGCCCGCAGATGCTTTCAAAAATGCCGGCGGTAAGCAGGATTACGATACGCCCGAAGCGACTCCCCAGGAACTGGCCGATTACGATGCGATTATTGTTGGTACCCCAACCCGCTTTGGCAATATGACCGGCCAAATGCGCACCTTTTTTGACCAAACCGGCGGCTTATGGGCTAACGGCACCTTGCGTGGCAAAGTGGCGAGTGTGTTTACCTCAACAGGTACCGGCGGTGGCGATGAGATGACGATTACCTCCACGTGGACGACGCTTGCCCACCACGGCATGGTGATTGTGCCCGTCGGTTATGGCATTGAAGAGCAGTTTGATATTTCCGAAGTCAGCGGCGGTAACCCTTACGGAGCGGCGACTTTGGCAGGTAGTGACGGCTCCCGCCAGCCAAGCGAGCGTGAACTGAAGCTTGCGCGCTTTCAGGGCGAGCACGTTGCAAAAATTGCTGCGAAGCTGGCGGAGTAACCAACCGCCAATAAAAAGCCACCCCGTCGATAATTATCTGCGGGGTGGCTTTCCTATGGCGAAGGGATTACTGGCTTAAACGTTTGGCAATCGCGCGGCCCAGGCTTTCCGTGGTGCCTTGGCCGCCAACATCACGGGTGACCACTTGGCTGTCACCTTCGCGAAGCACGTCTTCAATGGCCGTCACCATCGCATCAGCGGCTTCTTTATAGCCCAGGTGCTCAAGCATCATGGCACCAGACCAAATTTGACCAATTGGGTTGGCGATACCTTTGCCTGCAATATCCGGTGCGCTGCCGTGTACCGGTTCAAACAGGCTGGGGAATTTGCCTTCGGGGTTAATGTTGGCCGAAGGGGCAATGCCGATAGTGCCGGTACATGCTGGCCCCAGGTCGGAAAGGATATCGCCAAACAGGTTGCTGCCGACGACCACGTCAAACCAGTCCGGATGCAGTACAAAGTTGGCGGTCAGAATATCAATATGGAATTTATCGACATCAATCTCCGGATACTGCTTGGCCATTTCCAGCACGCGCTCGTCCCAGTAGGGCATGGTGATAGAGATACCGTTGGATTTGGTGGCCGAGGTGAGCTTTTTACGCGGGCGGGTTTGTGCCAGATCAAACGCGTACTTAAGCACGCGGTCAACACCTGTACGCGACATCACGGTTTCCTGGATGACAATTTCGCGCTCGGTGCCTTCAAACATCTTGCCGCCGATGCTTGAGTATTCGCCCTCGGTGTTTTCGCGCACCACGTAAAAGTCGATATCGCCCGGTTCACGCCCAGCAAGCGGGCTTTTAATACCGGGCATTAACTTGCAAGGGCGCAGGTTGATGTACTGGTCGAACTGGCGGCGAAACTGCAGCAGCGAGCCCCAAAGGGAAATATGGTCGGGCACTTTGTCGGGCCAGCCGACCGCGCCGTAAAACAGCGCATCGAACCCTTTTAGCTGTTCAAACCAGTCGTCCGGCATCATTTGGCCGTGCTCCAGGTAGTAGTCGCAGCTGCCAAATTCAAAGGTCGTGAACTCAAGGTCGATATTAAAGCGCTTGGCTGCGGCTTCAAGGGCGCGAATACCTTCGGGCATGACTTCGGTACCAATGCCGTCGCCAGCGATCACTGCAATACGGTGGGCCATTTGGATTCCTTGTTATTAAAAAAGATGAGCGATGAACGCAGTGTAGCCGCTATCTGAGTGATAATAATCAGGCTACTATTCAAGCTATTGTTGCCTGAAAGTGGAGAATCCATGTCGGCGCTAGACGATCTTGCATTTTTTCAGCAGTTAGCACGTGCAGGAAGTTTGACAGGAACGGCGCGTGAACTGGGGCTTTCGCTGTCGGCGGTGAGCAAGCGCTTAAAGCAGCTAGAGGCGCGGTTGGGCGTGGAGCTTGCCGCACGCACTACTCGGCGGCTGACACTCACGGCAGAAGGCGAACGTTATCTCTCCCGCGGGGCGCTGATTCTGGATGAGTTGGGGGAGCTTGAGAACTCTCTCAACGACACACATAAGCATGGGCTTAGCGGACGGCTGCGGGTTAATGCCACCTTTGGTTTTGGTCGGCAGCACATTGCGCCGCTGCTCTCCACCTTTTGTGCAATGCACCCAGCGGTTGAGGGATGGCTGGAGCTCACCAATTTCCCGCTTAACCTGAGCGATCACGGCTTTGATGTCGGTATACGGATTGGCGAGCCGCCGGATTCCCGTTTGATTGCTCGGCCAATTTTGCCCAATCGCCGAGTGCTGTGTGCTGCGCCTGGTTATATCGCCCGTATGGCACCATTGAGCGCGCCTGGCGACCTTGTGCGCCAGGCATGCCTGGTGATTCGTGAAAACGATACGGACTTTCCCCTTTGGCGTTTTGAGCGCTGTAATGACCCTGGGTGTGTTCAGTCAGTGAAGGTGAGTGGGCGGCTGGCCAGTAACGATGGAGAAGTCATAACTCGGTTGGCCCTGGACGGACACGGGATAATGATGCGCTCCTGGTGGGACGTAAACGAGCACTTGGCCAGTGGGGCGCTGGTGCCGCTGCTGCCTGAATGGCAGGGCGTGCGGGCCGACTTTTATGCGGTATTTGAGCAGCGCCGCCATGTGCCCACACGGTTACGCGCATTTATTGATCATGTGCAGCGTGACATAAGCGGGCGAGTACCGCCGCTGCCAAGCCTCGGCCTCGATGAACGACAGTGACCAGCTCATCACGCACTGACATGTTTGGTCAGAAACCATTGGATAAAACAAGTATCTTGTTAGGGACTCAGTTAACCCTGGGCGTGCGTGATGGGCGCTGAGTACGTGGCAAGGCCTTTGGCGAGGCGAGCACCGCGACTGGTGAGGGCCGCGGTGCATCCTTGCTACGTTACATGGTTGCGATGCGTTGGCATAAGATTCGCACTCATAATGTAAGCTGCGCTTTAATAATTGGCCAAGCGGGTTCGCCGTCGGTGTTCGTTACATCGGTAAGCATGGCTTCTACCCGCTTGGGGTGATTGCTGATCCACTCCTGGGCTACCTCGGAAAGCGCACGCTCGTCTTGGCCAAACGCCTGGATCATCCAGCTTTGTTCGTCAGCGGTGAAGCTGAACTGCTCAAAAAACGTAGTGATATTGGGGTTGGCTTCAGCATAGTCGGCGCGCAGCACGGTAAGTACATCACTTTCACCATTGTTTTCACCGAACAGATTGTCTGGATCCTCCAGGTAACGCATGGGTAGCTCAAGGTTCATCCAGTGAGGAGTCCAGCCGACCCAGACCACCGCTTGTTCACGCTCGATAGCATCGCGAGCGGCGGACAGCATGGCGATTTCGCTGGTATCAACCAGGCGCCAGTCACCCAGCTCCCAAGCGTCATTATCAATGGCGTCATGGAGAATTTCGCTGGCGGCCGAGCCGGCGCCAAAGCTGAGAATCTGACCGTTAAACAGGTCGCGGTTTTCGGCAAGGTCAGCAAAACTTTGAATGCCGCTCTCGTAAATATAGCTAGGCACCGCCAGCGTCATTTGCGCGCCGTCAACGTTGTTCGCCACATCAATCAGCACGCCTGACTCTTTGCGTGGGGTGAACATGTCACGCTGAGCAGGCAGCCAGGCGCCCAGAAATACATCGATATCACCGCTCTCCATACCCTGATAGATCACCTGCAGGCCAATTTCTTGCGCGCGGGTTTCATAACCCAGCGGGTTTAACAGCTGCTCGGCTATTTCCGTCTTTACGGTAATGCCAGGCCAAGCGGGAACACCAAAATCAAGTGTTTGATCATCGCCGTGCGTGGTGGATGCAAATGCAGCGGATAAGAGTGCTGTTGCTACCAAAGGCATGCTGGGTGAGAGGCGTAGGCAGGTTTTCATTTAGATCTCCTTGCTGAGTTTTTTATATCGCGCGGGAGCGGTTTATGAGTGGCGTGCCAACACACGCAGGCGAGAGGTGAGCATGTCGCGGTCTAAATACGTGCCCTGGAGGTGACGAGCGCCGCTATTGGGGTCGAATTCTCGTCGTCCATGGAGTACACGCCGATTATCAAAGGCCACCATTTGACCGGGGCGCAGCGTAAATTCCAACTGATGCGCTTCACTGTGGAAGAGCTGCCACAGCGTCCGATAGGCACGGTACCATGCGTTCATTTGTGAGGCGGGAAGATGAAGGGTATCCCGAATCCAGTTATTCAAGCGTATTTCTACCAGGTTGCCGCTGCTATCAAGGGTAATGACTGGGGCACGAACGGTAATATCGGTTGCCTCGTCCTGAAAACGAAAATCGATCGGGGTCTCACTCAGAATAGTCAGCGCGTTGGAGTCCTGGTGACGCAATGCGTTAACGACTCGGACACCGTCGGCAAACAGTGATTCGCCACCGCTGGCCTCATTTTTTAGGCAGTAAAGTAGCTGGATATCCGGTGGTTGCTGCCAGTTGGGCAAATCTATATGTAGGGGTAAACCTGCCGCCGTATACGCCGCATTATTAGGGTTAGGCTTTGAGCGTACATTAAAACGAGCGCCGAAATTAGTCGTGCGCAGTGGGCCAATGCGTTCCGCTAAACGGCTGACTTCTTCTTCCATCAATGGGGCTTCTGTAACCAGCGCTAAACCATCGCGTAGCAGGGCAGTAATCCAGGCTTTCTCACCCGCTGGGGTGAGGAGGTCAGCATGTAAAATGCGTTCAGGGAAAAAATTATCAACCCAAGGAGCCGACTTCGGAACAGGTGATGTCAGGCGCGTTTCCGGGCGGCGCTGATAGAGCCAGCCGCTGTGGAAGGCACTGGTATGTCCGTCCTTCCAGTGTAAATAGAGGTGCCCATTTTGCAGGCTAATATCGGGTGCTTCGTTAATGTCAGCCAGAGGAACATAGAGCCGCTCGCGTGTTTGCGGGTGGCGGCACTCAGGGCAGGCGCAGTGATCGCGCAGCCAAAGCAGTGGTAGCGTAGTAACGTCGCTGGTTTGCCATGTCAGCGTCACGCCTTCCTCGGTGAGCATCGCGTCGCTTAGTGATGGGCCTGAGTCGTAAGGGGTAAATTCGCCCATTTGGGGCGCCTGATGCGCTTCGGCGGCAAACACTGTACTCGTCATTTTTGCCTCTTTATGGTGATGAAAAACGCTTAAATTCGGCCACTTAGGATGCGCATTCGTCATGGCTCAAACAAATGATTAATATGGCCCCTAAGGCCTCGTTTTACTTATAGGTGGGTTTCCCATGAGTCAGTTACCGCCACTATTATGGCTGCAGGCGTTTGAGTCGGCGGCGCGAACGCTCAGCTTTACCGCGGCTGGAAATGAGTTGGCCGTTACCCAGGCGGCCATTAGTCAGCGAGTTCGGTTGTTGGAGGAGCGGTTGGGGCAAAAGCTCTTTGTGCGCCATGCGCGAAGCTTAACCCTCACGCCTGTTGGGCAAGCCTGGCTGCCCAGTATCAATGATGCTTTTTCGCGGATCAGCGAAGGAACGACTGAGGTGTTTGGCGCTACCAGTGGGCAGCCTGTGACATTAAGAGCCACGCCGATTCTCCAGCAATCCTGGCTGGCGCCGCGTTTGGCTGCTCTTTACCAGCACTGTCCACACATCTCCATTCGCCTGGTTAGCGCTATCTGGCCAGATGACTATGGGGCAGAGGGCGCCGATATCGAAATCCGTTATGGGCGAGGCGAATGGAGTGGCGTTGAAATGCACTCGTTAGGCGATGAACAACTGCTACCAGTGTGTTCTCCAACGCTTGCTGCAACGCTAACAACGCCTGCCGATTTAAGAGGGCACACGTTGCTTCACGCGGTAGGGTTTGGTGTCGGCTGGTCAGGCTGGCTGCAGGCGGCGGGCGTGGGTCACTTGGAAACGCAGTGTCGTTCTATAACATGCGATAACCAGGTGATGACGTTAGCGTTAGCTAGCCAAGGCGCAGGGGTAGCGCTCATTCATCGCCGTTTGTTGGAGCAGCGCAATGACCTGGTGACGCCGTTTCCGTCCATTAGTGTGCCAAGCGATGAGCAGTTCTGGCTGGTACGTCCCAGCCGCCGGCAGGTAGATGACGAAGCGGCCTTGGTCTGGGTGTGGTTAGCGAAGGATACTGACGCCACTTAGGGGTGTTTTAAGAATAAATACACCAATTTTCTTGCCATTTTGGTGCAGGCGTGAAGAATGAAGCGCCTCCGATAAGTTAAAAAAAGGCGTGTTGTATGGATTTTTCGGTACCTCAACTGTTGACCGCGTTGGTTGATCGCGGCAACGGGCTGTTATGGGGCAGTGTGCTGATCTACTTACTGATCGGCGCAGGCCTCTACTTTACGATACGAACCGGCGCGATTCAGGTACGTTATTTCGGTCACATGTTTAAACTGCTGCGCACCTCGCGGGATGCTGGTGACGGTATCTCCTCGTTTCAGGCGCTTTCGACGAGCCTGGCGGCACGCGTAGGCACCGGCAACCTGGCGGGTGTGGCGGTGGCGATCTATTTTGGTGGCCCTGGCGCGATTTTCTGGATGTGGATGACCGCCATGGTGGGTATGGCGACCAGCTTCGTCGAATCTACCTTGGCGCAGGCCTACAAAACAGACCATGGGGATAGCACCTTCCGCGGTGGGCCAGCCCGTTATATTGAACGTGGGCTTGGACTGCGCTGGCTGGCCGTGCTGTTTTCCATCTGTTTGATTATCGCGTTTGGATTGGCGTTTAACAGCGTACAGGCCAACTCCATCGCCCAGGCCATGGAGCAGGCATTTGCTGTTCCCACCTGGGCCATGGGGTTAGTCTTGGTGGTCGTTGTGGCGCCGATTATCTTTGGTGGCTTAAAGTCCATCGCCAAGGTCGCGGAGCTGGTGGTGCCATTAATGGCACTGCTTTACCTGTTACTCGCGCTTGTTGTAGTCGGGCTTAATATCGGTGACTTCCCAGCAGCCATCATGACCATTGTGAAGAGCGCCTTTGGCCTTGAACAAGCGGCTGGTGGGGCCGTGGGTTATGCCGTGTCACAAGCGATTATGCACGGCATTCAACGCGGCCTGTTCTCCAACGAGGCGGGCATGGGTTCGGCGCCGAATGCGGCAGCTACCGCCAGCACGCGCCCCAACCATCCGGCTGCCCAAGGCTTTATTCAGATGCTGGGTGTGTTTCTGGATACGCTGGTTATTTGTACGGCCACGGCGGCCATTATTATTATGGCAGGGCCTGAGCTTTTAGCCGGTGAAGAGACGAATGGTATCCAATTGACCCAAATGGCGCTTTCAAGCCACGTAGGCGATTGGGGGGGCATGTTTGTAGCCGTCGCAATCTTGCTGTTCGCGTTTACTTCTGTGATTGCCAATTACTCTTACGGCGAGTCCAATATTGAGTATTTAGCCGGTCGTCGAGCGCCGGTGGCGATTCTCCTTTACCGCTTGGCGGTGCTGGCGATGATCATGGTGGGATCGGTGGCGAGTCTGGGGGCGATCTGGAACTTTGCGGATCTTTCCATGGGTATGATGGCCATTATTAACCTGGTGGCTATCCTGCTGCTTTCACCTGTTGCTTTTGCGTTGTTCCGTGACTACGAGGCGCAGCTGAAGGCAGGCAAAGAACCTACCTTTGATCCCAGCAAATTCCCCAAGTTAGCCAATAAGGTTGATCCCAAGGCGTGGCCTAAAAAGCACTAATCACCAGCCAACTAAAACCCTGCTTATACAAAAGCAGGGTTTTTTTATAGATATCATAATTCGATTTTATCGAACGTAACGCTCATATCATTGCGCTTTTGATTAATCAAAATCATCGTAAAATAGCGCCAATTCCTTATTAATCCTGCGTTGGAGCTTTTTTAAAATGACAACTCGTGCCCTGTTGGTTACCTCCTCTGTACTTGGTGAAAACGGTCAATCTATCGCCTTGGCCAACCACTTCCAAAGCCGTGCGGCTGCTCGCGAAGGCGTCGATGTCACTAAACGCGACGTGGTTGCCGATGCGCTTCCTCACCTGGATATTGCGGAACTGGGCGCATGGCAGACACCGGCTGATGAGCGCAGCGACGAGCAGAAAGCACTGGCTGCTCGCTCTGATGAACTGTTGGCTGAACTGCGTGCTAATGACGTGTTGGTCTTGGCTGTACCGATGTATAACCTGGGCATCCCTTCGCAGTTAAAAGCCTGGTTTGACCGCGTACTGCGTGCTGGCGAAACATTCCGTTACACAGAAAACGGCCCACAAGGTCTAGTCGAAGGTAAGCGGGTGATTATTCTGGCGGCTCGTGGCGGTATGTATGCGGGGTCGGACATGGATAGCCAAACGCCACACCTGAAAAGCATGCTAGGCTTGATGGGCATTACCGATGTTGATGTTGTGTACGCAGAAGGCCTGAACATGGGCGAAGAGCAGCGTGCTGCAGCGCAGAAAGAAGCGTTTCAGGCAATTGATCAGTTGGTGGAAGCGCTATAAGCCCGTTAGCCTGAGGTAATTACGGAGAATCCGTTATGGCACGTCCCGAACTATTGGAGCAGATCTATACGATTGTCGATCAGATTCCGGCGGGGCGAGTCACGACGTACGGGCGCATTGCCGCTATGACAGAAGGCGCCACACCACGAATGGTGGGGTCTGCCATGCGCCACTTGCCCGATGGCCATGAGCTTCCCTGGCACCGGGTGATTGCGGCCTCACTTAAACTTGCTGACCACGGCGGTGCTACCCGTCAGCACCAGAAATTGCGTGATGAAGGCGTGATGTTTGATGCCAATGGGCGCGTGCCGCGTCACCTGGTGTGGCCGGATGAGCCGTAGAATAAGTCTTTCAATGAAAAAGCCGCGCGGTTGCGCGGCTTTTTCGTTTGTTCGTTCATTTATCCCTTTCTGAAAAGCGCTAAGTACGTGCCCCATCGAGGTGAACGTCCTGTGCTTTTTTCGTCATGGCACCGGCAAGCCGGCAGAGCAATAAAGCGGCCACGCCACACAGCGTAAGTGTTAGTGGCATCAGATGCGGCCCCTGGGTCGCCAAGCTGGCAACATAGCCAACGGCCGCCGCGACCACATAGTGCAGGGTACCCATCAGCGCCGAAGCCACGCCGGCCTGCGCCCCGCCAGCGTTCATGGTTAGCGCGGTCAAATTACCAAACACCAGTCCGAGCGCTCCAATCGCCACCCCCAGCAGCGCCACGTACGTTTCGAACGTGACCATATCCGTCGTGACGACCAGATATAAAAGCGCACCCGCCAGTGCATGTATACCAAGCCCGATATAAGTTACCCCGGCAGGCGTCATACCGCGTGCAGACAACGCATTGGACAGCATGCCACCGATAATCAGCCCGACAGAATTGGCGGCAAACAGATAGCTGAAATGGGTCGGGGTCATGCCAAAATGGTCGGTAAACACAAACGCTGCGGCGCTGATATAGGTGAAAAGTGACCCCAGAACAAAGCCTCCGGCCGCCGTATAAGTCATGAAGACTCGACGACGAGACTGAGCCAGATACCCACGCACGACACTGCTTACGCTAAGCGTTGTGCGCTGCCCAACATCAAGCGTCTCGGGAATGGCGGCCAGGCTCCATGCCAATCCAATAACGCCGAGAGCTGCCAGCATCCAGAAAATACCGCGCCAGCCACCGTGCTCAAGCAGAAAGCCTCCCATCATGGGCGCCACGACGGGTGCAATCATCATGACTTGCATCAATAGCGAAAAGATTTTGGCAGAGCTTTTTACATCGCAAAGATCGGCCACAATGGCACGCGGCGCGACCAATCCGGCGGCCGCGCCGATGGCCTGTAAAAATCGGGCAGCAAGTAACCACTCAAGCGTGGGCGCCATGGCCGCAACCACCGAGCCCGCCACAAAGATCACAAGCCCCACCAGGAGCGGCATTCGGCGGCCAAAACGCTCCAGTAGCGGGCCATAAAGGCACTGCCCCAGCGCCAGTCCTGCCAAAAAGACCGACAGCGTTTGCTGCACGCTGCCTGCCGAGACCTCATAGGTGTGCGCAATCATCGGCATGCCGGGCAGATACATATCAATCGCCATGGCATCGAGTGCGGTCAAAAGGGCCAGCAGAGTGACTAGCGCCATGCCCACGGTACTTTGGTGAGTATTCTCACGGATGGCCTGTTCAGTCATGATGCTCTCCTACAAGCTTGGCGATGCTGTCGCCCATAAGGCGCTCAAGCGCGTTGAGACGTGCCTCAAAGCGCTCGGTGCCAATATAAATAAGCGCCACGTGGAGGCTATCCACCATGCCCATGTAAGCGTGGCCCAGTATCAGGGCATCTTGATCGGAGAGTGCCTCCCCCACATGGCGACGCAGCGCTGCCGTAAAATCTGCTAACAGCTGTTGCATGTAAGTTTCGTAGCCTTCCTGAAGCTCGTGGAAAAGCGACTCAGGTGGAATATACGAGGTGCGTAGCAGAAACCGAAAGTGCTCAGAGTCGGCGTAACGTGCCAACAACGATTCGCAATAGTGCTGGCCTGGCAGTCCAGTATTGGAATGCTCAAAGCACTCATGAGCAAATTGCGATTCAATTTTCAAGGCATCTTCAAACACCGCCAAAAACAGCGCGTCCTTATTTTTGATATGCGAATAAAGCGACGCTTTGCGAATACCGGCGTCGGCAGCAATCCCCGCCAGTGAGGCGCCCTCATAACCATGCCGGGCAAACTGGGCAACGGCCGCGTTGAGCACCCGGCGTAGCGCGGGTGTTGTCGTGGATAACATTTCGAGTCTCCGAACATGAAACATCTTGATGATGCATGCTTAAAGCATGTCAAAAACCAAGCGACGCATCATACTATAAAAGCTACCGACCGGTAGGTAGGTTTGAGTGGTGTAGAAAAGGCCCTTTCGGGCCAATAATCTGACACTATCCGATTTAAAACATGCTGTTGTCGTTGGCCGCTTCTTCCGGCACAGACTGGATGACATCCCAGTGCTCGACGATCATTTCATTTTCAACGCGGAAGATATCCACAACGGCCTCACCGCGATCCTCATCACCATTGGTAGAGTGAACATGCAGCCAGACCAGGTCGCCATCGGTTGCACTACGCACGATCTCGCTCTGGTAGTCCGGATTTTCCTGGAAGTAGCCTGCAAAGTAATCCACGAAAGGCGCCTTGCCATCCGGTACGCCCGGATTGTGCTGAATGTAATCTTCCGCCAGCACCAATGAGCTCTGCTCTGTTTCATGCTCGTTGAAGAACTGGTTATAGAACTGGATGACCAATGCCCGGTTTGCTTCCTCGGCCTCAAGATCACGTTCGGCTTGCGCAAACGATACGGCGGGTAAAGATAGCATCAGCACCGACGTGGCAACGCTCAACGGTTTCAGTAACGACATGTCAACACTCTTGTTTCGGGTAGATGGATCAAAGGCGCAGCACTAATCACCGCATCATGCCCCTTGAGTTTCACCTTAATAAACGGTCTAAAATGTAGACCTTGGGGTAAACTTAAAGGAATTCCCATGACCGCACAAGAAGTCACATTTACCTGACCCGGTCACATCTATATGCCCACTGCATGCCCATCCATGGAGCCGTGATGACTGCCATTACCGCTAGCGAAGAGATCGTTCTTGAACAGCCTTGCCCGATTCGCGATGTGCTTGACCGCATTGGCGACCAGTGGAGCTTACTGATTCTGGAAGCCCTGGCCCCCGGCACGCTGCGTTTTAATGCCTTGATGCGTGAGATTGGTGATATTTCAAAGCAGATGCTCTCCCGTACCCTCAAACAGCTGGAGCAGGATGGCTTTGTCACGCGTACGCTCTATCCTGAAGTCCCGCCACGGGTGGAATATACTCTAACCCCGTTGGGGCGCTCTTTTCTTGAGCCGATGCAACAGCTGGTAGCGTGGGCAGATGCCCATCACCGCACCATCGTGGCCGCTCGTTTGCAGTATCAGGCTAGCCAGACGTAGACCTGAAACGGGCTATGTGAGAATTAAAAACATCCCCTAACTAACAAGCCCACGACTAAATCGTGGGCTTGTTGGCTGTCTCATTTATTAAAATGTACCCGAATTGCGTCCGTACTTGGTTATTGGCATAGGGCTTCCAGCTCGCGCTTATACTTCAATGGAGCCTGATTTCAATGACCAGTCGCGCCAGCGCAGATCAAACAGGTCCTTGCGGCGATCCTTCAGGTTCGTCACCGAGCCTTCTGCGCGCACCACGGTTAGGCGAGTCAAATCCAGGTCCGAGAAGAAAATCATCTCGGTATTGGGTGTGGTTTCCGCCAGCACTGCATCGTGGGGGAAGGCGAAGTCAGAAGGGGTAAAGACCGCAGACTGCGCGTACTGGATATCCAGGTTTTCAATTGAGGGCAGGTTGCCGACGCTACCGCAGAGCACTACGTAGCACTCGTTCTCGATGGCGCGCGCCTGACCACAGTGACGAACCCGCAGATAGCCATTCTTGGTGTCGGTCCAGAACGGCACAAACAGGATATCCATGTCCTGGTCGGCCAGTAGACGGCCGAGTTCCGGGAACTCCACGTCGTAGCAGATCAAAATGCCCACGCGGCCTGCATCGGTGTTAAACACCTGCAAGTTGTCACCGCCTTCGATTACCCAATCGCGACGCTCCTGAGGAGTGATATGCAGCTTGGCTTGCTTGTCGACTTCACCATCGCGGTGGAAGAGGTAGGCAACGTTGTAGAGCCGGTCATTTTCGCCCACTTCAATCATTGAGCCGCCAACAATATTGATATTGTAGGAGACCGCCATGCGTGAAAGTTCGGTTTTAAAGCGTTCGGTAAAGCCTGCCAGAAAACGTATCGCCGCCATTTGGTCCTGCTGAGCGGCGCGGTCTTGCAAGCCCATCAGCGGGGTGGTGAACAGCTCCGGAAAAACCGCAAAGTCACTCTGGTAATCTGAAAGCGCGTCGACAAAATACTCAATCTGCTGGAGGGCGGCTTCTACCGAGGCAAACTCACGCATCTGCCACTGTACGGCGCCAACACGCACTTGGGTCGGGCGCGTATCCAGCACGTTTTCGGCAGGCTCAAAGAGAATATTGTTCCACTCGAGCAGGGTCGCGTAGCCCTTTGACTGCTCATCTTCGGGCAGGTATTTGCGCAGCAGGCGTTTTACTTGAAAGTCGTTAGCCAACTGGAACGACAGAATGGGATCATAAATCTCCTTGCGAGAGACTTTTTCGATGTACTGGGCCGGCGTTAGCTCATCGGCATGCTGATAGTATTCGGGAATGCGCCCACCCGCCAAAATGGCGCGCAGGTTATGCGAACGACACAGCTCTTTGCGTGCTTCGTAAAGGCGCCGCCCCAGGCGGTAGCCGCGGTAGTCCGGGTGAATCAGCACATCCAGCCCGTACATCGCATCGCCATTTTCATCGTTGAGAATAATCTCACGATGGCCAATCAGGTCGTCATATTTATGCGGGTTGGAAAACTCGTCGTAATCCACCTGAACCGTTAGTGCGACGCCTACCAGATTGCCGTCATCTTCAATGGCGATCTGGCCGTCGGGAAACTCCTGAATCAGCTTGTCGATGGTGTGACGGGGCCAGGCGCCGCCAATATTATGATAGACAGCGTCCATCAATGTCTTGAGCTGATCGTAATCATCGCTCGTCAGGTTGCGCACATTTAGATGCAGGTCTTCCAGGGACATATCAGGGGGTTCCAGAATAAAAAAGAAAACAGCCTAGTGCATGATGGCTAGGCGCTGCCCGGCTTATTCACCGACACGTTTCCCACCAGTGGGCGCGTCAAGGTTTGCGCCATGATGACGCCCGCCAGAATCAGAAGTCCACCGGTAAAGTGGAAGCCAGCCACCTGTTCGCCCAGCATCGCCATGGCAATCAGTGCGCTGAACAGAGGCATCAGGTTGATAAAAATGCTCGCCTGGTTAGCGCCAATTTGGCGGACCGCGCGCATCCATAAAAATGTGGTAATGACGGAGGCAGGAATGCCTGCATAGAGAATAAGCCCAATATTCTGGCTATCTACAGGCGTCATTGGCCCCATCAAATAGGGCGGCAGCAAAAACAGTACCGCAAAACATACCTGAGCATAGAGCATTACCCAAGGCGGTAAGTTCATTTTCCAACGCTTTAGCATAACGCCGTAGAGCGCGTAGCAGCTTGCTGCCACCACCATTAGCGCATCGCCATGGGCAACTTCAAGCTGAAGAAGCGATAAGGGATTACCGCGGCCCAGCAACACGGTGACGCCGATAAAGGCCAGCACGCCCCCCATAACGCCGCCCAGGGTTGGCGGATCACGCAGGATAAGCGCACTCAGCAGCACGGTTAAAAGCGGTACCATCGCAGCTAGAATGCCCATGTTGGTAGCCGTTGTGGTTTCCGCTGCAACATAGGCCAGCCCTTGCCATAACCCCATACCTAAAAGGCCCAGTAAGGCGAGTTTCGGCCAGTTGCGACGTATTTCCGCACGATGACGAAGCACGGCCGGAAGCACGAAGGGTGTCATCACCGCTAGCGCCAACAGCCAGCGTAAAAAAGCGATGCTGCTCGGCGCAATAGCGCCTACGGTCAACTGATTGATGGTCATGTTGCCCGACCAGATCAGCACGGTGGCAAGTGGCGGCAAAAAGTAAATCAGCGGCATAGCGGTTTTCCTTATCGTTAGCCGGATAATGTTACGTGCTTTAACGCAATGAGCAAGACTGAGAAGCGATGGCCTGAACGTCGCTGGTAAGTAGTAAAGGGCTGTACGACGGCGATTGGATGTCATACGCTTGTTTGAATAACGCCAAGGAGAACCGTAATGACCCGTGCGCCCGCTTACCCGCATCTTTTTCAGCCAATTACGATTGGCCATTTAACGCTA
This sequence comes from Halomonas sp. AOP7-E1-9, assembly GCF_052376035.1. Taxonomy (NCBI): domain Bacteria; kingdom Pseudomonadati; phylum Pseudomonadota; class Gammaproteobacteria; order Oceanospirillales; family Halomonadaceae; genus Halomonas; species Halomonas sp. AOP7-E1-9. The sequence goes on from NZ_JBQSVC010000006.1 coordinate 61,167, forward strand.
CCCAATCGCATTTTAATGGGCTCCATGCATACCAATCTGGAAGAGACGCCCAATGGGTTTGCAAGGTTGGCGGTTTTTTATGCTGAGCGTGCGCGGGCCGGGGTAAGTTTAATCGTCACTGGGGGCATTGCCCCTAATCCGGAAGGCGCGGTGTTTCAGGGCGCCAACGCGCTAACCGATGAAACCCAACTGGCAGAGCATCGTCAAGTCGTGGAGGCTGTTCACGCGGAAGGCGGGCATCTGTGCATGCAGATTCTCCATGCGGGGCGCTACGCCTACTCGCCTGAATTGGTGGCGCCCTCGGCAATTCAGGCACCCATTAATCCGTTTACTCCCCGCGAACTAAGTAGTGACGACGTTGAGCAGCAAATTGCCGACTACGTGCGCTGCGCATGCCTGGCGCAACAGGCAGGTTATGACGGCGTCGAAATAATGGGCTCGGAAGGCTATCTGATTAATCAGTTTATCTGCCAGCGTACCAATCAGCGAAGCGATGCCTGGGGCGGTAGTTTTGAGCATCGCATGCGCTTTCCGTTGGAAATTGTTAAACGCATTCGAGCGGCGGTGGGCGAGCGCTTTGTGGTGATTTTTCGTCTGTCGATGATTGATCTGGTGGAAGACGGCAGTACGTGGCAAGAGATCGTTACGCTTGGCCAGGCGGTGGAAGCCGCAGGTGCCGATATCATCAATACCGGGATTGGTTGGCACGAAGCGAGGGTGCCCACGATTGTCACCAGCGTGCCACGTGCCGCCTTTACCGAAGTGACCCGGCGAGTAAAAGCAGCGCTTTCGGTGCCGCTGATCACTACTAATCGGATTAATATGCCAGAGATTGCCGAACAGGTGCTGTCCGAAGGCCACGCCGATATGGTGTCCATGGCGCGGCCGTTTTTGGCGGATCCTGAGTGGGTGCGTAAAGCCGAAGCGGGGCAGGCCGATGAAATCAATACCTGTATTGCCTGTAACCAGGCCTGCCTGGATCACACCTTTGCAGGCAAGTTAACCTCTTGTTTAGTTAATCCGCGCGCCTGCCATGAAACCGAGCTTGTGATTGAACCCGCCACCACGCCTAAACGCGTGGCCGTGGTGGGCGGTGGACCAGCGGGGCTTGCCACGGCCGTTACCGCCGCCAGCCGTGGCCATCACGTAGTGCTGTTTGAGCAGCGTGACACGCTGGGCGGGCAGTTTAATTACGCGCGCCGGATTCCAGGCAAAGAGGAGTTTAACGAAACCCTACGCTACTACCGCGTAATGCTGGAAAAGTACGCGGTAGAGATTCGTTTGAACACCCGTGCCATCCCAGAAGCACTGGCTGAGTTTGACGATATTATTATTGCCAGCGGCGTACGCCCACGCACGCTGTCGCTGCCCGGCGCTGAACACCCCAGTGTGCTGAGCTATGCCGATGCCATTGAATCCCCTGAACGGGTAGGCCGCCGGGTTGCCGTTATCGGGGCAGGCGGTATTGGTTTTGACGTTTCCGAGCTTTTGGCCCATGAAGAACATCCGGCCCTTGATATCGATACCTGGTGCGACGAGTGGGGCGTTGACCTGGCCGTTAGCGAACGCGGCGGTTTAAAAGCCCCTGTGGCGCCCGCTGTAGCACGTGACATTGTCATGCTACAACGTAAAACCTCAAAGCCTGGCAAGTACCTGGGTAAAACCACTGGCTGGGTACACCGGGCTTCGCTAAAGGCGCGCGGCGTTTCGACCTTGACGGGCTGCGAGTACCTTAAAGTTGATGATGATGGGCTGCATATTCGCCGCAATGGCGAGGACAGCGTGCTGGGTGTGGATACGGTGGTGGTATGCGCAGGGCAGGAATCGGTGCGTGATTTAGTGGCGCCGCTTGAAGCGCTCGGTAAACAGATTCATATCATTGGCGGTGCCGATGAGGCGGCAGAGCTTGACGCCAAGCGCGCTATTGATCAGGGAATGCGCTTGGCTGCCCAGCTTTAACCGCGTTGATAGTGGCGGGTGACGCTCGTCCATAAATGACGATAGACTGACTGATCCATCACCTTATTAAGCATAACGTGATGTTAAAGGCGCTAGTGGCACCCAGCTGGCGCTGTAACAATATGAGGTATAAGGATAATTGTCATGACGTCGGAGTGTACCCCCCGTTTTTTAGCCAGCGATAACACTTCTGGTATTTGCCCGGAAGCCATGGCGTATCTACTGGACGCTAATCAGGTTGATGACCTGGCGTATGGCAATGACCATTGGACCGAGCGAGCGGCGAACCGCTTTCGTCAAATGTTTGATTATGACTGCGAAGTGTTTTTTGTTTTTAACGGTACTGCGGCTAACTCACTGGCGCTTTCTGCGATGGGGCGCAGTTACCATAGCGTGATTTGTCATGAGCTGGCGCATATTGAAACCGACGAGTGCGGCGGCCCGGAGTTCTTCTCCAATGGCGCCAAGCTGCTGACCTCGCCAGGGGCGAATGGCAAGCTTACCCCTGAGGGGATTGAGGCGCTGGTGACGCGGCGGAGCGATATTCACTACCCAAAACCTAAAGTGGTTTCGCTGACCCAAGCAACCGAAGTAGGAACGGTATATACCCGCGAAGAACTACTGGCCATTCGTGCCATTGCCGATAAGCATGATTTGCGCTTACACATGGATGGCGCTCGGTTTGCCAATGCTTGTGCCAGCTTGAATGCTACGCCTGCCGAGCTGACCTGGCAGGTAGGTGTTGATGCACTGTGTTTTTCTGGGACTAAAAATGGCTTGGCGATGGGCGAGGCGATTTTGTTCTTTAATCGCGAGCTGGCAGAAGATTTTTCGTATCGCTGCAAGCAGGCAGGTCAGTTGGCATCCAAAATGCGCTATATATCAGCGCCGTGGTTGGGCCTTTTGGAGAGCGGGGCGTGGCTCACCAATGCTCAACATGCTAACGCAATGGCACAATATTTAACGCAAGGGCTGCAAGCGCTGCCTGGCGTGTCGTTGATGTTTCCTGCCCAGGCAAACAGCGTCTTTGTTGAGTTGCCAGCCCATGCAATTAGCGCCCTAAAAGCCAAGGGGTGGACCTTCTATACGTTTATTGGCGCCGGAGGAGCACGCTTTGTATGTGCCTGGAATACCACCGTTGAATTACTGGATTTACTTATCGCGGATGTCAAAATTGCTCTTGAACAGCATTCTGGATAGTAAGAGACTCTGGAGTTTTCAGGCGTATCGCTTTTTTTACCGCCTCTGCACACGCAGCGGCGGTTTTTTGTAGACGTTCAATAAAAGGGCGTGACGCCTGGCCCGCCATGCCAATGTTGATCATTAGAGAATCGTTAAACGTTTCTGATGAAGTGCTTTTTGGTTAAAACCCTGTTGTATCAACATCCTGCCTTTGAAGTGCGGGACTTTTCTGGCGTATGCCTATGCGTATCACATGTTAGCGTTGAAGTTTTAGTCATCACATTTTGCTAATGCTGGCTACGCTAATAGAGCGACACCTCGTTCGGCTCACCACAATAAAATATTCATCCGGGTGGTGATTGCCTGGGGATGGCCATAGGAGGGTTTCATGAGCATCTTTGACCACGTTCAAGACCGTTTTGCCCGCGTGCAGCAAGAAGACATGAGTTTGGAAGAGTATCTGGCGCTTTGTCGTCGTGACCCAACGGTTTATGCCAGCGCCGCGGAGCGCATGCTGGATGCCATCGGCGAGCCTGCTGTTATTGATACGGCAAAGGACCCGCGCTTATCGCGTATTTTTTCCAATAAGGTGATACGCCGCTACCCGGTTTTTGCTGAGTTTCATGGTATGGAGGAGGCCATTGAGCAGATCGTGGCTTACTTCCGTCATGCCGCCCAAGGGCTTGAGGAGCGCAAGCAGATTCTCTATCTGCTGGGGCCGGTGGGTGGCGGTAAATCATCACTTGCGGAGCGCTTAAAACTGCTAATGGAGCGCATCCCTTTTTACGCCATTAAAGGCTCACCCGTTTATGAGTCGCCGCTTGGGCTGTTCTCACCTGAAGAGGATAGCGAGCTGCTTGAAAAAGAGTATGGGATTGCGCCGCGCTATCTGAAAAGTGTGATGTCCCCTTGGGCCGCCAAGCGTTTAAAAGAGTACGGCGGCGATATTTCCCAGTTTCGTGTAGTGCGTCTTTATCCTTCGCGGCTGCACCAGATAGCAATTTCTAAAACGGAACCGGGTGACGAGAATAACCAGGATATCTCCTCGTTAGTGGGTAAAGTCGATATCCGCCAGCTTGAGCTTTACTCCCAGGATGACCCGGATGCTTATAGCTTCTCGGGCGGGCTTTGCCGCGCTAACCAAGGGTTAATGGAATTCGTTGAGATGTTTAAGGCGCCGATCAAGGTGCTACATCCGCTGTTAACCGCCACCCAAGAGGGGAATTACAACCCAACGGAGGGGATGGGCGCCATTCCGTTTGATGGCATTATCCTGGCGCACTCCAACGAATCCGAGTGGCAGGCATTTCGCAATAACCGCAACAACGAGGCCTTTCTTGACCGCGTATATATCGTCAAAGTGCCTTACTGCTTGCGAGTATCTGAAGAGATCAAAATCTATCAAAAGCTACTGGAAGACTCCTCCCTCAATGCCGCACCCTGCGCGCCCGATACGCTGCGCATGCTGGCACAATTCTCGGTGCTGTCTCGGTTAAAAGTGCCCGAGAACTCCAGTATCTACTCCAAAATGCGCGTGTACGATGGCGAAAATCTAAAAGATACCGACCCGCGTGCCAAGTCGATACAAGAGTACCGCGATGCGGCAGGTGTGGACGAAGGCATGCAAGGACTCTCCACTCGTTTTGCGTTCAAGATTCTTTCCAAGGTGTTTAACTTTGACAGCACCGAAGTTGCCGCTAACCCGGTGCATCTGCTGTATGTGCTGGAGCAAGCGCTTGAGCGTGAGCAACTGCCCTCTGAAGTATTTGAGCGTTATCTGGGCTTTATTAAAGAGTTTTTGGCTCCGCGCTATGTGGAGTTTATTGGCAAAGAGATCCAGACGGCTTATCTCGAATCCTACAGCGAGTATGGGCAGAATATTTTTGATCGCTATGTGACCTATGCCGATTTCTGGATTCAAGACCAGGAGTACCGCGACCCGGATACCGGCGAGCAGTTGAATCGCCAATCGCTAAATGAAGAGCTTGAAAAAATTGAGAAGCCAGCGGGCATCTCCAATCCCAAGGACTTCCGTCATGAAGTGGTTAACTTTGTGCTGCGAGCGCGTGCCCAGAACAATGGCATGAATCCCAGCTGGCAGTCGTATGAGAAGCTTAAAGGGGTTATTGAACACAAGATGTTTGCCAATACCGAAGAGCTTTTGCCGGTCATCTCGTTTAACGCCAAGGCCTCAAAGTCGGACCAGAAAAAGCACGAGGACTTCGTCGCTCGGATGGTGGAGCGCGGCTATACCGAGAAGCAGGTGCGTCTGCTTTCCGAGTGGTACCTGCGCGTGCGCAAGTCGCAGTAAGCGCCGGTACTGAAAAGGCCCTTTGGGTTAAGGAGGTCGTATGACCTACTTTATTGATCGAAGACCTAACGCTAAACATAAGAGCGCGGTTAACCGTCAGCGCTTTTTGGAGCGCTACCGTCAGCATATCAAGCGCTCTGTTGAAGAGGCGGTTAACCGCCGCTCCATTACTGATATGGAGCGCGGTGAAAAAATTTCTATCCCCACCAAGGACATTTCCGAGCCGGTGTTTCAGCATGGCCCTGGTGGGGCGCGCAATATCGTCTCGCCGGGTAATAAAGAGTTTCTACAGGGCGACAGGATTCGCCGCCCCAGTGGCCAAGTCGGCGGAGGCGGCGCGGGTGAAGGGAATGCTTCTGACCAAGGCGAAGGTAACGACGAGTTTGCGTTTACGCTTAGCCGGGAGGAGTTTTTAGAGTTTGTTTTCGATGGCTTGGAGCTTCCGCACCTGCAGCGTAAGCCGCTTAAATCATTGGAAGAAGTGAAAATGGTGCGCGCGGGCCTTTCCCGGGATGGCGTGCCCTCGCGTATCAGTATTACGCGTTCCATGCGGGAGGCCTACGCCCGCCGTATTGCCATGCGAGCACCGATCAAGCGAGCGCTAAAAGAAGCTGAGCAAGCACTGGAGGCAGAAGAGCGCAAGGACAGCGTGCTACGTAATCCGGCACGGGTGGCTGAACTGAAAGCTGACATCGAGCGTTTAAAGAAACGCATCGAGGCAGTGCCGTTTATTGATACCTACGATTTGCGCTATCACCAGTTGGCAGCGCAGCCTCAGCCCTCAAGCCAGGCGGTAATGTTCTGTGTCATGGATGTTTCAGGCTCCATGACACAGAACCATAAAGACATTGCGAAGCGGTTTTTTCTGCTGCTTTATCTTTTTTTAGAGAAACACTACGAAAAGGTCGAACTGGTGTTTGTCCGCCACCATACAGCCGCAAAAGAAGTGAGTGAGGAGGAGTTCTTTTACTCCCGCGAAACGGGCGGCACCATTGTCTCAAGCGCACTCACGCTGGTGGATAACATTATTCAAAAGCGCTATCCCGCTGAGCAGTGGAATCTATACGTGGCTCAGGCATCGGATGGCGACAATTGGGACGATGATTCCAATACCTGCCGCAATTTACTGATTAAAAAGCTGATGCCTCAACTTCAGTACTACGCGTATGTAGAAATTACCCCTCACGATCATCAGTCGCTTTGGCATGAGTACCAGAACGTCGCTGAACACTTTCCTGAACGCTTTACGATGCGCCAAATTGTCGAAGCCAGTGATATTTACCCTGTTTTTCGTGAGCTGTTTAAACGCCGCTTGAATCAAGCGCGCTAAACGCGTGCGTGTTGAGGAGTACGCTATGAATGCGTCCCAAAAGCCCATTGCGACTGGTTCTGACTGGAATTTTAGTATTCTGGAGCACTTTAACGACAAGCTGGCTGCGCTTGCCGACGAGTACCGCCTGGATACGTACCCCAACCAAATAGAAGTCATCACCACCGAACAGATGATGGATGCTTACGCCAGTGTGGGCATGCCGGTGGGCTACTATCACTGGTCGTTTGGTAAGCAGTTTCTGGCCGTTGAGCAAGCTTACAAGCGGGGCCAAATGGGCTTGGCATACGAGTTGGTGATTAATTCCAACCCTTGCATTGCCTATTTGATGGAAGAGAACACCCTGATGATGCAGGTGCTGGTCATGGCGCATGCCTGCTATGGGCATAATTCCTTCTTCAAGGGCAATTATTTGTTTCGTACCTGGACCGATGCCGAATCGATCGTTGATTATCTGGTGTTTGCACGTCACTACATTGCTAAATGCGAAGAGCGCCACGGCGTTCATGCGGTTGAGCAACTGTTGGATGCGTGTCACGCGCTGCAAAATTACGGCGTTGACCGCTATAAGCGACCTTCGCCGATCTCGGCTGAAGAGGAGGCCAGGCGCCAGGATGAACGGGAAGCCTACCTGCAAACGCAAGTGAATATGTTGTGGCGTACGATTCCTGAGCCGCCTGACAATGCGTCACCGCTGCCTGGTAGCCTTAACAGCGACAACGATCCGCTAGGACTGCACAGCGGCGGAATTTACCCGCCGGAGCCTCAGGAAAATCTGCTCTATTTTATTGAAAAAAATGCCCCGTTATTGGCCCCTTGGCAGCGTGAAATAGTACGTATTGTGCGCAAGCTGGCGCAGTATTTTTACCCCCAGCGCCAAACTCAGGTCATGAATGAGGGGTGGGCATGCTTTTGGCATTACACGTTGATGAATCGCTTGTATGACGAAGGCGATGTTGATGAAGGTCTGATGCTTGAGTTCTTGCAGTCTCACGCCGCGGTCATTAATCAACCTGACTTTGATAGTCCTTACTTCAACGGTATCAATCCGTATGCGTTGGGGTTTGCCATCTTTATGGACATCAAACGGATATGCGAAGCACCGACCGAGGAGGATTATCAGTGGTTTGCTGATATTGCGGGTACGCCTTGGCGTAGTACGCTTGAATTTGCTATGCGCAACTTTAAGGATGAGTCGTTTATTCAGCAGTTTCTGTCGCCCAAGGTAATGCGCGACCTTAAGCTATTTTTAATTGTGGATGATGATCAGTCGGAAACACTCGAAGTTGCGGCTATTCATAATGAACAGGGCTATCGCCGGGTGCGCGATGCGCTTTCTACTCAGTACGCGCTGTCGGTGAAAGAGCCAAATATTCAAGTGGTTGAGGCTGATATCCGGGGCGATCGCTCATTAACACTGCACCACGTGCAGGACGGTCGCCGCCCCCTTGGGCGTAGTGCCTACCCGGTTATTCGGCACCTGCATGAGCTTTGGGGGTTCCCCGTACGCCTGGTTTCCATGGATGAAGGGCGGGTGACGCATCGCTACCGTTGGCCCATAGAGGAGGAAAGTAAAGACAACCCGTAAATGGTCACCGCTTACCGGTGAGTACAGTGAAAAGTCCCTGCGTTTGGCAGGGATGTTTAGCAGCCTTACCCCTGAGCCACCCAGGATTGACACCAGCCACCAGGTTCAACGCTGTTTTCAGGAAACAGCTGGCAGCCTTGATTAGCAGAGGTATAAAACATGCAGTTGTCGCACCGTTCACCTGATGTATAAGCAGGGTGGTCGCTGGCATCACTCGCTTTTTCAACATAGTTCAGCGCTTGGGCACTGGGTGCTGAAGGGGCAAGGCGAGGTAGCGATTGAGCAAAGGCCGTTCTCGATAAAATACCGATGCCCAAGGGGAGGGTTGCCAGCCCCCATACACTGGTGCGTATAAAATGACGGCGGCTCTGATTAGCCATGGTCTCTCCTTATAGGTCACTCTCATTTGACCCTAAATATCGCGTTGTTATCCATCCATGCTAACGAATAGATGCGTGGTGCGCGACTTCTTCGTTCAAGGCAAGGATTTAGAGAGATTTCGTGTCCAGGCTGCGGATTTAACCAGGCCTGTTATACTCCACGCTTTGGCGGCTGTTGACGTTTTTCTTGCGTATTACGCCACTAAACAGGTGTAGACGGTGTGAGTAAAATGACGATAGGCCTCGGTATCACTTACATTTTTTTAGTGAGGGCGCTATGCAAAACGCAGTTATTTTAATTAATACTGAAAAAGGCCAGGTCAAAGCAGTAGCAGAGCGTTTAGCGGACGTGGAAGGCATTAGTGAGGTGTACTCCACCTGTGGGCGTTATGACCTGGTAGCCATTGCACGTACCCCGAATTTTGAAAGCCTGGCTGAGCTGGTGACCGAGCGCCTTAACGAGGTTGAGGGGATCAGCGATACGGAAACGCTTAACGCCATGCAGGTACATTCACGCCACGACCTTGAAACCATGTTTTCACTAGGCTGGTAATGTGGACATAGGCACCGGCCACCGCAATGGCCGCGTGTCATAAGCGGGCGATAAAAATTAGCGTGTGGGGAGTAGGGGAACGTGGGGATATCGTTTTGGCGCTGGCGTCGAGAGGGGCGACGTCTGGGCGTCGCTTTGCTGTTTGTGGTCGCGGGAGCGGGGTTATGGGAGTTTCAGGAGCGTCAGCATCAGGATGCGTATACCTGGATGGGCGTTCCCACGTGGGAGAGTTTTCATCCCACCACGTTTCACCGCGTATTACGCAATGAGGGCTATTTAGTTGGCTGGTCGGATGTGCGTGTTAACCCGCTGTGGGTGAGTTACCAGCTGGAGGCGGTGCCGGAAGGGACCCAGATTGGCTCACGGCCCAGTTTTCAAGCGGATTGGCGGACCCTCTGGCCGGTAAAAACCGACAGCTATGCCCGGAGTGGCTATGACCGGGGACATATGGCACCTAACTATGCCATTGCCGCAGTGCACGGGCGCGATGCCCAGGTTGATACGTTTTTGATGAGTAACATGACGCCGCAGCGGCCTAATCTAAATCGTCAGCTGTGGCAGCGGTTGGAGGAGTCGGTGATCAATCACTTTGCGCCGCGTTTTGATCGCGTACAGGTGATTACCGGGCCGATATTCCCTGAACATTTTATGGATAATGTGTTTAATCGGGTGGGTTTTGTCGAAGTGCCAGAGGCGTTCTATAAGATTATTGTTGCCCCACACGATGAGGCACCGCTCGCGCTGGCGTTCATCATGCCCCAGGACGTTCGCGGCAACGAACCGTTAGATGATTACCTGGTCACTATTAATGACATAGAAGCGCGTACCGGGCTTAATTTTTTCCCGGACCTGACACCCGAAATGGAAACCGTGCTGGAAGGTGAGTTGCGTACGCAAGGGTGGGCACTGGAGGAGGTCGCACGGCGACCTGGGCGTTTTCAGTAGCGTAACGTTTTTGATTAGCGTAAGTGGACTATTTAATGTGCTTCAGCTGGGGGGGGGGAAAGCCCTCAGTAATATCGACGAAATAAGGAGGCTAAATACGACGTAGTAGAACAACGCAAACGTAGGCACAATATTCAAAATATGGGGATTAATAATAGAAAGGATTGTTCAATGATGCGGACGGGACCAACGTAATGGTGCCCAGGAGAGGACTTGAACCTCCACGTCCATACGGACACTAGCACCTGAAGCTAGCGCGTCTACCAATTCCGCCACCTGGGCGCATCATTTGTACTGCGGGTATTTTGCTGATTGTATTCGTATGGTGCCCAGGAGAGGACTTGAACCTCCACGTCCATACGGACACTAGCACCTGAAGCTAGCGCGTCTACCAATTCCGCCACCTGGGCGAATACATATCAAGCATCAACCACATCAACTTGCCGCTGCACCCGCTACTCATGAAAAGAGGATAACATGAGAAAACATGGTGCCCAGAAGAGGACTTGAACCTCCACGTCCATACGGACACTAGCACCTGAAGCTAGCGCGTCTACCAATTCCGCCATCTGGGCAAGTGGCGCGTATGATACCGGGGTGCTGGTTAAATGCAAGACCTGAAAGATAATTTTATGGCGCAAATTGCACAATTGCTGCTTAAGGTGGTTGGGTCATGGAACATGCAGCGCTATACTGGCCCCATGACCAAACAAAATATGACGTTTTTCAGCTTACTGCTTATTAACGCAGTCGCTGACTATCCCTACCTGCAGCGACTATCCGCTGCTGTTTTTGTCCGCCTCCCGCAAATGCAATTAAGGATGTCGATCGCATGAAGTATTGGACGTTGAGTGATGATCCGCACGCCGAGCGCGAGGCGCAAAAATATGATAATCCGGCGCCTAGTCGTGAGTATCTGTTAGCGGCGTTGGAAACGTACGGCAAACCGATTACCCATGAAAATATGAGCCGCATGCTGGGCATCGAGGACGAAGATCACCTTGAGGCCGTTCGCCGCCGGATGGCGGCCATGGAGCGTGATGGTCAAGTGTTGCGTGACCGGCGCGGCGCTTATGCATTAATTGATAAGCTTGATTTGATCAAGGGCAGCGTACTGGGGCACCGGGACGGTTTTGGCTTCTTGATTCGTGATGATGGTAAAAAACCAGATCTGTTGTTACCTCCTCGCCAGATGCGTCGCGTGTTCAGCGGTGACCATGTATTGGTCCGTATCAGCGGCACAGACCGCCGTGGCCGCGACGAAGCGACCATTGCCGATGTAATCGCCCGCAATACGCAAACAATGGTGGGTGTATATCGCAGCAATACGCCGGAATTTGGCATACTGATTCCTGAAAATCCACGTATTACTCAGGAAGTTATTATTCCTCACAGTGCCAGCGCTGGGGCGAAGGATGGCCAGGTGATTTCGGCCAGAATTGTTCAGCAGCCGGCTACCCGCGTGCAGCCTGTGGGTGAAGTGATTGAAGTGTTGGGTGAGCGTATGGACCCTGGCATGGAAATCGATATTGCGATTCGTAGCTACGATATTCCTGCTGAATTTCCGCCTGAGGTGCTGGATCAAACCAGCGGCATTTCAGCGGAAGTGCTGGAGGAAGATAAAAAGCATCGCGTTGACCTGCGAGATACACCGCTGGTTACGATTGATGATGAGTCTGCCAAGGACTTTGATGATGCCGTGTGCGCGTGGCAAACCAAGTCAGGCAGTTGGAAGCTATTAGTCGCGATTGCGGATGTCTCTCACTATGTGCGTCCGGGAACGGCGCTGGATAATGAAGCCCGCACGCGGGGTAACTCGGTGTATTTTCCGGGGCAGGTGGTGCCCATGCTGCCGGAGCTTTTATCCAACGGTCTTTGCTCGCTCAATCCGAACGTGGATCGCCTGGTCATGGTCTGCGAGATGAATATCTCCAAGACCGGGGCGATCAGTCGCTACTCCTTCTATGAAGCCGTGATGAACTCTCATGCTCGCCTCACCTATAACAAAGTGGCGGCGATGCTTGATAACGAGAGCGAAGAGGGCAATGCGCTGCGTGAGGAACACCGCGAGCTGGTGAAGCCGCTGCAAAACCTGCATGAGCTTTATCACTTGCTACGCGGGGCTCGTGAAGCGCGTGGCGCGATTGATTTTGATACCACTGAAACGGCGATCATCTTCAATGACGAGCGCAAGATCGAAAAAATTGTGCCGCGTAAGCGTAACGATGCGCACAAGTTAATTGAAGAGTGCATGCTGGCCGCGAACGTTGCAACCGCACGTTTTCTTGATAAGCACGACCTGCCCGCATTGTACCGTATTCATGAGCGGCCAACGCCTGAGCGGTTGGATAAGCTGCGCTTGTTCCTGAACGAATTGGGCCTTTCCGTGGGTGGCGGCGATATGCCTACGCCGCAGGATTATCAGGCACTACGAGAGGCAATTGTTGATCGCCCTGATGCCGATATTATCCAGACAGTCATGCTGCGCTCCATGAACCAGGCGGTGTACTCACCGCAGAATGAAGGTCACTTCGGCTTGGCATATCAGGCGTATGCGCACTTTACGTCGCCGATTCGTCGTTATCCTGATCTGCTCGTGCATCGTGCCATTCGTTCGGTCATCCGGGGGCCGCGTCAAACCAATACCGTCGTGCGCGTTGACGGAGCGCCGGTCGATCCGCCGAGCAAATGGTGCCCTTATACATTTGAGCAGATGCTTGAACTTGGCGAACACTGCTCAATGACTGAGCGTCGCGCCGATGAAGCGACCCGTGATGTAGAAAGCTGGCTGAAGTGCGAGTTTATGTCCGACAAGCTGGGCGAAACCTTTGAAGGCACGATTGCGTCGGTTACCCAGTTTGGCTTGTTTGTGCGTCTGGATGCGTTCTATGTCGAAGGCCTGGTGCATGTGACGTCGCTGCCGTCGGATTATTATCACTATGAGGCAGAGAAGCATCGCCTGAAAGGCGAGCGTACCGGAACCACCTATCGCTTGGGTGATGGCTTGACGGTGCAAGTGGCGCGCGTCGATATGGACGACCGGAAAATTGATTTCAGTTTGACCGACGATAAGCCTCGCCCGCGCCGCCAGCCGCGTAAACGCCGCAGTGGCGACACTAATGAAGCGGCCGCTCCCAAGAGCGACGCTGCGCCCAAGAAAGATAAGCCATCTACGCGTCGTGGCCCGCGACGTACGCGTCAGTCAACGCCCAGGAGAAGTTAAGTATGAAATCGGCGTCGTCTCGACGTGGTGCACGTACTACGGTACGTACGCCGGATGGGCTGGACCAGGTCTATGGTACCCACGCGTTGCAAAGTTTGTTGGAGCGCGGTGAAACGCCGCGCGAGCTATGGGTTCAGCAAGGAGCCGGTAGTCGTTTGGCCGAAGTGGTTGCCCAGGCGCAAGCGCGTGGTGCGCGAATTAAAGAGCAGCCGCGTGATCTGCTGGACCAGCTGACTCAAGGGGCTGCGCATCAGGGAGTGGTGGCGTTCTGTCCGCCACTTACGCCTGAAGGCGAAGAGTCCTTGTGGTTAAAGCTGCGTGCCTGGCAGGCGCCAACGCCGCCGCTTTTGCTAGTGCTGGATGGCGTGACAGACGTACATAACTTTGGTGCCTGCTTGCGCAGCGCCGATGCCGCTGGGGCACATGGCGTTATTGTGGCAAAAGACAAGGCCGCACCGCTAAATGCAACCGTGCGTAAAGTGGCTTGCGGTGCTGCCGAGGTAGTGCCGGTTTATCAGGTCACCAACATGGCGCGTACGCTTGCCAAGCTTAAAGATGCCGGCGTATGGATTACCGGTACAGCAGGTGAAGCCCAGGCTAGTGTATTTGACATCGATTTGACCGGCCCTACTGCGCTAGTAATGGGAGCAGAAGGGAAGGGCATGCGGCGTTTAACCCGGGAAGCCTGCGATAACCTGGCCAAGCTACCCATGGCAGGGCAGGTTTCAAGCCTTAATGTCTCTGTGGCTACCGGGATTTGTTTGTTTGAGGCAGTACGACAACGCCAGCTTGCAAGTTAACCCTGTGCCCACTAGAATACCTGCGCCCGTTTGTCTACAGGCGGGCGCAGATGTTTACGTTGGTTAAATACCAGTACGTTGGTTAGATACCTGTACGTTAGTTGAACACCAGTTCTGCTTAATGCCTTAAATTGCCGTTTGGCGGTAAGTTAGGTGCATTTCAGTAACTCCTTGCTTCCCTGTCGTCGTTCTCGCTTGTGCGGGGCACACACCGGAAGCTGTCAAACCGCAAGGAGATCTCATGCGTCATTATGAAATCGTGTTTATGGTCCACCCGGATCAGAGCGAGCAAGTGCCGGCTATGGTCGAGCGCTACACCAGCATCGTTACCGAAAACGCTGGTACTGTACATCGTCTTGAAGATTGGGGCCGTCGTCACCTGGCTTACCCGATCAACAAGATTCACAAAGCCCACTACGTGCTGATGAACGTTGAATGTACTGGCGAGACGCTCGAAGAAATCGAGAACATCTTCCGCTTCAACGATGCCATCATCCGCAGCCTGGTTGTACGCTGCAAGGAAGCGGTTACTGAAGCTTCTCCGATGATGAAGCCGGCAGAAGAGAAGCGTCCGCGTCGCGAAGACAAGTCGCGCGCTGATGAGTCCGAGTCTGATTCAGACGTCGAAACTGCCTGATTCTATCCACTGCACGTTTTAAGGAGCTAATCCATGGCACGTTTTTTCCGTCGCCGTAAGTTTTGCCGCTTCACTGCTGAAGGCGTCAAGCAGATCGACTATAAAGATCTGGACACCCTGAAAGCTTATATCACCGAAACTGGCAAGATCGTTCCGAGCCGTATCACCGGCACTAAAGCACGCTACCAGCGTCAGCTGGCGACTGCTATCAAGCGTTCGCGCTACCTGGCGCTGCTGCCCTACTCCGATAGCCACCAGTAAGCGTTTAACGTGATGCTGGCACTGGCAAGATGGCTAATGCGAGGGCTGCCTTACGCCGTAGGCGGGGCAGCGCTGGCCACGTTAGTGCCGTGGCTGTTTTGGTTAGGTGCTGCTATTGCTGCTTTGGTAACCCTGCGTAAAGGCTTTGCACCTGCGCTACCGGTTATTATCGCAGCGGCGCTACCCGCCGGTTTTTGGTGGTCGCAAGGCGACGTTATCCCGCTGGCCAGCGTATTGCTGGTAACGCTGATGGCGGTTGTCCTGCGTGAACGGATGCGTTGGAGTGAAGCATTGCTGGCGGGCACCCTCGTGGCTGCAGCAATGGTACAGTTCGGCATCTTTAGCCTGCCAGGCGACATGGGGCCAATGCTTGAGCAACTACGACAAGGCTCTCCGGACGTTGATCGTATGCTCACAGAGTTGGCTAATCAAGGGTACGATACCCAAATGCTGGCTGCCATTGTGGTGGGGGGCGTTACGGGGCTTGTGGTTCTGATTGCGTCGATTGCATGTTTAGCCTTGGCGCGAAGCTGGCAAGCGGGGTTATATAACCCGGGCGGGTTTCGTGAAGAGTTTCATGCGTTACGACTCGCACCCAAAGAGCTTGCCGTGTTAGCGGTGCTTTGTGTGGTCGGCATGATGCTTGGGGGGCATGCGTTAGCAGTACTCGGCTGGATACCACTACTCGTTGCCGGCATTGCGTTAGTGCATGGTTATATTGGATTAAAGGGGATGAACGGGCTGTGGCTGGTAGCATTTTATGTGCTGCTGATCACGACCTGGCCCACGATTCTCATTGTGCTGCTGTTGGGGCTGATTGATACATTCGCGAACATTCGCGCACGCCTTGCCCGCGGCAACTGACAAGAGGTTTACGAGATGGAAGTCATTCTGCTCGACAACATTGGTAAGCTGGGCGGCCTGGGTGACAAGGTCACTGTTAAGCCTGGTTATGGTCGTAACTACCTGGTGCCTTACGGTTTAGCCGTACCGGCCACCAAAGAGAACGTTGACGCGTTCCAGGCACAGCGTGCTGAGCTTGAAGCTCAAGCGGCTGAGCGTAAAGCAGAAGCCCAAGCCCGCGCTGAGCAGCTGAACGACATCGAGCTTTCGCTTGTGTCTAAAGCTGGCGACGAAGGCAAGCTGTTTGGTTCTATCGGTCCTCGTGATCTGGCCGACGCTATTTCCTCTGCTGGCATCGAGGTTGCCAAGAGCGAAGTGCGTATGCCGCAAGGCCCGATTCGTCAAACTGGCGAATACGACATCGACCTCCACCTGCATGCAGAAGTGGACGCCGTTGTTCGCGTGGTAGTCGTCGCAGAGTAAACTTTGCTGCTGCTATTTACGCCAAAAGGGCGCGGGATTTCCCGCGCCCTTTGTTATTTAAGCTCTGTGTTATTTAAACCCTGTGTTATTTAAGCCCGTTGCTATTTAACGAAGGCTTATTTTCAAGCGGCTAGTGGTTTGTTGAAAGCCCTGAGCGTTTAGAAATAACCCTTTATGCGATGACCTAGCGGTGGTTGCTAACGGTTTGTCCGATTAAGATAGTGGTCTTTGTCGGCTATGCTGCACTATTGAAAGGAGCTCGCTATGGACCAGCCTTCTGCTGATCAGGAAACGGCAGCGCTGAAGCTGCCGCCGCATTCGCTGGAGGCGGAGCAGTCGGTGTTAGGCGGGCTAATGCTGGATAATCAGGCGTGGGATACGGTTTCCGAGCGCCTGGTAGCCGATGACTTTTATCGTTATGAGCACCGTTTGGTGTTTAACGTCATGATTCATCTGGCGGAGTCTGGACAACCCCTTGATGTCATCACCTTGTCTGAAGCGCTTGAAGAGCGAGATCACCTGGATACCGTGGGTGGCTTGGCTTTCCTGGCGGAGCTTGCCCGCAATACGCCTTCGGCGAGCAATATTCGCGCCTATGCGGATATTGTGCGTGAGCGGGCAACGCTTAGAAAGCTGATTCGAGCGGCGAATCAGATTGCAGAAGGCGCCTTTGCCCCCCAAGGGCGGCCAGCCGATGAGCTGCTTAATGAAGCTGAGCGGTTGGTTTTTCAGATTGCCGAAGAGCGCCCTAAAACGGGTGGCCCAATTGGCATGAGCGAGCTTCTCACCAAAGCGGTTGATCGCATTGATGAACTCTTCAACCTGAAGGGCGAAATGACGGGGCTATCAACCGGCTTTCGTGATCTGGATGAGATGACGTCAGGGCTTCAGCCTTCGGACCTGGTCATCATTGCCGGGCGTCCCTCCATGGGTAAAACCACGTTTGCGATGAACCTGGTCGAACACGCGGTTATCTCCAGCGATAAGCCCGTGATGGTGTTCTCCATGGAGATGCCGGCTGAATCGCTAATGCTCAGGGTGCTGTCATCGCTTGGACGCATCGACCAAACCCGCGTACGTTCGGGGCAGTTGGAGGATGAAGATTGGCCGCGCCTAACGTCGGCGGTCAATCTGCTTAAAGACAAGCAGCTCTTTATCGATGACACCGCTGCGCTTTCACCTAATGAAATGCGCTCGCGCTTGCGCCGTGTCGTGCGTGAGCACGGCAATATGTCGCTGATCATGATCGACTACCTTCAGCTGATGCAGATCCCCGGTTTTTCTGAAAACCGCACGGGGGAGATATCGGAAATTTCGCGCTCGCTAAAAGGCTTGGCGAAAGAGTTTAAATGTCCGGTAGTGGCGCTTTCTCAGCTTAACCGCTCGCTGGAGCAGCGCCCCAACAAGCGCCCGGTTATGTCTGACTTGCGGGAATCAGGCGCCATCGAGCAGGATGCGGACGTTATCGCCTTCGTCTATCGTGATGAGGTGTATAACCAGGATAATCCAGATAATCAGGGCTTGGCTGAACTCATTATCGGTAAGCAGCGTAACGGGCCTATCGGAACGGTGCATATGGCGTTTATCGGCAAATATACCCGTTTTGAAGACCTGGCTCCCGACAGCTATGGCGAAGCTTTTGGTGACTAGAGTGAGGGTGTGACCAGCATCACGTCCTTGATATATTGAGCATACGGAAAAAAGAACGAACGGGAGTAATTCATGGCAGGTGGTTTTCGGCGTGGTAATCGTCAGCGTCTTCCCAAGCTTCAAGGGCGCGGAGAACTTCAGGAATTAGAGCGCGAAGGGCCTTTTAAAGAGTGGCTGGGTATGCCAGACCTTTATCGCTATCAGCTGGTCGTTGATGGTGAGAAGTACAGCTATCAAACAGAAGATGCTGAGCTTCCGGTCGCTATCGGCGATAACGTGGTATTTCGCTACAAAGAGACCAAGGGCGGTAACTGGATTGATCGTAACTCGCTTGGTAAGGCGATTGATCCTTCTGAATATCAGTAGCTTGGCTGTGTTAATAGACTGATAGCCTGGAAACCTCCTGAAAAGTTGCCCTCTTGGTCAATAAGTGCCAATGTAAGGTAACAGGAATGTAATAGGACGCAGTCATGCTGGGTCCTATTGTTGTATCCAATAACAGGAGGGAATCATGGAACTGAAAGCACTTAAACAGTTCGTCGATAGCCACGATAATTTCGAAATTCGCGTTATTACGCATTCGGGTAGTCGTTTTTATCAGCTTGAACTTGAAGATGTAGAAGGCGCGCGGCATATGCTCACCCAACGTGGTAAGCCCATGCTGTTTCGCTCGTTAGATGATGTGTATTTGGAACTAAAACGTGCGGGTATTCATCGCGCGTATCTGGTTCAGCATGTGCCTCAGGACGAAGTTATTGGTCGTGACGCGCATTACAGCGAGCCGCTAGCCTCACGAATGCCGCTGGTTTTTTAAAAAGCGGTTGATGAATCACTCTGTGTATTTACTGAATGCACACACAACAGTTAGCGTAACGTTTTTCCCACCCTCGCCTAAACCCTAATGCGGTGACAGGCAAAGAAACAGCAGCCTGCATTCATCTCCTCTTGCAGGCTCGGTAGCAACAAAGCCCTACCAGCATCCTGGCCAGCGCACTGCTTTAACCGCTTAACTTGCCTCTATTCGCCGTGCTTTCCAGGTGTTTTGCTTCTGACCACCTTGCCGCTATTTTTTAAGTATCTTCGATCTGTGCTTAAAGCGTATTTGAAGTAAGGCGCGGGGCGGCGGGGTGCCACTTTACCGGTGGTTATACAAATGATGTTGATAGTATAACTTTATGCCGCGCCTTATCGAAAAGTGTTAAGATTTTTGATAATTAGAAGCCGTCTTTGGAGTAAGCGTAATGACCGATAGCGTTGTGGTGGACCAGCCGGGCGAAGGCCGCTTGGCCCATGCATCCAGTGATCATCCGGCCGTGCCGCGGGCAAAAGTAGGTGTAGTTCTGGCTAACCTGGGGACGCCCGATGCCACTGATTATTGGTCGATGCGACGTTATTTAAGTGAGTTTCTCTCCGACAAGCGGGTAGTCGATTATCCCGATTGGAAGTGGCAGCCGCTTCTGCAACTGATTATTTTATCCAAACGGCCTTTTTCGTCGGGTAAAGCGTATAAAAGTATTTGGAACACCGAACAAAACGAAAGCCCGCTACTCACGATCACGCGGGCGCAAACCGAAAAACTGACGGAGCAGCTTAAGGCCTTATACGGCGACAACGTTGAAGTGGATTTCTGTATGCGCTACGGCAATCCTTCAACGCGCAGTGTGCTCACGCAGATGAAAGAAAAGGGCTGTGAGAAGATTGTTTTCTTTCCGCTCTATCCACAGTACGCCTCGCCGACCACTGCAACCGCCAATGACGAGGCGTTTCGCGCCTTAATGAAGATGAAGTGGCAACCCTCTATTCGTACGGTGCCCGCCTATTTTGATCACCCTGCTTATCTACAGGCACTGGCTAATTCAGTAACAGATGTTTACGCCGAACTTGAGACGCGGCCCACCAAGTTAGTTGCCAGCTACCACGGCGTGCCTGAGCGCTATTTGATGCAAGGCGACCCCTACTATTGCCAGTGCCAGAAAACCACGCGTCTCCTGGGCGAAACGCTAGGTTTTAGTCAGGAGGAAGTGGATACCACCTTTCAATCACAGTTTGGTCCTGAAAAGTGGGTGGGGCCTGCAACGGTCGAGCACGTAGCTGCGCTTGCCAAGCAGGGCCATAAACATATTGCGATTCTATCGCCTGCTTTCTCCTCCGACTGTGTGGAAACGCTAGAAGAAATCAAGGAGGAGATCCGCGATAGCTTTATGGAAGCAGGCGGCGAAACGTTTAGTTACATTCCCTGCTTAAATGATCGTAATGATCACATAAAGGCGCTGCTGGACATCGTAAATAACGAGCTTTTGGGTTGGCTCCCACGGTCGTAATGAGCCGATAATCAAGGCGTTATAAATGGCGATGAAGTAACGATAAGCACGCTATCTATTTGATTTTGAATGATTGCCTGGTAACAGGCAGTGGCCTGTTATAGAGTCTACGACTTTATGATCACCTCGCGTGTTTAAAATAGGCGCTGTTACTCTACGGCTTTCAGCGTGCTCGTTAAAATCTGGTCCGAGCGCTTAAGACAGAGTGCTTGAGAGAGGGTGCTTGAGACAGAGCAGTTAAGAGAGAGCAGTGAACAGGGATGATGATCGCTACTCACCGCGAGAGGTATTGATGCTCAACGAACCCGCTTCATCATGGGGCAGATACACAGGAGATATCGCTAGATGCAATTCGCCGTTTTGATGGGGTTTGTATTAGCCGCGTTGGCACCACTTATGCAGCGCTGGTTTGCAGACCGTACGAGTTTGGTATTGGCCCTTTTTCCTGCCCTCATCGCTGCGTGGCTGTTTTCTCAAGCACCCACAATCATCAATGACGGCCCGCTGCTAATGGAGTGGCAGTGGGTGCCTTCGTTAGGTATCAGCCTCACCTTTATGCTGGATGGGTTGTCCTTACTGTTCGGCTTGTTAATCAGCGTTATTGGCGCGTGCGTGTTGGTGTATGCGGGGAGTTACTTAAAAGGCCACCCGGAGATCGCCCGGTTTCATATCGCGCTGATGGCTTTTATGGTGTCCATGCTGGGGCTAGTGTTGGCCGATGGGCTGATCACGCTGTTTATTTTTTGGGAGTTAACCAGCGTTACTTCGTACCTGCTGATCGGGTTTAACCATACCGATATGCAGGCGCGTAAGTCGGCTCGCCAAGGGCTTTTTGTCACTTTTGCGGGTGGGCTTGCGTTGATGGCCGGGCTTATCTTGCTGGGCATCGCCAGCGACCAGTGGTCGTTAACCGATATTCGCGCAATGGAAACCGACCTGCGAGAGCATGCCCTTTATACGCCCATGCTTATCTGTTTGCTGTTGGGCGCCTTCACTAAATCAGCTCAGTTTCCCTTTCATTTCTGGCTGCCCAACGCCATGGCAGCCCCTACACCTGTCTCGGCTTATTTGCACTCCGCCACCATGGTGAAAGCCGGTATTTACCTCATGGCAAGGCTTCAGCCTGAACTGGGTGGAACGGCACTCTGGATAAGCATCCTCTCTGTGGTGGGTGCTATCACACTGCTGCTGGGCGCTTTCCTGGCGCTTCATCACACGAACATTAAAAAGCTGCTGGCTTACTCAACCATTATGGCGCTCGGCACATTGACGATGCTGCTGGGCATTGGCACCGAGTACGCCATGACAGCATTCGTAACTTTTTTGCTCGCACACTCCCTGTACAAGGGGGCGCTGTTCATGGTGGCCGGTATTCTCGATCATGAAACGGGCACCAAGGATGTCACCGCAATGGGCGGGTTAAGGTCTTTGATGCCGGTGACGGCCACCATTGCATTGATAGCGGCGCTATCACTTGCAGGGGTGCCGCCGTTGCTTGGCTTTATTGGCAAAGAGCTTAAGTTTGAAGCGGTGCTGGGCGCAGGGGATTTTCAAGGCTTGCTCGTCGTGTTCGCATTTGTCAGCGCGATTATGACTATCGCTGTGGCGGCGATTGTTGCGCTACGGCCTTTCTACGGGAAGCGTCACGAAACCCCAAAAACGCCGCATGAAGCACCTTTCGGCATGTTAATGGGCCCCGCACTGCTAAGCGTAGGCTCGCTGGTTTTTGGTCTGGCGCCCGCCATGTTTGGCGTTGACGCTCTTTTAACGTCAGCGGCAAGCGCGGTGGCTGGGCAGCCGAGCGAGGTGGCGCTGTCACTTTGGTACGGCGTTAATGCGGCGCTGATAATGTCCGTTGTTAGCCTGGGGTTGGGCTTTTTGCTGTTCAAGTACTGGGACAGCATGCGAGGCAAGCTAACGTTGCTGGCCCCTGTTATGCGTTACGGCCCGGAAGCGGGCTATGAAGGCTTGTTAAATGGCCTGGTTCGGTTTGCGGAATGGCAAACCCGTGTGCTGCAAAATGGCTATATGCGCAACTATATTTTGGTCATGCTGGTCGTGCTGATTACGCTGTTGGGCAACTCCATTCTGGTACGCCACTCTCCGCTGTTAGCCTTTGAACTTGATGTACGGTTTCATGAGGCCATCGTCGTCGGCACAATGGTGATGGGTGCCCTGTATGCAACGATCACCCGCTCCCGGCTGGGTGCCGTCGTGTCAGTGGGTATTATGGGGTTCTCAATCGCGCTGGTCTTTATTCTTTTCAGCGCCCCTGATCTTGGGATTACCCAGCTTCTGGTTGAAACGCTCACAGTTATTTTACTGGTGCTGGTACTGTTCAGGCTGCCTCGCTTCTCGCATCTTTCGACCAGCCTGGAGCGCATTCGCGATGGCTCGGTAGCTGCGATGATGGGGATATTGATTTTCCTTCTGATCATGACGGCCTGGAGTATTAACCAGTTCGAGTCCATTTCTACCTATATGGTTGAAAACAGCGCACCGCTCGCTTTTGGCCGCAACATCGTCAATGTCATTTTGGTGGATTACCGGGCACTGGATACGTTGGGCGAGATGTTTGTACTGGCGCTAGCCGCCATTGGCGTTATCGCTATGCTGAAGCTGCGCCATGAGCCAGAAAGCGCTAAGCCCACCAATGATAGTGGGAATACTGATAGCAGGGAGCCGTACGATGGTTAAATCGGGAACGATTATTTTAAACACGGCGGCCCGCTTTCTAATGCCGCTGCAACTCATGTTTTCGATATTTTTGCTGCTTCGTGGACACGACGAGCCCGGCGGTGGGTTTATTGCAGGGTTGGTGGCGGCGGGGGCGTTTACCTTGTACCTGTTGGCGTTTGGCGTCAGTGCCACAAAAGAGGTATTACGTATGGTCGACCCTCGCGACTTGATTGGCGTGGGGCTGTTGTTAGGCATGATTTCTGTTGTACCTGCCTGGTTTATGGGTCAGCCGTTTTTAACCGCGCAGTGGTGGACCATTCCGGTTATTGATTTTAAAGCCTCCACTCCGCTGATTTTTGATATTGGCGTTTACTTGGCGGTGTTGGGAGCGGTGATTGGCATGGTGATGGCGTTGATGGAGGTGGATAAGGATGAGCCTTAACATAGCAGGAGGATACGCATGGAACCGGTAATGGCGCTAGCGATTGGGGTTATGTACGCCACCGCTATTTTTATGATGCTGCGACGCTCCATTGTAAAACTGGTTATTGGACTACTGCTGCTTTCCAACGCTGCTAACTTATTGATCTTTACTACTGCCGGAATGACGCGGGGCGCGCCACCGCTGATTCCAGAAGGCATGGTTCAGCCTATGGGCGATGTCGCTGACCCGTTGCCCCAAGCCGTTGTACTGACGGCTATTGTTATCGCATTTGGTGTGCTGGCCTTTGCTGTTGTATTGATTCGTCGTGCCTATGAAGTGGTTAAGGCGGATGACCTGGATAAGATGAAGGATACTGATACGTGAGGCCTGAAGTTGCTCTTCCCGTCCTTTTACCCTTACTTTCAGGGGCTATTTCACTACTGTTTTGGCGTTCAAGGCCAATGCAACGCTTTATCGCCGTTGCTGGAAATATAGCATTTCTGATCGTTAGCCTTTGGCTGTTTACGACAACCCTTTCCGAAGGCTATGTCACCATGCAAATGGGCAGCTGGCCTGCACCGTTTGGGATTACGCTCATCGCCGATATGTTAAGTGCGGTGATGGTGCTGCTGACCGGTATCATCGGCCTCGCCATGGGGATTTACTCCTTGGCGACGACCGGCCGTGGCCATGAGAAATTTGGCTATTATCCGTTAATGCACTTGTTGTTAGCCGGGGTGGCGGGAGCCTTTTTGACCGGCGATATCTTCAACCTGTATGTATGGTTTGAAGTAATGCTGGTGGCCTCTTTTGCGCTACTGATTTTGGGCGGCGAGCGGGCCCAGATGGAGGGAGCAATAAAGTACGTAACGCTTAACCTGCTGGCGTCGGTGATCTTTCTGACAGCGGTGGGGCTGCTGTACGGCACGGTCGGTACGCTTAACATGGCCGATATCGCACTGCGCATGAATGCTGTTGAGCACAACGGGATGGTCGAGGTGCTCGCGGTGATGTTTATGGTGGCCTTTGGGATCAAGGCGGCGGCCTTTCCGCTCTTTTTCTGGCTGCCTGCGTCTTACCATACGCCGCCGGTTGCCGTTTCAGCGCTTTTTGCAGGTCTTCTCACCAAGGTAGGCGTGTACTCACTGTTCCGTGTGTTTACCTTGATCTTTGACCAGACGATGGGCTACCTACAGGAGATAATGTTGTGGGGGGCGGTGCTTACCATGGTGACCGGCGTGCTGGGTGCGGCCGCTCAATATGAGTTTCGGCGTATTTTGTCGTTTCATATCGTCAGCCAGATCGGCTATATGATTCTGGGGTTGGCGCTGTATACCCCCTTGGCGATTGCTGGCGGCGTGTTTGCCATCATGCACAATATTATTGTCAAGACGAACCTGTTTTTGATTAGCGGTATCACCCACCGCTTGCAGGGCACGTATCAGCTAAAAAAGATGGGTGGGCTTTATAAAGAGCGTCCTTGGCTTGCCGTTGCATTTTTTATCTCAGCATTTTCCCTCGCGGGGGTTCCTCCGTTATCCGGGTTCTTCGCCAAGTTTGTCATCGTGCGGGCAGGTATTGAAGCCGAGGCGTATGTGATTACAGCCATTGCCTTGGGTGTGGGGTTATTAACGCTCTACTCCATGGTCAAGATATGGAACGAAGTCTTCTGGAAATCCTTACCAGACGATAACCAGGTGCCTGTATCGAATACCCCCTCTGGGGATGACGGGCGGCTTATTAAACCCAGCCTGTGGATGATGTATTTGCCCGTGGTGGTTCTGGCTCTGTTTTCAGTGCTCATCGGGATTTTTGCGGAACCCATTATGCATGTGATGACCACTATTGGTGATCAATTGCTGGCCCCCAGAGGCTATATTGATGCGGTGTTGGGCGTGTCCGCGAGCGCTGAGGATGCGCTACTGATACCAGGCGAGTTGCAGGTAGAAATAATAGGCGGGGGGGGCGCGCCATGACCGGTGCTATTTGGAACCTGCTGTTAGGATTGGCGTGGGTGCTGCTAAGCGGCGACTTCACTGGCTTAAACCTGCTGGTAGGCATGATTTTCGGCTATATCGCGCTGGTGATGATTGAGCCGCAAGTCAGCGCATTAAAAGGCTACCCGGCCAGGATTCCACGCATTATTGGCTTTCTGGGCTTTTTTCTAAAGGAGCTTGTTCAAGCCAACCTGCGTGTTGCGTTTGATATTGTGACGCCGCCTTGGCACATGCAGCCAGGCGTGATTGCCATGCCGCTTTCCGCACGCACGGAAATGGAAATTACCCTGGTGGCTAACCTGATCTCTTTAACCCCGGGAACGCTGAGCCTGGACGTCTCTGATGACCGCAAGGTGCTTTATATCCATGCCATGTTTCTTGATGATGAAGAAGAGCTAAGACGCAACTTAAAAGAAATGGAGCATCGAGCCCTGGAGTTATTTCGCTAATGGATACGGTTCTCTTGATTAGCCAGATCATTATGGGGCTGGCGCTAGTGTTGACATTTGTGCGTGTGGTGCGCGGGCCAAGCCTGCCTGACCGAGTAGTGGCGCTTGAGCTTTTTTCTACTACGGTGGTCGGGCTGGTAGGCGTTTACGCCATTCAATCCGGGGTAGCCAGCTTTCTGGATGCCGCTATCGTTATCGCGCTAATGGGCTTTCTGGCCGCGATTGGCTTTGCACGCTTTTTGGAACGGGGAGGGCCTCGCGATGATTGAAGCGATTAAAGGTGCGCTATTGCTGACAGGCTCTTTATTTATGCTCCTGGCGGCTATTGGCTTGCTACGTTTGCCGGATCTACTAACACGTATGCATGCCACTACCAAAGCGGCGGCATTAGGCGTTATTTTGATCATGCTGGCATCGGCAATGCATTTTTCTGAGGTAGGCGTGGTCGCTCGCTCCTTTGCGATTATCGTGTTTATCCTGATGACAGCCCCCGTTGCGGCGCATGTGATAGGACGGGCGGGTTACTTTGTGGGCTCTCGACTTTGGAGTGGTACGGTCAAGGATGAGCTTCGTCCCAACTACGACCCGTTAACCCACGAATTAAAAAGCGGCATGGAAACGAATGAAAATGCTAAACGTCAGCCACGAGCGACGGATCCCGACTGATGTATTGCACTAATTTAGCGGCTAGTAAATAACTAATCGATAAGAAGCCACCTTCGGGTGGTTTTTTTATAACACAATGTATCAGCAGGAAATGTCAGCGCCGTGACTTTATCTGGTGAAAGGTTGGTAGGCAGGGTTTACGCCACAACGGCTAAGCACGCGTTGTTTTCGTACAAATTCTGGTATCTGCTTGTTTTCCAGGCCATCATCAGGCATGCCAAGGACAGCCCAGGAAGAGACACCATGTTGCCCAAGATTAATTTGCCATTACGTCGCGCTTTTTGTCATACATCACTGGTAGTTACTGCCGGGGTGCTATCGGTAATGTTTAGCGGAAGCCTCTACGCTAACCCGCAGTTGATGACAGAAGTGGATGCCCGCGGTGCCGAAGAGCTACGCTATGCCAACTTTGAACAGTGGCGCAATGAGTTCCGTCGTTATGCAGCTGCTCAGGGGATCAGTGAATCAACGCTAGCCACCGCACTGGATAACGTGCGCTACCGTGAACGGGTGATTGAACTGGATCGTTACCAGCCGGAGTTTGTGCGGCCTATTTGGGAATATCTCGACACCGCCGCCTCCGATACGCGCGTCAATGCAGGCCGTGAGAAACTTGACGCCCACCGCCAGACGGCATTAGAAATGCAGCAACGCTACGGCGTGCCCTCAGAAATCATCGTGGCGATTTGGGGCATCGAGAGCAATTACGGAAGCAATTTTGGTGATTTCTCAACCCTTGAGGCGCTCGCTACCCTGGCATACGACGGGCGTCGCCGGGATTTTGCACGCGGTGAACTGCTTGCGGCGTTACGTATTATCGACCAGGGCGATATCGCAGCCGAGCAAATGAAAGGCTCTTGGGCGGGGGCTATGGGGCATACCCAGTTCATCCCCAGTAGCTTTGAAGCTTATGCCGTGGATGGTGATAACAATGGCCGCCGTGATATCTGGGGCAGTATCCCCGATGTGATGGCCTCCACCGCCAACTATCTGGCGCGGGCAGGCTGGCAAGCAGGCGAACCCTGGGGGGTTGAGTTAGCGCTTCCTGCATCGTTTGATTATTCACAGACCGAGCGCCGCAGTAGCGCTGAGTGGGCGAGTCAAGGTGTACGCGCCCTGCAGGGTGAACTGCCCAATTTCGAGAGCGCGGCTATCGCCATTCCGGCCGGGGCGGAAGGGCCCGCCTTTTTGGTAGGCGCTAATTTTCGAGCGATTTTGCGCTATAACAATGCCACCAGCTACGCCCTGGCCGTGGCGACGCTGGCTGATAAAATTGCCGGGCGTGAGGGAATACGCCAGACATGGCCGCGAGGGCAGACACCTTTAACCCGCGACGATGTCAAAGAACTCCAGCGGCGCTTGAATGAAGCGGGCTATTCGGTAGGCGGGGCTGACGGTGTGATGGGGCCCAATACACGCCAAGGCGTGCGTGACTTTCAACGCAGCCAAGGGCTAACGCCGGATGGCTTCGCTACTCAGGCGCTGCTTGAAAGGCTGCGCTAGGTGCGTAGTTAATGATTAATCACTTATTTCACCAAGGATGATGCTATGGGATTTGTGGCAAAAACGCTGTTAAGTAGTGTGCTGGTAAGTGCATTAGCCGCCAGCGCAGTGGCAAGCGATGATGATAAAGTGTTTGGCTGGGTTGAAAATGCCACCATAGAGCCCTGGGGCATTATGGTGAAGGCCAAGCTTGATAGTGGTGCCCTGACGTCATCTCTGGATGCGCGTGATATCGAAGTGTTTGAGAAAGAGGGCGAGGAGTGGGTGCGCTTTCGCTTAAAGCTAACAGACCAGCAGAACGACGAAGTGTTTAGCGACCGTCTTGAACGGCCGCTCTATCGTGAGTTGGCAGTGCGCGGCGCGGGCGGGCGTGATGAGCGCCCCGTTGTATTAATGAATGTGTGCATGGGCGATACGGTTTACGAAGAGCAATTTAGCCTACGTGATCGCGAAGAAATGCATTATCCACTGCTGCTTGGCCGGCGTACCATCAGCCATTTAGGCTTGCTGGACGTGCGCGAAACATTCCAGCAAGAGCCATCCTGCAGTGACGATGCTGAGGTGGTGCCTCACGATCCGGAAGACCAGCAAGCCTAGGTGTTGGGCTCTAAAACAGCCGTGACAGCAATGCTGTGACGGCTGTTTCAACGCGTAAAATGCGCGGCCCAAGATGCATCCCCTCACAGCCAGCGTCCAGCAGTTTTTCAACTTCCCATGGGATAAACCCACCTTCTGGGCCGACCAACAGCAGCGTATTGTCGCTGATGCCACGTGGGCAGGCCATCGGCATGCCCGGGTGAGCCACAAGGCCACGGCGACCGCGAAGTAAAGCAGGCAGTTGCTCTTCAAGAAAGGGCCGAAAGCCTTTGGTCAGTGTCACGCTCGGTAGTTGGGTATCACGTGATTGCTCCAGACCCAGCACCAGGTGCTGATGAATTTTCTCGGGAAGAAGCTCTGGTGATTGCCAATAGCTTTTCTCTACGCGCTTGGTATGCAGTAGCGTAATTTCCTTCACCCCTAGCGCTGTCACATGCTCAAGCGTTCGCGCCAGCATGCGTGGTCGAGGTAGCGCGAGTACCAAATGCACGGGAAGAGCGGGGGGAGGCACGTCAGCTAACGGGCCAAGGGCAAATACGGCAAGCTCAGTGGTTAATTCGACCAGCTGTGCTTTTCCCATTAAGCCACCCTGAATACCCACCGTTAACCGGTCACCGAGGGCAGCGCGATGGATGTCGCGTAAATGCGCTAATCTGCGGGCATCTGTTATGCGCGCATGGCCCTGGTGGTCGAGGTCGCTGGGGTGAAGCAAAATCAAGTTCATAATCGGCATCTATTGGTCGAAGGGTGGGCACGCTGTTGCGCAATATTCTACTCACATGGCTTGCATGGGCGCGTGGTGCAGGCACAATAATAGCATTGGGGAACACCCCCTATCGCGTTTAAGGAGATGCGCTGTGCGCGTAATTCGTAAGTATGCCAATCGCCGGTTGTACGACACTCAGCAAAGTCGTTATGTCACGCTTGAAGATCTGCGCCATCTTATTATTGAAGAAGCGCCGTTTCGGGTTGAGGATGCCAAAAGCGGTGAAGACCTGACGCGTACCATTCTGCTCTCCATCATTATTGAGCAGGAGCAGTCGGATAACGAAGCCGAAGTATTCTCTAACGACCTGCTGGCGCAGCTCATCCGGGTTTATGATATGTCGTCGCCTTTACCGCTGGCGCGTTATCTGGAGCAAGGCACGCAGCTTATGCTGG
The DNA here is from genome assembly GCF_052376035.1 of Halomonas sp. AOP7-E1-9. Taxonomy (NCBI): domain Bacteria; kingdom Pseudomonadati; phylum Pseudomonadota; class Gammaproteobacteria; order Oceanospirillales; family Halomonadaceae; genus Halomonas; species Halomonas sp. AOP7-E1-9. Next base: position 91,109 of record NZ_JBQSVC010000006.1, read on the forward strand.
AGCAGCAAAAGCGTTTGCAAAGCCAATGGCAGCAGGCCATGCGCCATACGCCCATGGAGTTTATGCGCGAGCTGGCCGAAGAAAATATGCGCTTTTGGCAAAGCACCTTGAACCAGCCGCCCTCCACCAGCGACAAGGATGAGGATAAATCCTCCTAACGCCACGAGTGGTCACCTTGTGGCATAATGCGGCGCATAATCGCTCTCCCGTTCGAGAAGGAAGAACATGAAGGTTTTGATGATAGGTGGCGGCGGCCGCGAACATGCGTTGGCGTGGAAATTAGCGCAATCTGATAATGTTGAGCAGGTATTCGTAGCGCCCGGCAATGCCGGTACGGCGACCGAAGATAAGCTGACCAATATCGATATTGCGGCCACCGACTTGGCCGGGCTGGAAGCATTTGCGCTCCAGGAGCGTATTGGCTTGACCGTCGTCGGTCCGGAAGCGCCTCTGGTCGAAGGCGTCGTTGACCGCTTTCAAGCGGCTGGCCTAACCATCTTTGGCCCTACCCAAGCCGCGGCCCAGCTTGAAGGCTCCAAGTCGTTTACCAAGGACTTCCTGGCGCGCCATGCTATTCCAACGGCGGCTTATCAGACGTTTACCGCGGTAACGCCTGCGCTGGCATATTTACACACGGTCGGTGCGCCTATCGTTATCAAGGCGGATGGCTTGGCGGCAGGTAAGGGCGTGATCGTTGCCATGAGCGAAGTGGAGGCCGAAGCCGCCATTCGCGATATGCTCGAAGCCAATGCCTTTGGCGATGCCGGTGCTCGCGTTGTCATTGAAGAGTTTCTGGAAGGCGAAGAAGCGAGCTTTATCGTCATGGTCGATGGCGAAAACATCGTTCCCATGGCCACAAGCCAAGACCACAAGCGCGCCTATGATGGCGACACAGGCCCTAATACCGGCGGCATGGGCGCTTACTCACCTGCGCCGGTCGTTACGCCAGACGTTGATGCCCGCATCATGGAGCAGGTCATCGTGCCCACGGTTAAAGGGATGGCCGCTGAAGGCAATGCCTATACCGGATTTTTGTATGCCGGGTTGATGATCGACCAGACCGGGCAGCCCAAAGTGATTGAATATAACTGCCGCTTTGGTGACCCCGAAACTCAGCCCATCATGATGCGCCTGACGTCGGATCTTGCTGAGCTTTGCCTTGCCGGTGCCCAGGGGCAGTTGGCGGGTAAAACGTGCCATTGGGATTCACGTGCCGCGGTGGGTGTGGTCATGGCGGCGGGCGGTTATCCAGCCAGCTACCGTAAAGGCGATGTCATTGATGGTTTGGCAAAAGCCGAGCAGCACAGCAAGGTGTTCCATGCGGGCACCGCGCTGAACGCGAACAACGAGGTAACGACCTCCGGCGGTCGTGTACTGTGTGTGACGGCACTGGGTGAGAGTGTCTTTAGCGCACAGCAGCAGGCTTACAAAGGCGTCAAGGAGATTCGCTGGGAGGGCGCTGAATATCGCCGTGATATCGCTTACCGTGCTATTGCGAGAGAAAAAGCGTAATAAGCGCGTTGATACCGTAGCGCAAGGGGCGGGCCACTTATCACCACCGAAAGGAAACAGGTATGGAACGTGTCACGCTGGATTTTCCCGCTAACGCGGTTATTCATCGTCACCCTTTAACGGTGCGGGTAACCGATATGAATTACGGTCGGCATTTGGGGCATGACACAGTGGTTTCGCTGCTACATGAAGCCCGCGTTCACGCTTTTTCCGCCCTGGCGCTATCGGAATGGGACATGCACGGCTATCCAAGCGTGGTGGCCGACTTGGCCGTGCAGTATCAACGTGAAGCGCGTTGGCCTGATGCGTTGACCATTGAAACGGCGGTGCCTGAGCCGCAGGGCAAGGCATTAACCGTTTACCAGCGTATTTTGCAGCGCGACGGCGAACATATCGTGGCGACCGCCCGCGTTAACCAGTTGCTCATCGACGCCAATACTGGGCGGCCGGTTGCGATACCTGAGCCCATCAAGCAGGCCTTGGCCCAAGCGAGGAGCGCTTAATGTCGCGGGAATACCCCATTATCGCCGTGACAGGCTCTTCGGGTGCGGGCACGACGACCGTAAGACGAAGCTTTGAGCGCATGTTTCTACGCGAAGATGTACATGCGGCCATGGTGGACGGTGACGCTTTTCACCGCTATACACGCGATGATCTTCACCGCATGTTTCGTGAAGAGCCTGAGCGTAAGCATGAGCTCTCGCATTTTGCAGTCGAAGCCAACCTGCTTGACCGCCTTGAAGGGGTGTTTGCCGAGTATGGCGAGCACGGTACGGGCACGTTTCGGCACTATATTCACGCGGAAGACAAGCAGAAAATCGAAGCGGGCTACCGCGTAGGCACCTTTACGGAGTGGCAGTCGCTCCCATGTGGTACCGACCTGTTGTTCTATGAAGGTTTACATGGCGGGTTGGTAACCCAAGAGTATGACATTGCTCGCCATGTGGATCTGTTGGTAGGCGTTGCGCCGACCATGAATCTTGAATGGATTCAGAAGATTGACCGTGATACCAAGCTGCGTGGCTACTCCCAGGAAGCGGTGATCGATACGATTCTGGGCCGCATGAACGATTACGTGCGCTATATTCAGCCGCAATTTTCCCGCACCCATATCAACTTTCAACGGGTGCCTACCGTCGATACGTCCAACCCCTTTGAAGTGCAGGATATCCCCACAGATGCCGAATCGTTTGTGGTGATCCGGTTTCGTGATCCATCAACCGTTGATTTTCCTTGGCTTCTTGCAATGATCAAGGATGCCTTTATGACGCGGCCACATACGCTGGTCGTGCCTGGCGCGCGCATGTCATTAGCCATGGAGCTGATTTTGGCACCCCTGGTGCGCCATTTATTATCCCAGCGCCGCTTTCGTTAACCGCGTTTGCAAATGCCGGGCGACAAGCTGCAACGATAACAAGGAGTGGGTATGGAGTGTTTATTCTGCAAAATCATCAATCGTGAGATCCCGGCTGATATCGTTTATGAAGACGAGCGCGTTCTTGCCTTTAACGACATTAGCCCTATGGCGCCCACTCATCAGCTGATTATTCCCAAAAAGCACATCGCAACCTTAAATGACATTGAAGAAGGTGATCTTGAGCTGGTCGGCCGTTTGCAGTTCACTGCTGCCAGGCTTGCCAAGCAGCAGGGCTTTGCCGAAGACGGTTATCGTGTTGTGATGAATTGCAACGAAAAGGGCGGTCAGACGGTGTACCACATGCACATGCATTTATTAGGTGGCCGTCAGTTTACGTGGCCTGCGGGCTAACATACGGCCTTCAAGCTATCTTTAAGACAGCCTTTAAGACAGTTTGCTGTTAAGCGGAGTAAGCCATGAAGCGCCAGCTTAGTCGGTCTGATTGCTTAATTCATCAGTTTGATACAGCGTTACGGTCGCTGATACCTCGCGCCGCTACATCACAGCGTAACCACCCCGCCAGTAAACTTGCAGATAGGGTGTTTGATGGCCACCAACGACGTCATACCGCAGGCCTGATGCGTGTTAATCATGTGATTGGTGTATCGAATCAGGCGCTGTATCAGGGCCAGAGTATTACCGCAGCGCTTCCCCACGCGCGTACGCAAATGGTGCAATCCGCTGCGGAGGCGTTTGATCACTTGGCGTGGTGTGAAGAGCGGCTGGCGCAACTGAATAGTCGCACCAGCTACTTTACGCCCTTTTTCTATACCGCTGCATTTGGGGTTGGGGCTATCTCTGGGTTAACCAGCGAGCGTCTAAGCCTTGGTATGATTGCCGCTACCTGCGAGCTTTCAGGTAAACACTTTGAAGAGCAGCAGGCCAGGCTAATGGCAGACGATCAGCGCTCGCATGCGCTGCTTCGTCAGATGGCTGCGGATGAAGTGCACCAGGCGCATTTAGCGATAGAGGCGGGGGGCCTGCGTTTCCCTGCGCCGATTAAATGGGGGCTACGGTTTATCGCTCAAGGTGCCACTAAAGGCGCCTACTATTTCTGATGTGCTATTTCTGACGTGCTATTGCTTAGTACCGGCATCGGGAATGAAAAGCATCAGCAAGGAAGGCAAGTTATCCTTAAATTCTTGACGAATGGCGAGTTATCGCCAACGCTTAATCATGTCAACGCTAATCGTACGTAAGGTAACGTGCGTTTTCTAAAGCAGAAAAGCGTCACCAGGGAAAAGGAGAAAGACGATGCTAGGCAATGCGATGCTGTTTTTGATTATTGCGATTATCGCCGGTGTGCTTGGGTTTTCGGGGATCGCGGGGGTTGCATCGACCATCGCGCAAATTCTATTCGTTCTGTTTCTCATCCTGTTTGTGGTATCGCTCTTTACAGGGCGACGCCGTTAGCATAAGGGCTACTCATAGAGACCTTTCATAAAGGCTTTTCATAAAGACTTTTGATAGAACCAGCTAAACAAAAAGCCCCGTTTGGGGCTTTTTGCATACGGGGCAGCCGTACTGTTACCGGGTATGGAACGCTAAAAAATCAGGCATCAATACGCTTGTACTTCATGCGCTTGGGCGTATCGTTACCTACCCGCTTTTTATGATCGTCTTCATAGTCGGTATAGTTACCGTCGAAGAAGACGACTTCAGAATCACCTTCAAACGCCAGAATGTGCGTGGCAATACGGTCCAGGAACCAGCGGTCATGAGAAATCACCATGGCGCAGCCTGGGAAGGCAAGAAGGGCTTCTTCAAGCGCACGCAGTGTCTCAATATCAAGGTCGTTAGATGGCTCATCCAGCAGGAGTACGTTGGCGCCCTGTTTGAGCGTTTGAGCAAGCTGCAAGCGTCCTCGCTCACCGCCGGACAGTTCATCCAGGCGCTTCTGCTGGTCATTACCTTTAAAGTTAAAGCGACCAACGTAGGCACGTGAAGACACTTCGTAGCCGTTGATGTTGAGAATGTCCTGCTCGCCAGATACCGCCTGCCAAACCGTCTGCTTGTCATCAAGCGCATCACGTAGCTGCTCAACGTAAGCGATCTCAACCGTGTCTCCGATGACCACTTCACCCGTGTCTGGCTGCTCTTTACCGGTGATGAGTTTAAACAGGGTCGATTTACCCGCACCGTTTCCGCCGACGATGCCAACAATCGCACCTTGGGGAATAGTGAAGGAAAGATCTTCATACAGCAGCTTGTCTTCAAAGCGCTTGGAGACATTATGAAACTCGATGACCTTATCACCCAAGCGCGGGCCAGGCGGAATATAGATCTCATTGGTTTCATTGCGTTTCTGGAAGTCGCCGGACTGCATTTCTTCAAAGCGGTTAAGGCGGGCTTTGCTTTTGGCCTGACGACCTTTAGCGTTACTACGCACCCACTCAAGCTCTTGCTTGATGGCTTTTTGCCGCGATGCTTCCTGCTTGGCTTCCTGGGTCAGGCGGTGCTCTTTTTGCTCTAGCCACTGAGAGTAGTTGCCTTCAAACGGGATGCCTTGGCCACGGTCGAGCTCCAGAATCCAGCCCGCTACGTTGTCCAGGAAGTAACGGTCGTGGGTAATCGCCACAACGGTACCGTTATAGTCATGCAGGAAGCGCTCCAGCCAGGCAACCGATTCGGCATCCAGGTGGTTGGTTGGCTCATCCAGAAGCAGCATGTCCGGGCTTGAAAGCAGTAGGCGACAAAGCGCGACACGCCGTCGCTCACCACCTGAAAGGTTGCCTACTTTGGCATCCCACGGTGGCAAGCGAAGCGCTTCGGCAGCGACCTCAAGCTTACGCTCAAGGTTATGGGCATCGGCGGCTTCAATGATGTTTTCAAGGCGTGCTTGCTCGCTTGCCAGTGCATCGAAGTCGGCATCAGGCTCAGCGTAGGCAGCATAAACAGCGTCCAGCTTCTCCTGCGCTTCCTTGATAGCGCCTAGTGCTTCTTCAACGGTGTCGCGGACATTTTTCTCATCATCAAGCTGCGGTTCTTGGGGGAGATAACCGACATTGATACCCGGCATCGGACGAGCTTCACCCTCAAACTCTTTATCGACACCCGCCATAATGCGCAGCAGTGTGGATTTACCGGCACCGTTTAAACCCAAAACGCCGATTTTGGCGCCCGGGAAAAACGATAGCGAAATATCCTTGAGAATTTGTTTTTTGGGTGGCACAACTTTGCCAACCCGGTTCATGGTGAATACGTATTGCGCCATGGAAATCCGTTAGGTTGATGAATGAGACAGCAACGTGCTGAGTAGCCTCAGATGATAGTGCTCTGTGCTTGGAAAGGCCAGAAGATGCCACCGGGCAACATCCAATGGCTATAAAAAGAAAGCGTGGGTTTTGTGATGTGTTGGATGGTGATGAAGAGGGCAACTGGCTCGCTGCCCACTTAAAGCAGCTATTTACGCATCCCAATCATCTTCAATGGCACGCTGTAAACGACGCTCCTCAAGCCACGCTTCCACCTGTCGGCGGGCGCGTAACGAGTCGGTTTTGCTTGGTTTATGCTTGCCGTATTGATCATCGTTTACGGCATCAAGATTATCGAATTCGTCAGCTTCAAGGTTTTCTGCTGAGTAGTTCTCACGATTTAAGGGGTCACGGCTCATGGTATGCCCTCCAACCCAGGCCGGCAGGCCGGCGTCACGATGGCTTCGTTTGAAAGAAGCGCCTAGCCGCTATATAGCGCTACATGGGCTGAAGGTCAAGTGTTGGCGTTAATTAATGAGTCCTGTGCTTTATGGGCGGTGTTATCACTGCGTTGTCATTCAGCTTCAGCTAAAGCCAGTTGTGCTTCCACGCGCTCAGGAACATCTTTTTGTACGCCGATGAAATACATCAGCTGGTCTGTTTCATCAAAAACGGGTGTTGTGGAGAGCGTTGCATTGCAATCATGTCTGTTATTCCACCTCGGGCAGTTTCAGCGCACTAAGCACCGCCCCAGTCGCCGTAAGTGCCAAAAGCAACAGCAACGCCGCACTACCCAGCCATTGGGCCAGCCCGCCAATAATGCCGCCGACGACGAGCATGAGCAGGCCGGTTAAGGTATTGGAAAGAGCAACATACAGAGCCCTGTCATCCTGGCTTGCCATATCCACAATATAGGTTTTGCGCCCCAGGCGGACACCGTGATGGACGATCACCAGCAACGCATACACCAAGGCATATGGCCAAACACTCTGAGTCCAGGCACCGGGTAGCCAGGCCAAGCCAGCGCCTAGTAAACAGCAAGTAACGGTGCCAATAGCCGCATTACGCATTACACGGCGGCTGGATTGGTCGGCTAATTTACCCCAGACAGGGCTTGCCACCATTGCTGCAAGACCTGATACCACGACAAGCAGACCAAGCCCACCCAAATCAGAGCCGCTTTGCTGCTGGCCGAGTAGCGCAATGTAGGGTAGCGCCAGTGCGCTGGAGAGCAGCAATGCTCTGGCAACATTGAAATGTAGAAACGTGCGATCCTTTTTTAAGAGCGATAAGCCAAGCTTGATGCTGTCCCAAGCGCTCTCTCCACCTTCCACTGCACCTGGTACTTCTTTAATACGTGCAACACAGAACGCGTTTAGTAGCCAACTGAAGGCGGCAACGCTTAAGAGTACCGCCAGGGAGAGGTTGCCTGGTTGATTACCCAGCAACATCAGTACGCCACCCGCCGCCAGGGTTGCGCCGCCCGCTAGGCTACCGCTCCACCCCATCAGGGCGCCTCGGCGGCGTTTGGCAATGGTTTTGCCCATGACATCTTTGCTGGCAATTGATGAAAGCCCGCGTGCCAAGGAGAGCAGCACAAGTACAGCTAACACCGCAGCGCCACCCAGGCTTCCGCTCCCCACAAGTGCCAAGACAGCAAGTGCAAATGCGGCAAGTGCCTGGAACAGCGCACCTAAAACCCAAACGCCTTTACGCTTGGGTTTTAGACGAATAAAGCCCGCCACGAATATCTGGGGTAACAGGGCACCAGACTCACGGATAGGCACCAACAGCCCCACCATCCAGATGGGCGCGCCAATAATCCCCATTAGCCAGGGAAGCACCAAGCGTGCGCTGGATAGCTCGTCAGCAAGCTTATTCCCCAGGGAGGCCCATAAGTGCAGAAAAAAATTACGTGGTTGTTCGGCGCAGGCCTGCTCCGGAATATCAGCACAGAGTCGGCTGTCCTCATCGCCCGTTAGCCACTCAAAAACACGCGCTTGAGAAATATTGGGTCCAGCCATGACAGCTCCTTGGCGGTTATACTCCCGGAATGACAAAATGCAGCGACAGAATGCCACCATTATATGGGTAAGGAGAGCGAAAGTGTCACGGATCCAGATTCGCTATTGCACGCAATGCCAATGGCTTTTACGCAGTGCCTGGTACGCTCAGGAGCTACTCTCCACTTTCGGGGAGGATTTAGATGAGGTGGCCCTTGCACCTGCGCATGGTGGTACCTTTGAAATTTGGTGTGATGACACCTTAATTTGGGAGCGCAAGCGTGATAGCGGCTTCCCGGACAGCAAAGTGCTGAAACAGCGCGTTCGCGACCAGATCGAACCGCACCGTGACCTGGGGCATATCGACCGATGAACCAGGATCGTCAGGCTATTCTTTACGGGCTAGGTGCTGTGGCGCTGTGGTCAACGGTGGCGACTGCTTTTAAAGTCGGCCTGGGTTTGATGGGGCCGGTTGAATTAATGTGGCTTGCGGCGTTGGTTTCCTGGCTTTTAATGGGCGCTCTGGTGCTTAAACAAGGTGCTATGAGGCAGGCGCTAACCAGCGGATGGAAAACCGCCTTATGGGCGGGGATCATGAATCCCGTGGCTTACTACCTGGTGCTGTTTGCTGCTTATGATCGCCTGCCTGGCCAGGAAGCGATGGCGCTTAATTATACGTGGGCGCTAGCGATGGCATTCCTGGCGGTTCCCATACTGGGGCAGCGGTTAACCCGGGTGGATATTTTGGCAGGTGTGGTGGCCTATGCGGGCGTATGGGTAATTGCGACACGGGGCGCGGTACTCAATGTGTCGTTTGCGGACCCTGTTGGCGTGCTGTTCGCGCTTTCATCGACTCTGTTATGGGCGCTTTACTGGTTGCTTAACGCACGCGATCGTCGCAAGCCTATCGTCGGGCAGTGGCAGAACTTCACCGTTGGACTACCGGTGTTAACCGTTTTATTGCTTATGGGGCCTGGGCTTCAATGGCATGGCTGGAAAGGTGTTGGTGCTGGGGTCTATGTTGGACTGTTCGAAATGGGAATCGCGTTTGTCCTGTGGCAAATGGCCGTTCATAAGGTTTCGCGCACAGCAAAAGTCTCGACCCTGATTTTTCTTTCGCCTCCGGTTTCGCTGATGCTGCTTTATTTAGTGGTTGATGAGCCTCTGCTTTTCTCTACGTTTATTGGATTGGGATTGATTTTATTTGGGTTGGCACTTCAGCAGCTTCAGGTGAAGCCTGTTGCTGTCGAGCAATAAGTCCCATTTTTATCGCCCGCTGCGCATGGGGTTAGGTACAGGAAAAGCATGATGCGCCATCAAGCCGCTCTATGTGTCGGAGCCTCTGGGGCCAGCGTAGCTTTTCCTTGCCTCAACCTGGGGCGGCGAAGACCATTTGTGATCAGTTGGCCGATGCCTGATAACCACCGCCCAAAAGTGGTTCAAGCTCAGGCCACACGTTATCTAGAATCAGGGGCTGTGCCTCGGCCGTGGGGTGGATGCCATCCTCCTGCATAAGCTGTTCGTTAAGCGCCACGCCCTCTAATAAAAACGGCAACAGCGGTACGTCATACTCTTCGGCCAGGGAGTGGTAAACGCCGGTAAAGGCATCCCGGTAGGCCTGGCCATAGTTGGGTGGGATATCGATACCTAACAGCAGTACCTGAGCATCAACCTCTTGGCTTTGCTCAATCATACTGGCCAGGTTAGAACGCATCTGATTGGGTGCCAGCCCACGCAAACCATCGTTGCCCCCCAACTCCAGTAGCACGATATCAGGCTGCTGCTTCTCCAAAATGGTGCTAAACCGCTGTAATCCACCTGAGGTGGTTTCGCCGCTAATACTGGCATTGACCACGTCTGCTTGGCCGCCCAGACGCTCTTCTAGCAGAGGAACCCAGCCTTGCTCGTGCTCAATACCATAAGCAGCACTCAGGCTATCACCCATAACGAGTATGGTGGGAGGCTCACTTGCGTTGAGCGCAGGAACGCTTAAGGTGACTATCAGAACCACCAGATAGCCGGTTACCATACGGTTACGTTTTTGCCATGTCACAGGGATGCCTCGCTTCATGCCTCACTCCTCAGATAAAGCTGCATACTCGTCCAGCGCTGATGCGTCGCCACAAGCAGGCAGTCACTCTATCACTGACGGTATTGCGCAGAACAAGGTTCCCCATGCTGCGTTGGGTCGGCCTGTGCTGCATGCAGAAATGCTATCGAAGAAAGTGACCAGTGGCGAACGCACGCTAACTATTCTGGACCAACTGTCGTTAAGCGTAGCGGCCGGAGAGAGCGTTGCCATTTTAGGCAAAAGCGGGGCTGGAAAATCAACACTGTTGGGTCTGCTTGCCGGGTTGGATACCCCCAGCGATGGCGAACTCACGCTGTTTGGTAAGTCGCTGAGCCGTTTGGATGAGGATGGCCGCGCGGCGTTAAGAGCTGGGCGCGTGGGCTTTGTGTTCCAGAACTTTCAGCTGCTACCCACCTTAAGCGCGCTAGAGAATGTGTTACTGCCTTTGGAGCTTTCACCGCGTGCCGGAGAAGACCATATTGCCCAAACATGGCTTGCTAAAGTGGGGTTGGGTGAACGCGTAGACCATCTACCCAAGCAGCTTTCAGGCGGCGAGCAGCAGCGGGTAGCGATTGCCCGGGCGTTTGTCACCGACCCTGAACTGGTGTTTGCGGATGAGCCGACCGGCAACCTCGACCCTGATACCGGCGCTCAGGTGATCGACCTGCTGTTTACCTTAAATCACGAGGTTGGAACAACGCTTATCCTGGTCACCCACGACCACGCTTTGGCACGCCGCTGTGATCGATGCCTGCAATTAACCCAAGGGCAACTAATCCCCTTTGTACCTGCTGATGCACCTGCTGAATCCAGTGTGGCAGGAGAGGGGCAATGAGCGATATGCCATGGCGGCTGGCCGCCAGAAGCTTAAGGCGTGACTTACGCTCGGCGGATGTTCGTGCGCTCTTTGTCGCCCTTGTGCTGGCGGTTGCCGCCTCCACCATGATCGCTTTTTTTCTCGACCGGCTAGAGCGCGGCCTTGAGCGTCAGGCTGGGCAAATGCTGGGAGGGGATATCGTATTGGAGCAGCGCACCCCTTTTTCAGAAGCGCTACGCACGACGCTGGAAGAGGCAGGCTTTACGCTAAGCGACCAGGTCGGGCTGGTCTCCATGATCAGCTTGGGGGACCGTTTTCAACCCGCTAGCCTTAAAGCCGTGGACGACGTGTACCCGCACTATGGCGTATCGCGTGTCGATTTAGGGGAGGGGGCCGAACAGATAGCCTCGGGGCCACCAGCGGGCCAGGCATGGGCAGACCCGCGCTTGGCACAGTTGATTGAGATAGAGCTTGGCGACCGTGTACAGGTAGGGCGAACCGAGTTAACCATCAGCGGCATTATCGAACGCGAAGCGGATCAATCCGCTGGCTTTAGTAATTTTAATCCCCGCTTGATGCTCAATACGGCGGACCTGGAAGCAACCGGTCTTGTTCAGGAAGGCTCGCGTGTCGAGTTCGAATTATTGGCGGCCGGGCCTCCTCAAGCCATCGACAACGTGCAAGGATTACTCACCGAGTTGCGCCAGCAAGGGGTCGAGGTGCGTGATGTTCGGGTGGACCGGCCGCAACTAGGTAACGCACTGCAACGTGCAGACAGCTACCTGGGGTTGGCAGGGCTTGCCGCCGTACTGCTGGCCGGGGTCGCGGTCGCTATGTCAGCAAAGCGCTATGTTGAACGCCATCTGGACACGGCAGCATTGCTCCGCTGCTTTGGCGCTAGCCAGCAACAGCTTGTCATGCTGTTTAGCCTACAGCTGATCGGGCTGGCGTTGGCGGCGTCCTTGCTTGGCGCACTGCTCGGCGTAGCGGGACAGGCGCTGTTGCTGCATCTTTTGACCAGCTTTTTACCTATTACGCTACCGCCGCCGGGCATTATGCCGCTATGGCTGGGCGTATTAACGGCGATGGCGGTGCTGGTAGGGTTTGCCGGGCCAACGCTATTACGCATTAAACAGGTCAGTGCGCTGAAAGTGCTGCGTCGAGAGTTGGACCCTTTGCCTCCTGCCGCCTGGTGGGTAGCCGGTGTTGCCGCTGCCGTATTTGGCGGCCTGCTATGGCTCTATTCCGGTAGTGCGCCTTTGGCGGTCGCTCTGCTATTGGGGGGAGGTATCATGCTTAGTGCGCTTTGGGGCATCAGCGCGCTGCTACTCAATAGCATTCTTTACGGCATAAAAAAGCTAACGGGTACAAGCGAGTGGATACAGGCGCTGCGCCTGGGCGGGCGCCAACTGGCGCGTCGCCGTCAGGCAGGCGTGGGCCAACTACTGGCATTCTCTGTCACGTTCTTTGCCATGGCGATGATCGTTCTGGTGCGTGGTGACCTGCTTTCAACCTGGCAGGCCCAGTTGCCCGATGACATGCCCAACTACTTCGCCATTAATATCCAGCCTGATGAACGTGACCCCTTTGAGCAAGCCGTAGCGCCCCGTATTGATGCCCAAAGCACGCTGTATCCCATGGTGCGTGGGCGTATTACCGCTATTAATCAGCAGCCTCCCATGGAAGCGGTACCTGAGGATGCCAGAGGCGACGGCTCTCTGCGCCGCGAACTGAACCTGACCTGGCAGGCCGAACTACCGGAAGATAACCAGATAGTGGCGGGGGAGTGGTTCACAAGTGAAGCACCCGTTGATGAGCCTTCCGTTTATAAACCACAAGGCTGGCTAGGCGCGGTTGATGCAGTATCTGACGATACTGTGCCTGTTTCCATTGAAGAAGGCCTGGCGGACCGGCTGGGGCTATCACTCAATGATACGCTCACCTTCTCTGTGGGCGGTGATGAGCTGATAACACGTATCACCAGCGTGCGCAGCCTCAATTGGGACACTTTTAAGCCCAACTTCTTTTTGATTTTCCCGCCGGGCGTGTTGGAGTCGTTTGGACATAGCTATATCACCGCGTTTCATCTGCCTGATGAGGAGCAAGGCCTAATCCGCCAACTGGTGAGCGACTTCCCCGGTGTATCGTTAATAAACGTTGATGCCATTTTAGGCCAGGTACGTGATGTGCTAACTCAGGTGACGCGTGCCATCGAGCTTGTACTGGTACTGGTGTTGTTGGCGGGTGTCAGCGTGCTCTATGCTGCCTTGACCGCAAGCCAGCCGGTACGCGCCCATGAAAGTGGCCTACTGCGTGTCTTTGGAGCAGGCCAGCGAATGATTTCCCGGGTCCAAGGGGCTGAGTATGCCCTGTTGGGGTTTGCCAGCGGTTTAATGGGCGCTGTACTGGCCGAAGTCGCGACCGCCGCACTCTATCTCTACTGGCTAGAACTACCGCCGCGCTTTCACCTCACCCTTTGGCTAACGCTACCCCTTGGCGGCGCGCTACTGATCGGATTTATCGGCCATGCGTTATCGCGTGGGCTACGCCGCCAGGCGCCTGCAGCAAGCCTGGGGCTTTTGGGTGAGGCATGACGTAATTTTGTAGGAAAACCCCAGGAGGCCTAAGGCCTCCTGGGGTTGAGTCAACCCCATCGCTGGCTGAAGCCTGCTCCTACAAGGTTTATCAGGCCTTAGGGGCTGGGCCGATAGAGGAAAACCAATCTATTAAACCTCCGGGGGGGTAAACATTGTGGGAGCCCAGTTCCACTGGGCGAAGGAGAAGCCTGCTCTTACAAGGTTTACCAGGCCTTAGGGGGCTGGGCCGATAGAGGAAAACCAATCCATTAAACCTCCGGGAGTGGGTAAACATTGTGGGAGCCCAGTTCCACTGGGCGAAGGAGAAGCCTGCTCTTACAAGGTTTACCAGGCCTTAGGGGGCTGGGCCGATACAGGAAAACCAATCCATTAAACCTCCGGGAGTGGGTAAACATTGTGGGAGCCCAGTTCCACTGGGCGAAGGAGGCCGAAGGCCTCCCGGGGTTAAGCCAACCCATTCGCTGGCTAAAGCCTGCTCCCACAGTGATTACCAAGCCTCCCGATGTTGGCTAATCCTGTCGCCGACTAAAGCTGAATACCAGATTCTATTTTAAAGCCTGCATTTACAACTTTATTTCATGCGCTGCCTCAATTAATAATGTTGTGACTAATTAAAATGAGCGATGGGAGATGATATGCAAACAAGTCATCGGCTTAGGCAGGGAAGGTATTCGCTAGAGAATGCCTATTATCTAATTACGATTACCACTCAAAACCGCCATCCTGTCTTCACGCAGTTTGAGGCGGCCTGCTGTGCCTCCAAATGTTTCTATCATCCTCGTGTCCAGGAGCTTGCATCGACACTTTCGTTTGTCGTCATGCCAGACCATATTCACTGGCTTATTCAGCTTACTGGCAGCCTCCCAGAAGCCGTTCGCCGTTACAAAAGCTATGTCTCGTTAGGGGTAGGAAAAAGCATCTGGCAACGAGGTTTTCATGATCGAATGATTCGCCAAGAAGGATCATTAAAAGAGGTAGCCAGATACATTGTAGGCAATCCGCTAAGAGCAAATTTAGTGCAGGATGTGAATCAATATGGTTACTGGAATGCAGTATGGCTTTAATTAGATGTCGAACATTTATCCACCTTTGAAGCCCGGTTTATTGTTGAGGGAGGCCACCCCATCGCTGGCTGAAGCCTGCTCCCACAATATTTATCAGGCCTCTGGGGATAGGCAAACATTGGAAGTTTGGTTCATCAAGCCTTGTGGGTAGGTAAACATTTTTGGAGCCCAATTTATCAGGCTCATCAGGCCTCCCGGGGTTGGCCCAACCCCATCGCTGGCTGAAGCCTGCTCCCACAATGTTTATCAGGCCTTTGGGGTTGTACCAACCCTATCAGCTGGCTGAAGCCTGCTTCCACAATATTTATCAGGCCTTTGGGGTTGTACCAACCCCATCGCTGGCTGAAGCCTGCTTCCATAACCACATCAAGCCTCCTGGGTTGGGCAAACCTTGAGGCATTCGCCATCATGGAAAATAAAGCATTTTTGATAGCTTTCTTTACGATTAAACTTAATTAATATTAAATTAAAATTAACGGTGAAGTGTGGGTTTCTAGCTGTGCCTTCGGATGTTCGCCAAGCGTTTGGTGGGGAGGATGTGATGCAAATACCAGAAAAAGAAGCACTCATCCGTGAGCTTGTCGATGTGATGGAGCGTTTTCATGCAGAGGTCAGTCAGAAGCCTGATCAATATGAAGCCATTGTGAGTTATCCGAACGAGGGGCATTTGCTGATTAAGCTGCAAACTGTAGATCGCAACGCAACGTCTCAAATTCGCTAGTCGATGTGTCTTTTTACCAAGTGCGTAATGCTTGTTGAAAAGCGCTCGCTCTAAAAAACTCAACGGAAGCACGGCTTCATTCTTATCAAAATACTCCTCATGAGAGCCATTCATGCAGTACCTGACGCGGATGCGATGAAAGTCACCTCAGGCTGCGTTATGATAGCGGTCTGATTCCTTTCATGAACGATCCTTATCTACGAGGTTTCCCGCCAATGTTCAGCCGTGATATGACAATTGCCGGATTTGATGATGCGCTGTTTGACGCCATGCAGAAAGAAGTGGCCCGCCAAGAAGCGCACATTGAATTAATTGCTTCCGAAAACTACGCAAGCCCCCGCGTAATGGAAGCGCAAGGCAGCCAGCTGACCAATAAATACGCTGAAGGTTATCCGGGCAAGCGCTACTATGGCGGCTGCGAGTTTGTCGATATCGCTGAAAACCTCGCGATTGACTACGCAAAAGAGCTGTTTGGCGCCACCTACGTGAACGTTCAGCCGCACTCCGGCTCCCAAGCCAACAGCGCGGTATTTTTAGCGCTGGTTAAGCCGGGCGACACCATTTTAGGCATGAGCCTGGACGCAGGTGGTCACTTGACCCATGGCGCCAAGCCTAGCTTCTCTGGCAAGCAGTACAATGCGGTTCAGTACGGCTTAAACGAGCAAGGCCTGATCGATTATGATCAAGTCGCTGAACTGGCCCGCGAGCACAAGCCGAAAATGATCATTGCCGGTTTCTCTGCCTACTCACAAATTGTTGATTGGGCTAAATTCCGCGAAATCGCTGACGAAGTAGGCGCTTACCTGCTAGTCGACATGGCCCACGTGGCGGGTCTGGTCGCCGCGGGCGTTTACCCAAGCCCCTTGCCTCATGCTCATGTGGTCACTTCAACGACACACAAAACGCTGCGTGGCCCGCGTAGTGGCGTGATTTTGTCGGCTGAAAACGATGCCGACATTGAGAAAAAGCTGCAGTCTGCCGTATTCCCCGGTGGCCAGGGCGGCCCGTTGATGCATGCGATTGCGGCGAAAGCGGTCTGCTTTAAAGAAGCCATGGCGCCTGAGTTTAAAGCCTACCAGCAGCAGGTCGTTAAAAATGCCAAGGTAATGGCCGGTGTGTTTATGGAGCGCGGTTTTGATATCGTTTCCGGCGGTACAGAAGACCACCTGTTCCTGCTCTCGTTAATCAAGCAGGGCGTGACCGGTAAAGATGCCGATGCGGCACTAGGTCGTGCCCATATCACCGTTAACAAAAACGCCGTGCCTAACGACCCGCAAAGCCCGTTTGTCACGTCAGGCCTGCGCATCGGCACGCCAGCGGTTACAACGCGTGGTTTCGGTGAAGAAGAGTGCGGCAAGCTTGCCGGTTGGATCTGTGATATTCTGGACGTATTGGCCAAAGGCGAAGACACTGGCGCCATTGAGGGTCAAGTAGCTGAAAAAGTGGCAGAGGTATGTGCCCGCCTCCCGGTTTATAAGTAATTCAGAAAAGCAAATAGCGCAACGCTGCGTTACAGGCTAACCAGTTCTCCGGCTAAGGACAGCCAAAAACGGGCACCCGCAAGGGTGCCCGTTTTCTATGGTGCCTATCCAGTCAATGTCATCAGCAGCTTTGCCGGGCAGAGCGGCGAGGCGCACCGCACCGCAATTGCAACCAAATAGGTCACGTGGATGAGCTTTCTCAGTAATATCGCTTAATTCGCTTGTCATGCGGTTGGCCAAGAGCGCATCGCATAAATGCTTAAATGACGCTAAATCGTTGATCACGGTAGACCCAAAGAGCGCGCGCTTTATCTGTAAGGTTGGTAAGCGCGCCTCCCCAAAAAGCTCATTACTCTTGGGCTTGTCGACGTACAAGCATCCAGCCTACCGCTGCAAGGCTTGTTCTGGTATGCTGCCGCGATTAATTTTTTCCGCACGTGACGCCTCTTCGATTCAACGGTGAATTCTTCATGTCAAAGCAACAGGAAGCAACGGATCTGCAGCGCGCACTAAAAGCCTGCAAAGGTTCGTTTATATCGGTCGGTTTTTTTAGCATGTTCGTCAACCTGCTGATGCTTGTGCCGCCGATGTATATGCTCCAGGTATACGACCGCGTACTTACCACGCAGAGTTTTGATACGCTCTTGATGCTTACGATAGTAGTCGTATTTTTATTCATGATTATGGGCGGGCTTGAGCTGGTGCGCTCGCGTATATTGGTACGGGTGGGGAACCGGTTAGACACCACTATCAATGAACGTCTGTATAGCGCCATGTTCCGCCGTAGCCTGGTAGCGCAGGGCTCTCAAAGCGCCCAGCCGCTGAACGATCTGACCAGTCTGCGCCAGTTTTTAACCGGTAATGGCCTGTTTGCGTTTTTTGATGCGCCCTGGGTGCCCATTTATCTTGGTATTCTCTTTCTGTTTCACCCTTGGCTAGGCATCTTTGCAACCTGTGCTGGCCTTATTCTGGTAGCGCTGGCAATTGCCAATGAAAAAGCCACCAAGAAACTTCTGGCAGACGCCAACAGCGAGCACATTCAAGCACAAAACTTGGCCAACTCTAATCTGCGCAATGCCGAAGTGCTGCACGCCATGGGCATGTTGCCAGGCATCATGGGGCGCTGGTCCAAGCGTCATCACGAGTTTCTCTCCAAACAGTCCCAGGCCAGTGACCGCGCGGGAGCGCTAACCAATACATCGAAAATATTACGCCTGCTCTTTCAGTCATTAATTCTTGGGCTCGGTGCCCTGCTGGTGCTGGAAGGAGAGATGACGGCGGGCATGATGATTGCGGGCTCAATCCTAATGGGCCGTGCGCTGGCGCCGATTGATCAAATGATTGGCGGTTGGAAAGGCTTTGTCGCCGCACGCGGCGCTTATGGGCGTTTGAATGAACTGATGGAGCAAATTCCCGCTGAGCAGCGCAAGATGTCCCTACCGGCCCCAAGGGGGGATATCGACATGGAAGGGGTGGCCGCCGCACCGCCAGGCTCACGCATGGCGACGATTCGAGGCATTAACTTTAGCGTAGAGAAGGGCGAGCATGTCGGTATCATTGGCCCTAGTGCTGCCGGTAAATCTACGCTGGCTCGCGTGTTGTTAGGCATCTGGCCATCCCAGGTAGGTGATGTCCGCCTGGATGGTGGCGTTATTTCGCAGTATAACCGTGACGAAATTGGCCCCTTTATAGGTTACCTACCCCAAGATATCGAGCTGTTTGACGGCACGGTAAGTGAAAACATTGCCCGCTTTGGTGATATTGACCCTCAAAAAGTGGTCGATGCCTCTAAAAAAGCAGGCGTGCATGAAATGATTCTTGAGCTGCCCAATGGCTATGACACGATCATTTCATCCACCAGCGGTGCACTCTCCGGCGGGCAGCGCCAGCGGGTCGGGTTAGCGCGAGCGCTTTACGGCAACCCAGTGTTGGTGGTGCTGGACGAGCCCAACGCTAACCTGGACGAGGCCGGGGAAAGGGCATTGGCGGATACCATTACCCAACTTAAAGCAGAAGGCGTCACGCTCTTTGTGATTAGCCACCGCACCAATGTTTTAAAGAATATGGATAAACTGCTGGTGATGAAAGAGGGGCAGGTCAGCATGTTTGGACCACGTGACCAGGTGCTTGCGCAATTTGCCAAAAAGCCGCGTGCACAGGTAAGCCAGCAAAACGCCGCACGACTTTCAGCCGTATCCAATGGGCACGGGGGCGAGGAGAAGTAATATGAGCGATGAGCAACGTAACGTTCAAAACCGCCAAGAAATCGACGTCACTCCCAGCGGGCCTGCCACCATTGATGGCGAGGCAACTGAGCATCTACCTACCAGTGACAAGGGCTACCGTAAGCTCGGTATGTTTATCCTGCTGTTTGCCTTGGGCGGATTTATACTCTGGTCCCTAACTGCCTCGCTGGCCATCGCCGTCGTAGCGCCTGGCAGTGTGTCTATTGAATCTTTTAAACGCACGGTGCAACACTTGGAAGGCGGCATTGTGAGTGAGCTGCTGGTAGAAGATGGCGACAAGGTAGAAGCCGGGCAGCCGCTGGTTATCCTTAGCGATACCCAGGCGCGTTCGCAGCTTGAAATCGCCCGTTCCCAATACCTGATTAGCCGGGCGATGGAAGCACGACTGCTGGCCGAGCAGGAAGGCGCAGACATGATGGTTATTCCTGACGATATCCAAAATGTTGAAAGCCCTCGCGTTCAGCAGGTGGTTGCCGTTCAGCAAAGCCTGTTTACAGCACGTCGACAGTCGCTCATCAGTACCCTGGAGTCTCTGGACGAACAGATCATCCAGATGCAGGAGCAAATTGAAGGACTAGAGCAGCGCATCAGTGTCAATAACCAGCGCACTGCCTCACTACGCTCAGAAGCTGAGGATTTTCGCTCTCTCTATCGCGAAGGTTTGGGCAACAACCAGCGCCTGCGTGAGCTGGAGCGGCAAATACTCCAGTATCAAGGCGATAACGCTGAGTTCAGAGCCAATATCGCGCAATTGCGTTCGCAAATTAGCGAAAATCGTATGCAGCGTGAAATTCAGCAGCAGGAGTTTCAAAAAGAAGTAGGCGAACAGCTACGGGAAGCCCAGTCGCAAATTGCCCAATCGGAAGAGCAAATTGTTTCATACGCTGACCAGGTTGAGCGCACCGTCATCGCTGCGCCTGTTACAGGCACGGTGGTAGGGCGCCAAGTGAATACGGTGGGTGCGGTTATTCGCCCAGGCGACACCATCATGGATGTTGTGCCCTCCAACGATGGTTTTGTGGTGGAAGCACGAGTCCCTACCCGCGATATCGATAACATCTTTTTAGGCCAGTTTGCAGAAATTCGCTTTAGTGCCTTTAATCAACGACTCACCGATATCATTGACGGCGAAGTTATTTACATAAGCGCCGACAGCTTTGAAGATGAAGCGACCAAGCAGCAGTATTACAAGGCGCGAGTACGCGTGACAGATTCAGGGCATGAGCAGATGAATGAGCAGATGCAGCTTTTATCAGGCATGCCCGCTGAGGTAATGATCCGCACCGGTGAGCGCACGTTTGCAAGCTATATTGCCAAGCCGATCAACGATATGCTGGCTCGCGCCCTGCAGGAGGATTAATGTCAAGGATGCTCAGCGCTATCGTTAACAAGGCGATGCACCTAACGGTGGCCGCTGCGGTGGCCGGTATGGTTACGCAGCCACTTTATGCTCAACAGGATACGCTCGCAGAGCCTGAGGCCATGGAGGCGCTTGCCTCGCTGGATCAGCCCGCGCCAACCCAGGTAGAGCTACCCTCGCTGCCTGAGCTATTTGCTCGTGCGCTTGAACACGACGCTGCCTTATCGCGCCAGCGTTATGAGCTAGCCGCCACACGGGAAGAAATTCCCATGTCGCGCTCACAGCTACTGCCACAGATAAGCGCCA
Organism: Halomonas sp. AOP7-E1-9; assembly: GCF_052376035.1. Lineage (NCBI taxonomy): Bacteria > Pseudomonadati > Pseudomonadota > Gammaproteobacteria > Oceanospirillales > Halomonadaceae > Halomonas > Halomonas sp. AOP7-E1-9. The sequence continues at coordinate 111,898 of NZ_JBQSVC010000006.1, forward strand.
CCGGCGGCTACCTCTGGCAGGATTCCACCAATATCCAGACATCACCCGATGACTTTGGCCTGGACCAGCCTGCCCAACGGCCAGGGGAAATTGAAGAAACCTACTGGCAGGTCCAGCTACAGCAACCGTTGTTTAGCCTGGAGCGCTGGCGCGGCGTGGATGTTGCCAACGCCCAGGTCAGTGCGGCTGAATTACAGTTAGCCGTGGTAGAACGCGACCTGGCGTTGCAGGTGAGCGAAGCCTACATACAAGCGTATCTGGCGACCCAGCGCTTGGGCCTACTGGAATCTCAGCAAGACTCGCTGGAGCTGCAAGTGCGCCAGGCGCAGCGCGCCTTCGACTTGGGAATAGGCGACCGCATCGACCTTCTGGAAGCGCAGTCTCGCTTAGACCAGGCCATTTCCGAAGCCGTGCTGGCTGAAAACGAACTGGACAATGCGCGCAGTACGCTGGAGCGATTAACGGGGGTTTTACCCGCGTTTCGTGGCTTGGCAGTAGGAGAGCTATCCAGCGTTACCCTGAAAAGCGAATGGGGCAGCCAGGACGAATGGTTGGCCCGCACGAATCAAAATCTGGATGTGCTACTGGCGCGACAAGAGCAGCAGATTACCGAGGCCGATGCCAGCACGCGTCGAGCGGGTTACTATCCCGAGGTCAATCTTAATGTAAGCTACTCTGACCGCCAAAGTGACGACACATTACGCGAAAGCAAGGATTACCGTGCCGGCGTTGAAATGAGCATGCCGATTTATCGCGGTGGCTACACCATGGCGAACGTTAGGCAGGGCGAGCGGCGCATAGACGCAAGCCAAGCGGCATTTGATAACCAACTGAATTTGGTATCGCAAGATGTCCGCCAGCGCCTGCGTTCATTAACCGGGCATGTGCGCCGCATAGAAGCGCTCAAGCAAGCCATTGCCTCCAGCCAGCTGTTTCTGGACGCCGCCGAACGGGGCGAACAGTTAGGATTAAGAGACCTGGTCGACGTGCTGGATGCTCGGGCAAGCCTGTATGATCAGCGTATCCAATACGTCGATACCATTGGCCAGTACGCCCTGGACAGCCTGGCCCTTCAATCAGCAGTAGGCGGCCTTAACAGCGAAGATCTTGGCGACGTGATGGAGTTGCTCATATCGCTCACCGACTTCACCTCAGCAACGTAAAGGGTATTTGCATCGCATGGCGGCGTTGAAAGGACTCCAGGGCAACGAGTGGCTACGTCGCATCATGCGCTGTTTCGATGCTGCCATCGCTGTCGGCGTATCCGTTCTGTTGCTATGGGTAATGCCCCATATCACCCTTAACGGTGAATACTACCTCTTCCTCATGCTCATAGGCAGCCTCTTGCTGCCTGCCGTTGGCGAGCTAATGGGGCTTTACCAGCCTTGGCGCGGGCGCAGCCTTTTCAGCATGTTGGGCGCCTATGCGGCGAGTTGGCTCATTACTATAGTACTGCTTAGTTTGCTGCTGGTAGCTACACAAAGTACCCAAAACTTCTCACGGCTATGGATGGGGTTTTCGTCAGCCGCCGTACTCATCATCGGAAGCCTGATGCGCTCGGCGCTCTATCTTTACCTCAGGCATCTGCGCTCCAAAGGCAAAAACCGCAAACAAATTATTATCATAGGGCGTGAAGAAAATCTAAAACGCCTGGAAGGGCACCTCAATGCTATGCGTTATGCTGGTTACGTCCTGCTGAATGCCTACACTGATGACGACTCGGATGAGTTTCACAAGCACGTGCATAACCTTGCAGAAACGAGCACGTTCGAACGCAGTTTTGATGAAATATGGTTAACCTATCCACTGAATGATGGTGACAAGGTGCGATTGGTGTCTGCCAGCCTGATCAACATTCCTGTCAACATGCGCTACTTTCCTGACCTTTCTGATATTCGCCTCCTGAATCACCGCATGGCCCAAGTCGTTGGCCTCTACTCTCTGGAGCTTAATTACAGCCCCTTGGATAGCAGCCCCTTACGGTTTATTAAAAGCATCGAAGACCGCCTGTTGGGTGGCATACTGTTTATCACCTTCTTCCCGGTCATGTTGCTTATTGCCGCCTTGGTAAAATGGAAAATGGGCGGGCCGGTGCTGTTCAAGCAGTACCGTCACGGCATTGACGGCAAATGCTTTAAAATTTACAAATTCAGAAGCATGAGCGTCCACCAATCGGATAAGACCCTTCAGGCTCACCAGGATGACCCACGTATCACCCCCTTGGGCGCCTTTTTAAGACGCACAAGCCTTGATGAGCTACCCCAGCTTTACAACGTGCTGCAGGGAAGAATGTCGCTTGTTGGGCCCCGTCCGCACGCGCTCGACCACAACCAGTATTACCAGGGTGTGATCCAAAACTACATGCAGCGCCACCGTGTAAAGCCCGGCATGACCGGCTGGGCACAGGTCAACGGTTACCGCGGTAATACCGATACGCTAGAGCAGATGCAAAAACGAGTAGAGTTTGATCTTTACTATATAGATAACTGGTCGCTTGGCTTCGATCTAAAAATCCTCGCCATGACTATTACCCGTGGCTTCATTAACTACCAGCCCTGATGTCTGATGAAATAGCCCCCCAAACTAATCAAACATTGAGAGTTGATATAAATTGCAGGAGCCGGTGAATATTGTGGGAACAGACGTCAGTCAGCGATGGGGTTGGGTAACCCGGGAGGCCTTCGCCGATGTGTTGGACCACCAGTGGAGCTGGGCCCCCACAATGTTTATCCGGCCTGGGGGGGGGCTGGTTTACTCGTCGTGGGGCTTTTTGGCATTCATCGTAGATTTTACGATGTAACGGGGGCGCTGCTTTACTTCAAGGTAGATGCGGCCAATGTACTCGCCCAATACCCCGATACCGATCAGCTGGACGCCGCCAAGAAAAAGGATGGCTGTCATTAGGGACGGATAGCCTGGCACGGGGTTGCCCCATAGCAGTTTGGATACGATCAGCCAAGCGGCATGGGAAAAGGCGAAGCAGGCAACCAAAAAACCCAGGTAGGTCCAGATCCGTAACGGCCAGGTGCTAAACGACGTAATACCCTCCAATGCCAGGTTCCACAGCTTCCAGCCGCTGAATTTTGTTTTGCCTGCCACCCGGGCAGGGCGTTTATAGGTAATCACGGTAGTATTAAAGCCTACCCAGGAGAGCACGCCTTTCATAAATAGCTGCTTCTCTGGCAGGGACAGGATAGCGTTAACCACCGCACGCGAGATCAAGCGAAAGTCACCCACGTTTTCCTCTATTTTGGGAGTGCTAATCATATTGTGCAGGCGATAAAAACCGCTGGAACTAGAGCGCTTTAGCCAGCTGTCTTCTTGGCGGTCGCTACGCTTTGCCAGCACCACATCAAAGCCTTCCTGCCACTTGGTGACCAGTTCAGGGATCACCTCGATAGGGTCTTGTAAGTCAACATCCATCGGGATACTGGCATCGCCTGTCGCGTAAGCAAGGCCGGCAATGAGTGCCGCCTCCTTGCCAAAATTGCGCGAAAAATTAACCACGATGACATTCACATCGGTTGACGCGATCTGCCCAAGTATCTCAGCCGAGCGATCCTGGCTGCCATCATTGATAAAAATCAGCTCTACTGTATAGCCGCCTAGCAGCGAGCTTTGTTTTACCGTTTGATAGAAGATCTCAATAGTATTTTCTTCATTATAAACGGGAACAATCAGCGAGAGGCGGGGTAGTGTTAAAGGCATGGTCACGTCCGAAATACGCAAAAGGTTGAGTAAAGATAGCCACAGACTAGACTAAGTGCCGAGAAGGCTAGCAGTGTCACCAGCGGATGCCAGCCAAGACTCTCAACCGCCAGGCCTGTCAGATAGCTAAGCCCCCCCATCGCAGAAACAAAGCTGGTATAGCGACCAAGTGATGCCGTTTTTTTAAAGGTGTAGCGGGCATTGGCAAAAAAAGAAAAGGTCACCGCCAGTGCAAAAGCGCCCAGGTTGGCCGTGGCCTGCCCGATACCAAAACCCCAAAACAAAAGCCCGAATACCAGCCAGTGAAGGGCGGTATTTACCACGCCAACGGAAACATAGCGCTTAAACGTAGCAAGCCACTGTGAGTAGGAAAGCAGGCCTCTCATAGCGATGCGGATGTCTGATTGATGATAACAACGGCGACGCCATCAACAAAAAAGACTGACTCCTCGGCAGGCCAGTCGGCCCGGCCTTTTGCGGCCTCCAGTGCGGCCTCGCGGCGCTCACCGTACACCGGAATATAGCGTGGGTCCGCCAAGCGGAAAATCCACTCGCGCGACCAAGGGGCAAAGCGTGCCGTACCCGCATCGCCGGTAGGCGAAGCAGGCAGGGGCGTCTCATACAACACCACCAGCGGTTGGGGCTGCCCAAGCGGCTCGCCAAGGTTAGCAGCAGTTAGCTCAATGCGGCTGATAATGCGGTTGGTGGCTAAAAAATCGGCCTGGGTAGCCAGATACTTATCAAACGCAAATTTATTGAGCTGGCTGGCACTGTCAAACACAAACAGCGCCGCGCATAAAAGCGCACCGGGCAGCACGTAGTTGGCCAAGCGCCACGGCTGGGTATGGCGGCACACGCGCTCAATGACAAATGCCACCCAAAACGCGTGCAGCGATGCCAGGCCAATCAGTGAACGGGGCGGAAAAGGCGTGTTGGACCCGGCGAAGGCAAGCGCAAAGGGCGCAAACAGCGATACCACCACCAACAGTGGCAATAAACAGGCCAGTGCTGGGCTTAAGCGCTGGTTAGGCAGCGCCACGCAGGTAAGCACAAATAGCCCAAACATCCCCAGCAGCGGTAGTAACCAGCGTAAGCTAATGTAGATTGAAAAATTGTCATACACCGTCGGGTTAAAAAACGATACAAAGGCTATCGAGTGTTCAACAAATAGCGACTTGATGATCTGCGCATTATGCATAAACGCCAGCGGCGACACTGACATACGGCTACTGGCCTCAATGCCGATAAAGCGATAGCTGATAGCCGTAATGATGTAGTACAGCGCAAGGGCGGCTAACAGCGCAGCAGTGCCGATGAAAAAGTGCTTAAATGCTGCGCGGTGCTGCTGTGTCACAATGCCCATAAAAAGCAGGCACAGTAGAATAACCCCCGCCACCTGAGCCGCAGCAGGATAAAGCGAAGGCGCCAGTATCAGCGCCACCATACCTAGTATGTAACGTCGCTGATAAATGGCATAAAGCCCGCCCAGCGCGCACACATTGGCTAAAGGGTAGGCAACGCGCGTGCTTGAAAAGTCAAACAACATGCCATAGTAGATAGACACGCAGCTCACCAACATAAACGCATAAACCGCCGCTGGTTGATGAAAGCCAATAATGCGCGCTGCGAACCAGCTGCTTAACAGCAGTAACGCGCAGCCAACGGCAGAGTAAAACAGCCCGCCGGGGTTAGTGTTCTGAAACCACTCAAACACTACAAAATAGCCCCAGCGCCCTTGAGCAATAAACGTGCGCGTATCCTGTGAAATGGTTTGTACTTGAATAATATCGTCGCTGTTAAAGCTGGGAAGGATCGCCGGGTAGGCGTAAACCAGTACGACTAAAAGATATAGCCAAGCGATGCCTGGAGCCGTAAGTTGCAGCGTGTCGATCCGTTGCTTTACCACAGAAAGAAAAACGGTCGGCATAAAGGGGCCCTCGTTATCCGCTAGCGTGAAAAGGAGGCATTACCAAAAGCGCCTGTTCATGGAGCAGCGCCGCTTCATGTTGTTCGGCAAGTGATGATGCGCCTGGCCCAGCCGGTATCCCGCGTATTTGAGCAAGGTGCGCAGCGCGGCCTCGGGCAAGCACCAAGGTGCATGGCGCAGCAAATAGCGCGTTTCAGAAGTCACAAAACGGGCGCCTTCCCCCTCCGCCCGGCCAAGCCAATCGATCAGCCAGCGCTCCTGCTGATGAAACACCCCAATATCAAAGTAGCGGCGAAACTCCTCCAGCAAGGAGTAGTTATGCGAATGAAACACCCGGGCATCGGCGCAGTAAGCCAGCTTCCAGTCAGCCTGTAAGAGCCGCGCACCCGCCAACATATCCTCGCTCAAGATAGTGCCGTGGGGGAAGCCGCCCGCTGCAAGCAGCGCCTGGCGACGATAAGCCGCAAAAGAATTAGATAAAAACGCCGTTTTAATGCCTAGCCGTGGAATATCCTGCTTGCTGACCACACGGGACACCGCCGGATAGTTAAATAACCGTGCATGGGCGGCTATGGGCGTTGCATCGCGGTGGGGCAGTTGGCGGCCAAACGCAGCCGCCACGTTGGTGTCACTGAACGCAGTGCGCAGGGCCGTGAGGCTTGTGGTATCCACAGGCAGCGCGTCCTGGGTTAAAAATACGACAACATCTTGGGTTAAGTGACGCAGCGCCCAGTCGCGGGTGGCGCCGTGGTCAAAATCGCCCCGTGCTATCTGTACCACCTCGGCACCGGCATCACGTGCTAACGCCGCCGTTTGGTCGCTGGATGAAGAGTCCACGACTAGCAGCGGTGTGTCACCAAACGCTTTGCTGAAGCACTCAAGCCACTTGGGCCACAGCGCCCCGGCGTTTAAGGTAGGCACACATACCGCCAGCGAAGGTTGAAGGATTACACTTTCCATTATTCACGCAGCGCCGGGTGAGTATTACGGTCGGCAAGCTCACGGTCGGTGGCGCCTTTTACCTCATGGTAGGCTGCATCCAGCAGTGCTTGGCGTGCTGCCGACACCTTCTCGATCAAGGGTGTGCGATACAGTGAGGTGGTTTTGGGCACCAGCGCAAAATGCGCGCCGTCGGCGTATCGGCGCCATAAATCCCAATCCTCTAAATGGTCAAACAGTTCATTAAAGCCGCCCCACTGCTCAAACAAGCGGCGTTCAAATGCGATAGCCTGAATCGGAATAAAATTGCGCCAGCTTAGCTCCTTGTGGCAAAACGGTTGCTGGTGCGCTGCGTGCTGCACATAGGCGACCTCCTTGATGGATGGTGTATCGGGGTCAACCTCACACTGTATATCCCAACTCAAGGCGTAGGCGGCGTTTAGCGTATGGTCGTTATGCAGCGTTCCCGCCAGGGTTTCGATATGGTCGGCAAACAGCAGGTCATCGTCATCCAAAAAGACGCACCAGCGCCCGGATGCCATACGCAAGCCTAAATTGCCCGCAGCGCTACGCCCTTGCTTGGGCTGATGATAGTAGCGAACTGGCACCGGGCTGGCAGCGGCCAAGGCATCCACGGTTGCTCGGCACTGCTCGCCGCCATCTTCAACCACCACCCACTCCATATTGGGCCAGCTTTGCTGCAACACGCTAATACCGGCCTGTTGCAGCAACCACTCACGGCCCTGATAGGTGCGGGTAATCACCGTGACCAGCGGTGCCTGATCCGCCGCTACCAACGGAGCTTCTACAAATGCACCGTGGCGGGTAAATTCATAGTCCAGACCGCGAAACACCCCCACGCTCTGGCCGGGGTGACGGCGGTTCTCGCGCAGCAGCCCTGGCGCCTGTTTAAGCAGTTTGAAGTAAGCTGAAAGTAAGCGCTTGCGTGCCTTAGGAAAGGGGCTGCGCAGCAGGCTGGCGCCTATCAGCAGTACGCCGCTAAAAACGTCGCGCCGCGAACCGTAGCGTAAGCGCAAAAACAGGTTCGCTACGGTGCTGCCCACATACTGGGCGGGTTTCACCTGGTGGGCCTCTTCATAGGTATGGTGCAGCACCCACGCCCAAGGGCAGTAGCGCAGTTGCCAGCCCGCCTCGCGGCAGCGGAAAGAGAACTCCACGTCCTCACCGTAAAGGAAAATCCGCTCATCATAGCCGCCCAGCGCGGCAAAGGCCGTTCGACGAATCAAAATACACGCATGGGAGGACCAGGCCGTTTCAAAGCTAACCGGGTCGTAGTGCTTCGGGTGCTCAAAGGGTGCCTGGCGAACCTCCCAAGAGGCCGTATCGGCGCTATCATGAATCGCCATTGCAACCACACGAGCAAGCGTGTGTGACTCAAACTCAAGGTCCGGGTTGGTGACTAAAAAGAAATCGCCAAGACTTTGGTGGAACGCATGGTTATGCGCCGCCCCAAAGCCTGGGTTGGGCAGCTCATGCACCGCGCATTGCGCAAACTGGTCGCCATGCTGGCGTTTAAAATCGTCAAGAATTGCCAGCGTCTGATCGGTGGAGCCGTTATCGACAAACAGCAGCTCCAAGCGCTCAAGCGGGTAATCCTGCGCGACAATACTCTCAAGTAGGGCGGGCAGCCACTCGGCGCTGCTGTACGTTACCACGGAAAGCGACACCAGCGGCCAGCTAGCCGGTTCGCCTTCTGGCGCCTGCTTGCCTACCCAGCCGGGCGTGCCTTGGGCCAGTAGGGCAAGACGGCGGTCCATCATTTCCTGGCGCAGCGTGGTGTGGCTACTGGAAATAGACAGCCGATAAGCCCACTGCTCCACGCGCTGGAACGCTCCGCGCAAGCGTTGCTTAACAGGGGCAGGAAGTAAGTTTAGCAGGCGGCGGGCACTGGCTTTGGGGTTATGTAACAAGGCCGTTACGCCACGCAGTGGACGGGTAATGCGCCAAGAGCGCGAACGATATATCCCATCAAGCTCTGCCTGCCGGGCATCCAACTGCCGCTCGTAGGCTAAGCGGTATTCATTTGCAACGGCCGCCCGCTCATTGGCCAGCATCTTTTCAAGCCGCACTTGCTCATCACGAAATGCCATGATCTCTTTTTCAGCATTCCAGGTGACACCGGATAAGCGCTGTGGGTCGATATGAGCACGAAACAGTGCAAGCTCTGCCACGGGCACCCATAAAAATGCTTCCGCTGCGAGCGTGGCCTTGGGCAGAGTGTAGCTGCGGTAAGCGTTAAGCGCGCTGATATGGCGGCTGTAATCTTGAAGGGTGTGCTGAGAAACAAAGCACGCCATTGCCTGCTCTTTAAGCGCCAGCACCGGCGTAATATCCACCAACTGATTGGGTGTTAACGGCTGGCCAATTTCATAAAAGCCCAACTGGCAGTTATGCTCATCCGTGGCCAAGGCGCTCTGCTCGCAGGCCGCCAGCGCGGCATCGCACAGGGCGCGATGGTCGCGGTGCATTTCCCAGGGGCTGGGTACCAGCACGGCATCTGGCATCGTGTCGTTAAACAGTGCCACTAAGCGTGCTTGAAGCGCTTGATGGGCAGAGTGCAGGGCGCCGTCGGCAAAGTCCCACCACTGTGGCGCGGGGTAGCCCAGCAGTGCGGCAGCGGCGTTAGACTCCGCCTTGCGGACGCTTGCCAGCGCCGAGTCCTCGGGCTGGGTAATCACCACCACCTGAATATCTGCCCGCTGCGCGGCCAACTGCGTAAGTAGCCCGCCGCAGCCAAACACCTCATCATCGGCGTGAGGCGCCAATACCAGAACGCGCGAAACGGAAGGTAGTGCCGTCGCCACGGGTGAAAAAAATCGTTCCATGAAAAAATCGCTATTCGTTAACATCGTTAACACGGCAAACGCGGTTAAAACGATAAATTATATGAACGTTAAGCCACAATGTAAGTACCTGTCAGAATCAACGTGTCTCTGTCATTCTGGCACATTGCTGGTGTCCTAACGTATCTTGAATATTTTATTGCCACACGAGGCGCTTAATATATAGAGGGCCGCTTAACGATAGTCGGTATCGCCTGCGGTCATAAAGCCACACCCTTGGAAGCGCGCTTGCCACGCCACCTTATCCGGTCCTGCAATATTCACGGGCAAAAGCGTTTCTCGTTGGGCGGCAGCGGGCAAAAAAGGCTCAACTGCCGGGGTCACCCAGGCAAATGCCGTGGCCTTTTTCAGGCAGGCAGCTTGCTGGCAAACGCCTGACACTAGCGCGGCATAGGCGCTTGGCTTGCCCAGTATATCCATAATTTCCACGGCGTCCTCGTGCACTCGGTACACCAGTGCCGCTTCGGGGCGGCGCCGCCAGCGTGAACGTACCACCAGCGCCGAATAGTCATGCAGCGGGTGTCGGACGTAGCGTTTCTCAATCCACGTTTGGTCACGCACGGTTAACAGGCATGTTTGGGCAAGTGCCTGCTGATGCGCCCATAGGTCATCGCTCAGCGCTGCCAATTCCCCTACGGGCAGGGGCTGAACGGATCGGGCGGTACGTGTCGGCTCGGTGGTGGGCCAGCTTAGCTGAACAAGCTGGTCCAGTGGCGCATAAAGCCCTAACGTTTCGCCTAACTTGCTGGCACGGGGCGCGGGAAACCCATACACAAAATCGTAGGGGCCGTTGGGGCGTGTGGCCTGGTCGGTAAAGTGTTCGGCAATTTGCGCAAATACACCGTGGCGGGTAAGCACGCCCCGCGCTTTAGGGTCGACCATAATGTCGCTAATTTGCAGGCAGTTAAGCGCCTGCCCCACCCCCTGCATGGCCCGTGGCTGCCCGCCATAGTGGGCAACCACCACACCGTTTTGTTCGGCTAGCAGGCTTTGTTTCGCACCTTCCGGGTACTTCCATGCCCACAGTTCAGGCGCCATGCTGGCCCCAAAGGCGCGCTCAAACAGGGCCAGCAGGGCAGGCTGGTCGGCGGCTTCTGCCCAGCGAAGCGTTACGCGTGTGGCGCTGCTCATGGGGCTTTCGCCTCCCAGCGGTGAGGCAGGCGGCACACGCCTTTTGCAACGCCGGTTTGGGTAACGCGAAGTGTCGCCACCGGGTCTACCCAGCCGTAGCTGTGAATCCCCTGCTCGCAGAACACATAAGCGCCCACCTGGTAGCGGCCCTTTAACAGCGGCAGGTTGTCAATCACCAGGTGCGCCACGCCTTCGCCCTGGGCATTGCGCGCTAAGGGCACGTTGTCTTCCCAGGTGGCGGCGCTGGTAATAATCTGGCCGTCTCGGTTGCTAAGGGTGACCGCCACGGTGGGGCAGGGCAGCGCCGGGTCAGAGGTAAAGGCCACGGCCACACTCAAGGTGGAATGCCCGCTTAGTGCATCCAGCTCGCGCCCAGTTTCGCCATCCACCGTTACGGTGGTGGTGGTTAAGCGCGCATAGCCTTCAGGGCCCGCATTGGCGGTATGTTGGGTGTCGCCAGGGTCAGTATCAGCAACGCTCGATACCTGGTTGTCTGCAAACGCCCCTACACGCGTGCCTTGGTAGTCCGGGTGTTCATGGGGCAGCAGCCCAGTATCCAAAAAACGCTGGTACTGGGGGATGATCTCGTCGGGTTCGCCATCGCCCATTAGCGTACCCGCTTCGATCCACAGCACCCGCGAGCAAATCGCCTCCACCTGATACAGCGAATGCGAACAGAACAGAATGGTTTTACCCGCCTCTTTCATGGCCATAATGCGTTCAAACGACTTGCGCGCAAATGCCCCATCGCCTACGGAAAGCGCTTCATCGACCACTAAAATATCCGGGTCGACCGAGGTAGCCACCGCAAATGCCAGGCGCACAAACATGCCGCTGGAGTAAGTCTTGACGGGCTGGTCGATAAACTCGCCAATATCCGCAAAGGCAATAATATCATCCATCCGGGTGAGCGTTTCCTTCTTGCTCATGCCGATAATGGAGGCGCTCAGGTAAACGTTCTCCCGGCCCGTGAAATCCGGATTGAAGCCTGCGCCTAGCTCTAATAAGGCAGAAATTTTACCGTTGACCTCAAGCTGGCCTTCAGTGGTCGGCAGGGTTTGGCAAATAAGCTGAAGCAGAGTGCTTTTACCTGCCCCGTTGCGGCCCACCACGCCCACTACCTCGCCTGGGGTAATAGATAAATCCAGCGGCTGCAAACCGTTAAAAAACCGCTGGCGGGCAAACCGCTCGCAGCCGGGCAGCAGGGTAAGTAAGCGGTCTACCGGGCGTTCAAAGATACGGTAGCGCTTGGCCACCTGGTGTAACGCAATAACCGCGTTGTTAGAGCACATCAGCAAACCCCTTGCGTAACCGTGCAAACCACGCCCAGGCCAACCCACAACACACAACCGCCGCCAGCATGGAACCCAGCCACACCCCCCAGGAAGGCCACGCCCCTTCAAATAGGGCGGCGCGGGTGTCCGTTAAGGCGCGTGTTAGGGGGTTAAGTAAATAGAGTGGCTGCCACCTTTCAGGCACATTGCTTAGTGGGTAAAACACCGGTGAAAGAAACATCATCAAGGTGGTAAACATGGCCATCATCTGGCTAACATCGCGCAGGTAAACGCCCAGCGCGGCTAAAAACCATGAAAACGCCAGTAAAAACAGAAACAGCGGCAGCAAAATAAACGGCAGCGCCAGCCAGCTTGGCTGCGGCGCTACCAAAATGGCTGCAAAAAGCAGCAGCAGCAGCGCGCCCATCAGCATTTGAAACCCCGCCGAACACACCGCCGCCACGCTTAACACCGGCAGCGGAAACACCACCTTGGTTACCAGGTTAGGCTGGCCCACCACCAGCAGCGGCGAACGGCTTGAAACTTCAGCAAAAAATGAAAACAGCAGCAGGCCCACAAATACCTGCAAGGCAAAGTCGACCTGGGCCACGCCCGCCGCCGACACCGGCCAGCGCAGCTCAAACATTCCGTGAAACACCAGGGTGAACACCCCCAGCATTAATAGCGGGCTTAACAGCGCCCAGCCAATACCCAGCATGGAACCGCGGTAACGGGTCGCAATATCACGCTTAATGAACTGCCATAGTAAGTATCGATGCGCAAACACGAACCACCCCTCTATATAAGTCGAGGCGCATCTTACCTGCTCACCTGGTAAGATGCATCTTGCTTGGGTATTTCCTCCGGCTAGTGATTGGGTGGGGCAAGGGAAAGACCTCATTTTGAGGCGTAACCTGCTGTAATAAGGCGCTTTGCAGCCCTTTTTGGTGGTCGGAGTTGAACTTGAGTTAGAACACTGTTTTTTTATTTTTTATGGGTTAAATAATTGATTTTAATTAAAAAAAATTTTCTTTGGGCGACGTTTATACCATTGAAGAATAGGTAAATAAGCGCGTTAAGGTTGCATCGTTTCAAGAAGGGAGGCATATTGCGTCCTGAGTGGCAGAATTGGGCCTATACTTCTTAGCGTTAACTTGGAGCATCATCAGTCTATCCATACGGTTTGTGTTGATGGGAGACGTCGCGAGGCCCAATTGACGATATGGCCTGACTGTTTCATCCTGTTAAGAGTACGTAGGGGTCTGATTCTTCGGCTCAAACGACAACGTTGTCACGCATAAGCAAGGAGTTGTACCTAAATGGCTATTACCTCACAACAGCAGTCGAACATCATTGCCTTGACCGTTGGCATGTTCGATGCTGCACCTGGCGCTCAGAATTTGTCTGATTTTGCCAACATCTTTGAAAACAACGGCCAGTCCTATCACGGCCTTGCAGATGCACTGGCAAGCACTAGCCAGTACCAGAGCCAGTTTGACGGTGTAGAAACGCTTGACGGCCGTATCGACAAAGTTCTGGCTAACCTGGGTATCCAGGCCGGTACCGATGCGTACACGTCTGCGAAGGCTCACTTTGACGCACGTGTTGCACAAGGTGCATCTGAAACACAACTGATCGTTGAATCCCTTGAGTACCTGCTGGGTGACGACATCGCTGAAGAGTTTACCGACGTTCAAGCACAGCTGAACAACAAGGTTGACGTAGCGACTTACTTCAGTGTTGACCGTCAGCAAAACGGCGACAGCCTGGCGGAACTGCAAGGCGTTATCGGCAATGTAACCGCCGACCCGGCAACCGTAGAAGCGGCTAAGCAAGCTATCGATGAAGACGGCAACCCGTCTGATGGCAACGGCAACGACTACTTCCTGCTGACACAGCGTGCTGACAACTTCACTGGCGAAAATGCCGGTGGCAATGGCGTTGACACCCTGTTTGAAGCACCGGTTACCCAGAACGAAACCGGCTCTGGTGCATTGGCTAACACCTTTGAAACCGGCGACCGTTTAGACGGCGGCGAAAACAGCACCAACACCCTGCGTGCTGACCTGATCGCGACCGGTACTATTCAGGATAACGGCCAAGGCGTTGCTATTTCTGCCGAAACCACCAATATCCAGAATGTCTTCCTGCGCGCGCAGGCTAACAATCTTGACAACGATGAAGGTGCTAATAACAGCACAAAACAAGCAACCATCGACGCTGAAAAAATGGCGGGCGTTGAGCAGTGGTGGTCTGATAACAGTCGTGCCAACATCCGCATCGAAGATATTCGCACCGCGACTCAAGACACCACGTTCGGTATGCGTGAAACTGACCCTTACGTTAGTTTGAATGCTTACTTCAATCCGCTGTACCTGGAAGGCGATGTTAGCTCTGACTCCGAGCTGAGCCTTGTTATTCAGCAAATCGACGGCGACCAGGTTCTGACCGCTGAAGAACTGCAAAACATCACCGTACGTGAAATTAACTTCACTGTTGGCGGCGAAGCAGTAACTCTGCAAAGCGAAGCTATCTCTGCTGCTAATACATGGGATGAGCTGGAAACCGCGATTGCCGCTGAACTTGAAGCGCAAAATCTGGAAGGCCTGACCGTTTCTAATAATGGTAACGGCCAGTTCGTCATTGACGATGCGCAAGGTCGTCCGTTTGAAATCGTTGACGGCGAAGCGCTGATCTTCGGTGCGGCTGCCGACATCGACGTGCGTAACCGCGTTGAAGTAGGTCGCTTGGAAGAAGAAGGCCCGACTGAAACTGACGTTATCCTTGATGGCGCTGGTGGTGGTTCCATGGGTGGCTTCCTGAACATCGGCGCCAACTCTGGTGGCCGCGGTGTTGAAGTGTTCAACGTAGAAGTTGACCGTGACAGCCATCTGCAAGGCATGTCTTCTATCAATGGCGCTGAGTTTAACGGCCTGGTACCCAATGAGTACCTGCAAGTCGTTAACCTGGTAAACATTGGTGCCAACGGTGACCTGCAAGTAGGCGCTCGTACTGATACGCTTGACGGCCGTGCTGCTAACACCGGTCTGATTAACGTTCGCGAAGTTAATGCTGATGGTTTCCAGGGCGACCTGAACGTTGGTATCGAACTGAACAACGACAGCATCACGCGCTACCTTGACTCCGCAACAGACACAGTTGAGTTCAACTACACTGCTGGTACAGGCGACGATCTCTTCAATATTCGTGCTAATCAAGCGCTATCCGGCGATCAAGATTTCGCAATGAATGTTGATATGGGTGCTGGCAACGACCGTCTGGTAATCAACGTGCCGGTTGTTCGTGCCGTTACTGTTGACGGTGGCGAAGGCGAGAACAGCATCGTTGTTTCTCAGTCTCATGGTACTAACGCCAACAACACGTTCGCTGAGTTTGCTAACTTCCAGACTTACGAAGTTGAAGGTACTGGCTTTACTGATACAGCTACTACGCGTCAGTGGAATGTTGATAACACTACGCACAACTTCACTAGCATGGCTGGTGTTGAAGATGTAGTTGTAGCAACTGATGGCAACAACCCGGCAGCTGTAACTCCTGCAACAGGTGATGCGCTTAGCACCGTTCGTCCTACAGAAGGCGACGATACTACACTGATCAATATGGCGGCTGACCAGTCTGTTACCGTATCGGGTAAAAATCAGACACTTGGCAACAACAGCACTGCTGATCAACTCTTTGGTACTATCCAATTGACCAACGATCAAGGTACTGATCGCACGGTTACTCTGGAAAACACCGCTCGTTTGGCCAACAGCACCAACGGTGTTCGCACCGACGGCGTTTTGTCGGTTAACAACCTGACGGTAGACAGCAATGCCCAGCTAGATGGCACTGCAAGCGAAGTACGTAACCTGACAATCGATTCAAGCGGTGATCGTTCTGTTGCTAACGCCATTGCTAACCTGAATGCTGCTGCTGTCAACACGCTTAATCTGGTTGGCTCACAAGAACTGACTATTAACGTTGAGAACATGGCTACCCTGCCGGGTACTGCTCAGTCTGCGCTTAGCATCGATGGCTCTGCACTGACAGGTAACCTGAACCTGGCCCTGAATGGCGCTCTGCTTAACCAGATTACTGGTAACGGTACTGACACCATTTCCGGTACTGCTGGTGAAGAAGACACCCTGATGCTTCACGGTGCAATGGGCGCTAATAACGCTCTGAACGCCACTGGTTTCGAAGCCGTTCAGTTTGGTTCTGTTGCTGGCACCATGTTCGGTGACCTGCAAGTTGACACAGCAGCTTCTGGAACGTTCAACGCCTCTAGCGTTGCTATTTCCGAGTTCAACCTTGCTAGTGTTGGTGCATTCGAGCTGATTAACTTGGGTAACGGCGCTGTCGTAAACCTGGGTGACGCAAACCTTGATGCAGATGGTGAAGTTGTCAATGGTCAGACGCAAACTGGCCTCATCGAGCTGGATGCAGCTGATGATGCAGGCGCAGGTACTGATCCGGCCGCTTCTATCGATGTCAACCTGCTGAGCGTGCTGGCCACAGGTCAGACTCACAGCTTCGACATCGATGACTACCGCGCAATCAACATTGACGTTGCACACGCAGCTGATGCTGCTGCGGCTACCGGCGACGCACGTGATCTTACCCTCGGGCTGGACGTTGATGCACGTACACTGAACATCACCGGTGGTGATCAAGGTGGCGTTAATAGCAACGGTGTTTATGACTCGCTGGATCTGACTGCTACTGAGCTGCCTAACTCACTGACGCGTATTGAT
This sequence comes from Halomonas sp. AOP7-E1-9, assembly GCF_052376035.1. Classification (NCBI taxonomy): domain Bacteria; kingdom Pseudomonadati; phylum Pseudomonadota; class Gammaproteobacteria; order Oceanospirillales; family Halomonadaceae; genus Halomonas; species Halomonas sp. AOP7-E1-9. The sequence goes on from NZ_JBQSVC010000006.1 coordinate 128,498, forward strand.
GTTTCTGAATACGCTGGTGAAGTTACGCTGACAATGCAGCAAGGTGCAATCGTTGATGCTGATGAGACCGACGTTACTTTCGTAATGAGTGAAAACTCTGCAAAAGTAACGCTATCTAACGAAGATGCTATTGATACTGCCCATAACTCAATCTTCCAGTTTACTGGTGAGAAAGGTAATGATGCGGATGTATCTACTTGGACGATTGACAACGCAAAAGTCTTCGGTAATGGTACTCTTGATGTAAATACTAATAACGCTACCGTTCTAGATATCAGCGATCTTGGTATCACTGGCTATGCTGGTTTGGATATTATTCAAGACGGTACTGACACTCGTATCGTTAGCGAAGCGCAGAACGATGACGGTCAAGTATCTTGGGAGATTGTCCTGACTGGCATTACTGCAACTGATGTTGTTGAGCAGAACTTCAACTTCGCGTAAGGCTTTACTTTGCAGTATCATGCTGTAAATATTTAGCCCCTAAAGCCACCCCATTGGGGTGGCTTTTTTCTTTTTAGTTTTAAAAGGAGTCGGCAATGTTTAAGCAACCTGAAGCGCTGAATTCTGAGCATCATGCAACGTTAGGGCTGGCTCGTGAGCCTGACTATTCTCATGCTGCCAATGAAATGCTCGTGCCCGTATTTTCAGGCGAAGCTTGGCAAGTGGCTCGAGAATATACGCTCGTTTTTCCTATGGAGGCAGGTTTACCCCTTGCCATTCTTGGCTTTCAAAAAGGTGTTAACGCCTATTTAGGTAACAATGGCTCATGGTGGGGCCGGTATGTGCCGGCGCATATTCGGCGTTATCCCTTTGTAGCGGCATCTACGAAAAGCGATGATGGGCAACAAAAATTTTCAGTAATGGTTGATCGTAGCGCACCCCAGCTAATAGCAGATGCTGGTCAGCCACTATTTGAGGAAGGGCAGCCAAGCCAGTTACTTAAAGAAGTACAGAAAGTGTTGATTAATCTGCAAAAAGATAGTCAACGAACAACTCAATTAGTTAAACAAATTGAAGATGCTGGGTTGCTAGTCAAGCAAAGCCTTCATATTAAAGTTAAAAATGGTGAAGACAAAGGTCTGCAAGGTTTTCGTATAATTGATCTAGCCGCTTTCCGTGAGAGCACCGGAGAAACATTGGCGGCACTCAATAAAACGGGGGCGCTTGATTTAATTGAAGCGCATCTTTGCTCGCTTACCAATTTGCAAGATGGTTTGCTAGCTAAAAAAGCCTCTGGGCAAGTTGGCGACTCTGGAGAACCGCCCATGTCGTTAGATGAGCTGTTTGAAGAAGGCGATGACGACTTCTCTTTCGACTTTGACAGCTAAGCGTCATCAGGTTTTATGTTCGCACAAGGGCTCGTTAGAGCCCTTTTTAGTGGGCGTGCTAAGGCACGTAACGGTTAACAACGTGCACAATACCGGTACGCGCAAAACAACTTTTACCCAAAGACCCGAATTGAGTAGAATACGGCACCCTATTGATGGCGATGTGAGCGCAATTTGATGTCTGAATTACCCAAAAGCGTCGTAATAGGAGGCCGTCGATACCCCACGTGGGCGTTGAGTGTGCGAGCGCGAGAAAGCCTTGTGAACCTCAATCGCGTCGACCAACATATTGCGCAGCTACGCCAGCGGTTGGCCTTATATTCGGCGGCACGCACAGCGTGCCACCAACAGTTGCTCAAAAGCTTGCCCGAACAACCACGGCCAGCGCCGCGCTATTACTGGCACAGCGTGCCACAAGAGTGGGCACAAGCCCGTTGGCCCGTGAAAGCGCCAACGCTTGAACTGAGCCTGAACGCCGCCCGCGACTACCAACCAGGCGACCGCCTGTTCGTTTATGTTAAAGGGTACGGCGTGGTGGGGTGTGGCGCCGTGGAGTATGGTGTGGCGGGGGATGAAAAGCAGTATGGTGTGGCGGGGAATGAAAAGGGGGATGGCGTAGTAGAAAAAGGCGCACAAGCCGCACCGGTGCAGCTGGCCTGGCGCTTTAAAGTGGCCCAGTTGAAAGACGCATTGCCTGCCAGCACACTGAAACAATTTGCCGTTCGCCACCCCAACCGGGCATCGCAAAAACTGCCAGAAGCAGCCGACATTGCCGGCTTATTACAAGCACTCACCGCAAGGCCCGCCGCGTAGCCGGCGGCAAAATAAAGGCGCGGCTTCGACATTTGAGGTGACACCTGTAATAATACCGCTTCTTTTTTGGTGACTCCAAGGAGCCTTTCATGGCACAGGAAAAAGCACAGACAGTTACAATTGACGGCAATGAATATAACGTTGCTGATTTATCTGAAAACGCACGCAATCAGGTCATTAATTTACGGGTAACGGATCAGGAAATTCAGCGCTTAAACCATCAGTTAGCGATTGCTCAAACAGCACGCACGGCTTATGCCAATGCGCTGAAAACTGAATTACCCGAGTCGACCAAGCACTAACCGCGTGGCTTACGCCAACCGGTGATAAAAAGGATGCCCTGCGCATCCTTTTTTTGGTCAACGTGGTAGGCGTGGTCAATAGCCGGTGAAACCCGCTCAACGGTGGCGTGTTCGGGTGACCGTCTCCCTGTACGAAGAAAGCCCTCCTCTTACCCCCATGACACAAGCGCAAACGGCGCGATCAATCTACGCAAACCAGCGCGCGGCTCCAGCCCCAGCGCTCGCTCTTGCCCTCCATGGGTGGGTGCTTGATAGAGAAAACGTCCCTTGCGCTTTCAAGGGCGTGTAAACCATGGCGTGCTCTTGAATAATAGTAGCGTTTAAACGCCATTCAATTTTTTTAAAAGCTAATCTAAACTAGGTATGGTTGATATAGTGATGTAGCAGGCGCCAGTCAGATGTCTGGCGTGTCAATGCTTGTTAGCTTGTTAATTAAAGGGGTAGAGGAAATGGCGACGACAGAACAGAAGCAGCACCTGGTTGCACTGACCACCATCATGTTTGATGCACCTCCCGGCGCTACATTTTTAGCCGAGCTTGAGGGTTATTTGGACGCTGGGTTAAGTCTTGGTCAAGTAGCGGTTAATTTGGCCAATACGGATGCCTTTAACGCCCAGTTCGATGGCATGACCACCGACAAGCAGAAGATTGATCTGGTGCTTTCAGGCATTGGCATTGATGAAAGCAGCGCGGCCTATGCAGAAGCCTTTGCGTTCTTTAATGACAGCTTGGCCGCTGGCCGCCATCCCGGCGAAATTCTGGTCGAGGCAGGCGAATTCCTGATAACCACGACCGATGAAAATTTCGCTCAGGCCGCCGCAACCTTTCAAAACAAGGTAGAGGCAGGCATTAAGCACACCATCGAGCTTGGCTTGTCATCTACCAATATAAGCGAGCTGAAAGAAGTAACTGCTGGCGTTACCGATGACCCTGCAACCTTAGAACAGAAATTGCGCGAGCTGGAAGAGCAGGCCCAGTTAGACGACGAAGATGAAGACACCGGTGAAGATGAAGACACCGGTGAAGACGAAGACACCGGTGAAGACGAAGACACAGGTAGTGATGAAGACGGCGACGGCGACAGCAACGAAGATTCAGGTGATACCGGTCAGGGCGGTGGCACTCCCGGCGGCAACGACAACACTGGCGGCGATGACAACACTGGCGGCAACGACAACACCGGCGGCGACGACAACACCGGCGGCGACGACAACACCGGCGGCGATGACAATACCGGTGGCGATGACAACACCGGTGGCGATGACAACACCGGTGGCGACGACAACACCGGTGGCGATGACAACACTGGCGGCGATGACAACACCGGCGGCGATGACAACACCGGCGGCGATGACAACACCGGTGGCAACGACAACACTGGTGGCGATGATGTCTCAAAACCAAAATTCAACGTTGTTGAAAGTGGCTTAAGTCCCGTTCTTAACCCTGATTACGATGCAGACAAGGAAGCGGCAGCACAGGCAGTCGTTAGCGCACGGGCTAATGAAGACTATGATGCTGATTACGATACAGCGCTAGAACCAACAGCTGAAGATTACGACGAAGCCAAGGCCCTGGCTGCCCAAGCGCTAACGGATGCTCAGGATCATGAGAACTATGACCCAGAGTACGATCTAGACACGCCTGAAACTAACGAGGTTTGGTCGGCAGCCTTTAACATTAGCTTCGCAGACGAGCTGGAAGAAGCGTATGCCTTTACGTTGACATTCAATGAAGTGCTTGGTGAAGGTGCGAACCTTGAGATGTTTGAAATCTCGGTTCATGCGCGGGTTGGTTATACAGAAGCAGGTGTTGCGGAGTTTTTGGTTTCAGCGATCAATCATGAGGAGGGAGGGCTGGATGAGGTCTATGCTGATATGAGCGCCGGCCATCTGATGGTAACGGCAGCCGAAATGGACATAAGTTACGAGGTCACGACGGCTGTCGATCTGATGGGCGTTGGAGAGTTACCCATCGCCGATGTTGGCTAATCCTGGGCATTTGATGTTGGGGAGGTTGGCTTTCCCTTTGTCCTGAAGCGTAGTAGTAAGCCCCCGGCCTAAAACTGGGGCTTTTTCCATTCCGAAAATCACCTAATAGAGCTACGTGCTTATGTCTCAACGTCTTCCGTTAAGCCCGCAACTTGCCCATCAGCGCTGGCGGCGCTACACCGACTACCGCCACGCAGCGGCGCTAGCCACGGTGCCGGTGGTGGCCCCAGAAGCCGCCCAGGCGGCGGCCTGCCTGCCGCTGGTGTTTGTAAAACAAGGCGAATCGTTTGTGCTTTCAGCACTGTTGGGGCTGGCGAATGACACCAACCACTGCCTGAACGCTGAGCACGGCTGGGAAGTGGGGTATGTTCCCGCTTGGCTGCGTACCCCGCCGTTTCGTATTATTACCCCGCCGGGTGCCAAGTCCACGCAGCGGGCGCTGGGGGTTGAACAGCAAAGCCCTTGGCTGGATGCCACGGGCCAGCAGGGCTTTGAAGAAGCGCTGCTGGATGAAAGGCGCGGGCTAACCCCAGCGGTCAACGAGGTGTTCGCGTTTCTTACCAAACTGGAGAAACACCTTGTAAAAACCCAGCAAGCGGTAGATGCCCTGGCAGCGCATAAGCTGCTAACGCCCTGGAAACTGCCCGCCGTGGGTGGCGTTGCGGTACCCAACCTTTACCGCATCGATGAGCATGCCTTTCAAAAGTTGGATGATGCGGCGTTTGCCACGCTGCGCAAGAAAGGCGCCCTGGCCATTGCTTATACCCAGATGATTAGCACCCACCAGTTGCCTGCGCTAAGGCAGCGCGCCGAACACACCTCGGTGCCGGAAACTCTCGACCTGAACGCGGTATTTGGGGAAGGCGATGACGATTTAAGCTTTGATTTTGACCGTTAAAGACCTGAGTGGCAGCGCCACCGAAAGCCAGTGCGATATCGGCACGCCGCCAGGCGCTGGGTAGCAAGGTTTTTCCCCACCAAGGTTGGTTCAACCTCAAAAGGCCTGCTAATCATTGTGGGAAATGGGATGGACCCGTCCCTCTGTGCCAGGATGAAGAAGCACTTCATCTCATGTGCGCAGAACACTGACGGCATCGTGAAAGAGGATCCATCCATGAATAACATTAGCATTGTGGGTATCGATCTTGCCAAGCATGTTTTTCAGCTACATGCCATTGATGACAAGGGACACAAGGTGTTCAGCAAAAAGGTGACGCGTGATCAGCTTCGCCCCCTGTTTCCAAGTGACATGCTTCTTGCCGCTACACAAAGAATGCTGGTTGACAAATAGGACACCGGTTGCCAGTATGACATCAACTGGCAGCCAGGCAGATCAATGAGAGTTATATCAAGAGGGCCATTCGCTGATGCTATGGCCAAGTTTCCAAACGATGCTGCCGCAGTAGACAAAACCTACAAAGTATTGAGGTCATCCCGGTTCAGTAGCCCAGAAAAAATGAAAGTCGTGTTCCCAAGCCTGGATAACTTCAAATACGTGGACAAATGGTGGGTGGTTGACATAGGGGGCAACAATCTTAGGCTTATTGCCTTTATAGACTTTGATAAACAACGGTTGTTTGCCAAGCACCTGGTGACTCATGCCGAGTACAACAAACTGTGCAAAAAATACGCACAGGAGAAGAGATAATGAATGCAATTGCTATTATCCAACCCGCTGCCAAACTATTTAAAGAGGCGCCTTTCCTCGTACGAATCCATAATCGCGCTGAGTACGAAGAAGCGCTGGCCCTGGTGGAAACGCTGCTAGACGAGGAAAATGAGGATAATGACTTTCTCATCGAGCGGCTTACCGATGTGATCGAGGAGTGGGAGGACACCGCTCATGAGTTCTCAGCCTTCAACGAGTCCATAGCGGCGCTGGATGGCGTGGATATGCTGAAATTCCTAATGAAGCAGAACGGCTTAGGCACTGCCGAACTTCCCGAAATCGGCAGCAAATCTTATGTTTCAAAAGTGCTTAATCGGAAACGCGACCTGACACGCCGCCATATCGAGGCACTATCAGCCCGCTTTGGGGTCGAGCCTGCTCTATTTTTAGCTGCTAAATAATGGTCTCTTGGGCAACGTTAAATGCTCAAATAATCCGCACTAACGGCACACAGCCGCACAGGGCTAGCCTCAGAGCGCCGTGATAAATAGTGTCGGAGCAGAGGGGGGAGCCAACTTCGGGAGGCCTGGCTTCGCTGTTTGAAAACGATGGCGATCTCAGCTTTGATTTTGATGGCTAATTATTTTTAGTGTTTCTTTTAATAATCTGTCATTCCGTTCCAGGGCATATTTCTCGTTTGCTTAATCAGGCGCTGTCCGACAATTTCCGCACCGCTTACGTGCAGGCACTATTTCAAACAGGGCCAAGCGTGCAGTTGTTTGATAGGGCGACTGCGCCTATATGACGTTTGACATCCATGGCTCATGACAACCGATGCCGAAAAAATTGCCATGCGACCCAAGCGTTTGTAATCTGATTAAGCTAAATTAATCGTTCGGCTCGTTATTAACCGCTGATATAACGCCGACCCCTGAAGCTCCAGTAACGAATGGTGCGGTGGTCGGGACTAATAGTGAAGGCGTTATTGTGGTGGACTCTGTTGGACCTCTAACCAATGACCAGGCACTGTTCATTACGGGGCTGTTGGCAAGCTCTGAACTTGCGTTTGTGCCAGGCGATGAACATGGGGTTGTGCTCAATGAGGCATCGCGCGATGGCCTGTTTATTAATGTGCGTTTTAAAGACACTAACTACACCGACTTCTCCTTTACACTTAAGCCGAGCGACTCTCAAACGCTCTTGAGTGCAGAGCAGACAGCCAACCAGGTGTATTTGAACGCCGCTCAATAAGCAGGATATGAGTCTCTTGAGGCTTTGGATGCCCGAGGAACGCAAAGTGAGATAAATGCCATCCAAAACAGCATCGAAAACACTATCGTGAACTATACCAAGCCACAATACGATGCGCTATTTGCAGGCACTTCAGAACTTTGGGCATTTGTATAGCACTATCTTCCGGTATGCCTTGCCTGATGTTAAAACGGCCCCCTTTGATGAAGAGGGCCGTTTTTTACTGATCAATTGCGGTAGTACACAGGCTAGCCAGGCGCTTACATGGGCGTTGGTTGTGCAGCTAGACGACGTTTTCTGGTATCTTTGCCGCCTATTTATTACCAATAGTTTCGCAACGGCTTCACCTTTGCTGGTGTGCTGCGGGCTATATTGGGCTATTTGCTAATTCTCAGCTTGGGAGCTGCGATGAACATCTTGATTACCGGTGGGGCAGGGTTTATCGGTTCTGCCGTTGTGCGTTATTTGATGGCGTCAACTGATCACAGCGTAGTCAATATCGATGCGTTAACGTATGCAGGTAATTTAGAGTCGCTTGCGGGTGTTGAAGGTAGCGAGCGCTACGCCTTTGAACAGGCCGATATTGGTGATGCGTCGCGTATGGCGGCGATTTTCGAGCGCTACCAGCCGGATGTGGTGATGCACTTGGCGGCAGAGTCGCACGTAGACCGCTCTATAGATGGCCCAGCGGCGTTTATTCAAACCAACATTGTGGGCACTTACACGCTGTTGGAAGCGGCTCGTCATTACTGGAAAGGCTTGCAAACAAGCGCGCCTGAAAAAGCCTCGGCGTTTCGTTTCCATCATATCTCGACCGACGAGGTGTATGGCGACCTGGAAGGCCCGGAAGACCTCTTCACCGAAGAAACCCCGTATGCACCCAGCTCACCCTATTCCGCCAGCAAGGCAAGCTCGGACCACTTGGTGCGTGCTTGGCACCGTACCTACGGCCTGCCGGTACTGGTAACCAACTGCTCCAATAACTATGGGCCGTACCACTTCCCTGAAAAACTGATCCCGTTGATGATTTTAAACGCCCTGGCGGGCAAGCCGTTGCCGGTATATGGCAATGGCCAGCAGGTGCGTGATTGGCTGTACGTAGAAGACCACGCCCGTGCGCTGGTAAAGGTCGCGACCGAGGGCATGGTAGGCGAAACCTACAACATCGGTGGCCATAACGAAAAGGCGAACCTTGAGGTGGTCGAAACGCTGTGTGATTTATTGCAGGAACTGGTGCCCGCTGAGCATCGTTACCGCGATTTGATCACCTTCGTACAAGACCGACCAGGCCACGACCTGCGTTACGCGATTGATGCCAGTAAAATCGAACGCGAACTTGGCTGGCGCCCGGAAGAAACCTTTGAAACCGGGCTGCGTAAAACCGTGCAGTGGTACCTTGATAACCGTACATGGTGGCAGCGCGTGCAAGACGGCAGCTATCAAGGCGAGCGGTTGGGTAGCTTGTAAAGGGTGTTACTTTTGTGGTCGCTGACTGAACTGCTTTCACAACCTCATTGGCCCGAGAGGCAGATTAACCTTGTGGGAGCTTGATTTATCAAGCCTCGGGGCTGGGTAAACATTGTTGGGGTTAGTTCATCAAGCCTCGGGGCTGGATAATCATTGTGGAGTTCAATTCAAGCTCCAGGGCGGGATAATCATTGTGGGAGCCCAGTTCCACTGGGCGAAGGAGGCCGAAGGCCTCCCGGGGTTGGGGCAACCCCATTCGCTGGCTGAAGCCTGCTCCTACAATGTTTATTAAACCTTTGGGGCTGGGTAAACATTGTTGGGGTTAGTTCATCAAGCCTCGGGGCTGAGTAAACATTGTGGAGTCCAATTCAAGCTCCAAGGCTGGATAATCATTGTGGGAGCCCAGTTCCACTGGTGGTCCGACACATCGGCGAAGGAGGCCGAAGGCCTCTCGGGGTTGGACCCAACCCCATCGCTGGCTGAAGCCTGCTCCTACAATGTTTGTTAAACCTTTGGGGGGGGGGGGTAAACATTGCTGGAATCAGTTCATTAAGCCTTGTGGCTGGGTAAACATTGTGGAGTCCAATTCAAGCTCCAAGGCTGGATAATCATTGTGGGAGCCCAATTTATTGGTGGTCCGACACATCGGCGAAGGAGGCCAAAGGCCTCCCAGGGTTGGGCCTAGCCCCATTCGCTGGCTGAAGCCTGCTCCCACAATGTTTATTAAACCTTTGGGGCTGGGCAAGTATTGTGGTCTCAGTTTATCAGGCCTCCAAGGGTTGGCCGACCATTGTGGGAACCCTGTTTATCAGGCCTCCAGGGCTGGGCAAATATTGGGAGCCCAGTTCATCAGACCTTGGGGCTTGGTAAACATTGTGTTAGTGGTTGATGCGGTGATCAAATTCAAGATTTAACAAAGGAATGCGGTATGAAGGTATTGATTACCGGCGGTAACGGCCAGGTGGGGTTCGAGCTACGCCGCCAACTTGCCACAGTGGGCGACGTATTAGCCCCTGATCGAGCAGCGCTTGATCTTTCTGATGCGGGCGCGGTAAGTGCTTTCTTGACGCAGCATCAGCCCGATGTGGTGATCAATGCGGCGGCCTATACGGCGGTGGATAACGCTGAATCCGACCAGGCAATGGTTGAGCGCCTGAACGCGGCGCTGCCCGCTCAACTGGCTGAATACTGCCAGCAGCAATCCAAATGGCTGATTCATTACTCTTCTGATTATGTATATACCGGCCAAGGCAGTGCGCCCTGGCAGGAGAGCGACACCACCGGGCCGTGCAACGTCTATGGTGCGACCAAGCTTGCCGGTGATGAGGCGGTAGCGAATAGCGGCTGCCAGCACCTGATCTTTCGTACCAGTTGGGTCTACAGTGCCTTTGGTAAAAGCTTTTTAGCCACCATGTTGCGCCTGGGAGCGGAGCGTTCGGCGTTAAGCATTATTAATGACCAAGTGGGTGCGCCGACGCCTGCGCGTTTGATCGCGCTGATAACGCAGCAGGCGCTAACGAGGCTGCTAAGCGAAGGTGCCACCCTGGCAGGCGGGGTATACCATTTGGCGCCCCGTGGTGAAACCAGTTGGCACGGCTTTGCCTGTGAGATTTTTAAGATGGCAGAACAGTGCGGTTTACCGTTGGCCATTGCGCCGGACGGCGTTTCGGCTATTCCAACCACGGATTACCCGACGCCCGCTGCGCGCCCGCTGAACTCGCGGCTATCCGTTGATAAACTTGAAAAAGCGCTAGCAGTACAGCTGCCGGATTGGCAAAGCCAACTGGCACTGACAGTGGAAGAAATAGCCCGCTCGCGTTAACCGCGCAGCCATGAGCCAGGAGCAAAAAGCGATGCAACGTAAAGGTATTATTTTGGCAGGAGGCAGCGGTACGCGCTTGCATCCAATTACACGCGGTGTTTCAAAGCAGCTACTGCCTATTTATGACAAGCCGATGATTTACTATCCCATTTCGGTACTTATGTTGGCCGGGATTCGGGAAATCCTGATTATCTCTACGCCTGAAGATCTTCCTCAATACGAAAACCTGCTGGGCGATGGCAGCGCGTTCGGCGTACGTTTTGAGTACGCGGTGCAGCCAAGCCCGGATGGCCTGGCGCAAGCGTTTTTGATCGGTGAAGATTTTATTGGTGATGCACCCGTCTGTTTGGTGCTGGGCGATAATATCTTTCACGGGCAGCACTTTTCGGACCAGTTGAAACGGGCTTCTGCGCAGCAAAGCGGCGCCACGGTGTTTGGCTATTTAGTAAAAGACCCCGAGCGCTTTGGCGTGGTCGAGTTTAATGATGATGGCAAGGCGGTTTCCATTGAAGAAAAGCCTGCTACGCCGAAGTCGCCCTATGCCGTTACCGGCCTCTACTTCTACGACAATGATGTGGTGGACATTGCCCGACAGGTGAAACCTTCAGAGCGCGGCGAACTGGAAATTACCAGCATCAATAACGCGTATCTTGAGCGTGGCGACCTACGTGTTGAGCGCCTAGGGCGCGGCTTTGCATGGCTGGATACCGGCACCCACGATAGCTTGCTGGAAGCCAGCCAGTACGTACAAACCATTGAGCACCGCCAAGGGTTGAAGGTAGCCTGCCTGGAAGAAATTGCCTGGCTGCAGGGCTGGCTGAGTGATGCTCAACTGTGTGAGAGCGCGAATGCACTGTCTAAAACCGGCTATGGTCAGTACCTGTTGACGCGGCTGGATGCCAAAGGGAGCCTGTAATGCAGATTGAAGAGACCTCGCTGCCCGGCGTGGTGGCATTAACGCCCAAGGTATTTGGCGACGAACGCGGCTTCTTTATGGAAAGCTTTAATCAGAAGGCGTTTGAAGAGGCCACGGGCTGCACGCGTGAATTTGTGCAGGATAACCACTCGCGCTCCCGTCAGGGGGTACTGCGTGGCATCCATTACCAGTTAGAGCAGCCACAAGGTAAGTTGGTACGCGTGGTGCAAGGCTCTGTGTGGGATGTAGCGGTCGATTTGCGTAAACACTCGGCTCACTTTGGCCAGTGGGTAGGCGTTGAGCTTTCTGCTGAAAACAGCCGCCAGCTGTGGGTGCCAGAAGGCTTTGGTCATGCGTTTGTAGTGCTTTCCGAAACGGCTGATTTTTTGTACAAGACTACGGATTATTACCATCCAGCATCTGAGCGCTGTATCCGCTTTGATGACCCGGAACTGGCGATCCAGTGGCCCACTTTGCCGGTAGAGTTTGCACTGTCAGAGAAAGACCAGGCAGGCAGCGCATTCACCGCCGCTGAGGTTTACCCGCAGTAACGCGGTTGCTCGCTTTTTGTTGCTTGTCATTGCCCGCCATGGCTCTTGAGCCTTGGTGGGCAGTTTTTTCTTGCCGTTATGGCTAAGTTTGCTTTGTCTTGTTTTACGTTTGTTTTGTTTCGCTATACGGTGTAAGTCCAATCACATCGGTAGAGTGTTTTATGGCACTTGATACGCTAGGCACACCTCTTTCTACGCTTGTTCATCGCGCTGGGGCAAGCGGTATGTGCGCTGGTGTGACCACCATTAGTGGATATTTCGCTCATGCAGATCAGGCGGACCTGCTGGAATTTATCAAGCAAATGCTCCGCTGGCCCCATGAAGTACGCCTTGTTCATGGCGACACCCCAGCCAAACAAACGCTCAAAACCGCGATTGAAGCAATGGCGGATCAGCACGGTAAACCGATCCGCGTCACGCTACCGGTCAATCAGCCCTGACGACCCGTGCAGAAGCCCGAGCCTCTGGGGGGGGATTCAACCCTATCGCTGGCTAAAGCTTGCTCTTGGCATTGAACGTGCCATTTCAGTGACGACGGGGCGGTTATGCTACTATTTGTGGCTTCCTGTACTGGTTAGGTTTTCCCGTTATGCTGAGTTCTCCACTGCCTGGCGCTGATCCGTTGCGCACGTTTACAAGTGCTGCTGTATTTTTAATGGGTGCGCTGGCGCTTGTGGTGCCTACGGGTTACTCGGTCGGGGCGGCGTTGTTGTTGCTGGCGAGTGCGACGCTACTGTTCAAGCGCGCTCCTTATTCGCTTGGCGCCTCGGACCGTTGGGTGATCCTGGCGTTAGCGCTCTATGGCTGTGTGGTGGGTGGTCTTTCAGTGGTTGATTTGGGGAGCAGCGGGTTTGATATACCCATGCGCTTTTTATTAGCGATACCCGTATTGCTCTTGATAGTACGTTTTCCTCCGCGGCAGGCGTGCCTTTGGGCGGGTATGGCGGTAGGTGCTGGGGGCGCGGGTAGCTGGGCGTTATGGCAGAAATCCGTGATTGGCGTTGAGCGCGCAGGGGGATATCTCCACGTTATTCAGTTTGGCAACTTGAGTATGCTAATGGGCGTGTTGTGCTTGGCGGGGCTGGGCTGGGCAATGGTACAGCGTTATCGTTCGATGTGGGTGACCATGCTATTGGCAGGTGCATTGCTTGGCATGTTGGGATCACTGCTTTCGGGAAGCCGTGGCGGGTGGATTGGCTTGCCGGTGGTGGGCTATGTGCTATATCGCGGCTATGGGCGTCAACTGAGTATGAGTATCAAGCTGGCGGCCGTCGGGGCGTTATTGGCGATTGCCGTCACCATGTACGCGTTGCCTCAAACGGGTGTGCAGCAGCGTGTTCATGCGGGAATAAACGATGTTCACCAGTATGTGTCGGGGACGGAGCGCGATACATCGCTTGGCCTGCGTTTTGAAATGTGGCGCGGGGCGTCATCACTGATTCGTGAGCGCCCCTTGCTTGGGTGGGGGGAGTCCGGTTACCAGGCAGAAATGGTGCGCTTGGGTCAGCAGGGCGATATCACGATGGCCGCCACGCAGTTTGGCCACGCCCACAATGAATTTGTTGATGCTTTTGCCAAGCGCGGCATGGTAGGGCTATTTGTGTTGCTCTTTTTATACCTGGTGCCCATGCGAATGTTTGCATCCGGTTTGCAGCATCCACATCTTGAGGTAAGAGCCTTGGCGCTGGCGGGTACGTTGTTGCCGGTCGCGTACATTGACTTCGGGCTGTCTCAGACGTTTTTATCCCATAACAGCGGGGCCATGTTTTATGCCTTCTGGCTTGCCGTGTTATGGGGGAGCTACCGTGCTTATGCCAAGGCATTTACTGAACAGGCGCGCTCGACGAACGACGCCATCGCTTCGAGAATTTGATCAACGTCGGGGATGCGCCCATCCTGGTTAAATAAACACGTATGCTGTGGCTCGTACCTGGGCCAATAGCGGTAAGGCAGCGTCGAATAAAAAATGCCTAAGGTGGGCGTGTGCGTGGCCAGTGCCAGGTTTCTTACGCCCGTATCGCCACAAACAAGTAAATCTGCTTGGGCCATGGTGTGCGTAAGCTCCTCCAGGGGAAGTTTGTGCTGGATCGTAATGTTGGCGTGCTGCGAGGCCTCGGCGAGCAGGAAATCCCCTTTTTCACTCTCGTTGGCCCCTTCCAGCAAAATATGCTGATAATCAGGAAACTGTGAGGCAGTGCGTAACATAAGCGCCTTCCATACGTCCTGTGGAACAGATTTATTGGTTCCAGACGCGAAGGGGAAATAGTAGATAGCGCGAGCGCTCTCGCTTGGGGAGTGAGCGGGCAGCGCAAAATCGAGCGGGTACGAGGGCTGGTTGCCGAATACGCTTAAGAAGTCGAGTAAGACCTCGGCTTCGTAATGGTAGTTTGAGCGGGGCAGAGTAACATCATACAGCCATCGGTTGTACCAAGGGCGATATGGAAACCCCATTTTTAAATGCGCACTGCTCAATAGCGTGAGTGCCCTTGAGCGTGAGGTATCCGCAAGATCAAACACAATATCGAACTTACCAAGCGTTTTAAGCGATGTGTACTGTTCTTTAATGCCGGTTGATGTGTCATGGATGAAAATGTCATCGACCAGGTCTTCAGGCACGGCATAGCGATATTTGCTGGTGGTTGCCAGCGTCACGTGCGCGTGGGGGAAGGTCTTTTTTAATTCAACCAGAAAGGGGCGGGCCGCCATATAGTCGCCAAAAGCACATTGGCGTATCACTAAAACACGCTCGATATCCTCGTGGCGTGTTTGGTTGGTCCACTGTAGTGATTTCTTCTTGAAATAACCTGATTTATCTTTCCATATCTTCATACTGCCGAGCCCGATAATAACGATTAAAACGACACTGCCGGTGAGACATACAGGGCAGTTGAGTAGGTGGCTCATAGTGAGTGTTCACGATGGGCGCGTTTACCAGCCCCCTTGGCCTTCCAGCAAGCTACGCATGTTATTATCCAGCTTTACTTGAAAGTCTGCACTGCCCAATACCATGGCATCGCTTGAACGTACTACGCGTGTGCTTACGTAGAGATAATCCTGCCCTTGGGCATAGGTGCCCATCAAAATAGAGCGTGCATTATATTGTGAGCTTAAGCTCTGCACCTCGCGAGAAAGAATCAACTCGCCCACTTTCTCTTCAATAAACATACTGTGACGCATTTTGACTTCACGCACCTGCATACCCTGCTGCGCAAGGGCTGAGGCCATGATTTCCGAACTGATACGCCCAAACGTGGAGGATTGCGTGAGGTTGTCGATGTTGACAAAGGTCGCGGCAATCATGGGGTTGTAGCGCGTGATCTCTGGGTTGCCAGCCACCATCTGTTGAGCGGCTTTATGCGCCAGCTCAGAAAGGTCGGGCTCTGGCGGGCGCGGCTTGCTGTTAGCACTGTTCGTGGCACAGCCCGCTATGAAAAGCAGCAAAAGGCCCATCAATAGCAGGCGGCTAGTCGCTAGAAACGTGTGCGGATGCGATGATGTCGACGGTATGAAATGCATGGCGTTACCAGGTACCTGTTACCGGGATAGAGGGGACAGCCGGTGCTTGCGGAACGCGATGCGGCGCATATTGGCGGCGGTCGCCTGCATTGATGTAATAGATATTCGATGAGGAGTAAAGAATACGCTCATCGTCGGTTATCTGAATGGTGATAATAACCTCTTCATTGCCTGTAGAGGTCCAGCTACCGCTAACGGCGTCGGCAGCAATCCCGGCGGGTATTAATCCAAGCGCGGGTTCTGCCCAGTGGTTATACGGAATAGTCGCGACCGCAATGCCTGCTGTTAGGGCTGTAAAGGTACCGACTGGCGGGCGAATAAAGCCCCGGTCTCGGTGTTCAACTACTTCCACGCCGATATGGACGTCAGCGGTGTTGGCCGTTGGCAGCGTAGTGAGGTTGGCGCCACGCGAAACGAGCTCGCTGGTCAGTAGCGTGCGGAAACCGCGTTCAAATTCGCCGCCGCTATACGTGCTCAGGCTTTGGTGGTCAGGCTCGGTAATATATAAATCCCGAAAACGCACGCGCTCACGCTGTAGAATGCGGTTGGTTTCATAGCGCGCCAGTACTTCCCAGTGATGAGCGGCCTGCATGCGTTGCTGCTCAGTATAGGGGTAGGTGGTGGCGATGGGGGCCTGCGAGGTGTTGGCATAGAAGCAGCCGCTTAGCAGTAAGCTTGCAAACCCTGCACAGGCAATACGGAATAATGGGGGCGTTAGTAAATGGCTTAAGCAGCTCTGCACCAGAGGTTCCTTATCGTGTCATAGGGTCTTTGATAGACTTGTCTAGTTTTACCATGCTTGGTAACCATCGGCCACGGGATTGAAAACTTGAATGAGCGATAACACGCATGCTTGAAGACCATCGCGGCGGCTCGCGCCATGATACGCTAATGTCCGCCTATCCTGCCGATGAAAGTGGTAGCGGATGGATGATTAGCTACATCGATATTATGACGCTGCTGGTGGCGCTATTTGTCATTATTGTGGCGGCAGCGGGTGCCAAGGCACCTGAACTGTTTCAAGCATCCTCAGAAGAGGCGGCTCAAACGTCAGATCTTACACTTAACATACCGCTTCCAGAGCCAATAGAAGATGCACGGCAACAGCGCACTATTGAAGCGTGGCGGCGAGGGCTGGACCCTTACGCGCTGAGCGCGGCACTTGGCGTTGCCGGGTTGCCCAATCGTATTGCTGAACCTGAGGCTACACCCGAAGCGCCGCCGCCACTGCTGGCACTTGCCCCGGTGGAGGTTTTACCGCCTGAAGAGGTTGCTGAACCGTTAGCGTGGATGCCTCCTGTAGAGCTGCCTACGCTGTTAATGCGCACGGATGATGAGGCATTAGCGACGCCCTTGGCTGACTATATGGTGCTACTGACAGACCACCCTCCGGTTAACGTTCAGGAAGTATCCATGGATGCGATCAATAGTGCCCAGGTACTTCAGGCCTCCCTGGTCGAGCGTGTTGATGTCTCCCCCTATTTGCCCGACCTGGAAGGTGTTGAGGTTTCCCGGGTGGCGGAGGGGATTAGTTTACGCGTTCAGGATCAACTGCTGTTCCCTTCCGCTGAGGCACAGCTCACCAGTGGAGGAAGCTCACTGGTCGGCAGCCTGCTGGAAACCATTCAGCGATACGAAGGGGAGGTATGGGTAGAGGGCCACTCAGACAGCCAGAGTATTAGCACCGAGGAGTTTTCTTCAAACTGGGCACTCTCCAGTGCACGGGCCATTGCCATTGTCGAAGCACTAGAAGCGGAAGGCGTCGCGCCTGAGCGCCTAAGAGCGGTTGGGCTCGCCGCTACTCAGCCACTTGAAGATAACAGTACGCCAGAAGGTCGGTCACGCAATCGACGCGTCGAAGTCGTCATTCATATTGAGTAAAAAAGCCCGCCGGGGTGGGCGGGCAAAAGAGCTTGGCTCGAAGTAGCTCGCTAGCCTCAGGGGAGGGGGGGGAATTGCTAGCGAGTACAATTTAAGTATAGTTGTAGTGTAGGTTTTTCCAAGCGTTTAAAGTCGGCTTAAACGTTTTGACAAGGCTCACGTTTTTATAATCTTGCATGAATTGGTTTTCTTAATATTTGCCCAGCCCAAAAGGCCTGATAAGCATTGTGGGAGCAGGCTTCAGCCAGCGATGGGGGTGGTTCAACCCCGGGAGGCCTCCGGCCTCCTTCGCCGATGTGTCGGACCACCAGTGGAACTGGGCTCCCACAATGTTTACCTGGCCTCCAGAATTAATAAATTGGTTTTCTTAATATTTGCCCAGCCCAAAAGGCCTGATAAGCATTGTGGGAGCAGGCTTCAGCCAGCGATGGGGTTGTTTCAACCCCGGGAGGCCTCCGGCCTCCTTCGCCCAGTGGAACTGAGCTCCCACAATATATGCCAAGCTCCGAGGCTTAATGAACTGGCCCCCCCCGCAATGCTCGCCCACCCCCGGAAGCTTGATAAACACTGTGGGAGCAGGCTTTAGCCAGCGAATGGGGCTTGTGTGATTGTTAGTGGTATTGCGGGAGGGCTGCTTGCGCTTCTTCGCCGTTTTGATCTACACGAAAGTGGGCAACTTTCTGGCGCAGCTGAGTACTAAGCTGCGCTAACGTTTGGGTGGTATGGGTGCTCTGTTGCACCAGCCCGGCGTTTTGTTGGGTCATCTGGTCCATCTGGGTCACGGCCAGGTTGACCTGCTCAATGCCGCTGCTCTGCTCACTGGTGGCGGCGGATATCTCCTGTACCAGCGTACTGAGCTGTTGGATATCGGTGACCACGCTATTGATAATGTCACCGGTATTGCGGACTTGCTGGCTGCCTTCGGCGACTTTAGCGCCGGAGTTTTCAATCAGCTTTTTGATTTCCTGAGCGGCCGATGCTGAACGGCTGGCAAGCTGACGTACCTCATTGGCGACCACTGCAAAGCCACGACCCTGTTCACCTGCGCGTGCTGCTTCCACCGAGGCATTCAGTGCCAAAATGTTGGTCTGAAACGCGATGGCATCAATGGTGTTCACGATACTGCTCATTTCCGCCGAGCTTTCATTAATCGTGGCCATGGTACTGACCACCGTGGTCATCGCGTCGCTGCCGCGCTGGGCATTATTCGCCGTGTTCGTGGCCAATTGGCGGGCATGCTCGGCATGGTCAGCATTCTGTTTTACAGTGGCGGTGAGCTCTTCCATGCTGGAGGCTGTTTCGGCAAGGGAGGCAGCCTGCTGTTCGGTGCGGGTTGAAAGCTCTTCGTTAACGCCCACAATTTGCTCAACGCCACTGTTGACCTGGTCGGCACCGTGATGAATATCGCCAATCGTTCCGGCTAACGTCTGCCGCATACGATTAATATCATAAAGCAGGCTTGCTTGGTCACGGCTGGAAAGCTGGGTACTACGGGTAAGGTCGCCATCCGCAATATAACGCACCACCGTTGCCGCATAACGCGGGTCGCCGCCCAGGCGGCGAGAAACATCACGAATCACCCAGCCCATCAGCAGAGTGACCGGTAAGCCGATGATTAACAGCATGATGACGGAATGCAGCAAGTTGGCAATGAATGCTTCGTTAATATCATCCACATAAACGCCGGTTGCCAGTGACCACTGCCATTCAGGCAGGTAGGCCACATAGCTGATTTTAGGTAGCTGCTCGTCGCCATTGGCACGGCGAGCATGGTAGCCAACGTGGCCGCCTCCCGCTTGCGCTGTGCGAAGCAATTCAGGGTACAGCAACATGCCGCCGGCATCTTCATAGCGGCTCATATCATCGCCAGGTGTTCGGCTAGGGTGGGAGATGACAATTAAATCGTCATTGAAAGAGAAAATATATTCATCAGCGCCAAAGCTCACACTGGACATATTATCGATAGCGCGTTGTTGCGCTTCTTCAAGACTCAGTTCGCCAGTGGCGACCCTTTCTTGTAACACTTCAATCTGGTTATGCACGCTTTCGACGATGTACTGAATGCTGTCACGGCGTTCGCTTTCGATCGTTTGGCGGTTCTCCCAGGCAAGCCAGCCCACCAGCAGCAGCATGGTGATCCAAATAATGCCCAGCGTTCTCCAGAGTTTTTGTGTTGTTGTTATTTGCATTAATATTTTCCTATCACAGCTAAGTAAGTAACGAATACATCCTATACCTATATCGGCCTAACGCTCTGTTACTTAAGGCGAACTACATAAAACTCGTTAGAAGGGCGTTGAAAATTCGCTATAAGCGCGCTGAAAAGGTGGCGGCATACAATCAAAAACGCCCCCGTGGCCAAAGCCAAGAGGGCGCTTTTCTGCTGCTAGCCTGGTTTAAAAATCGCTATCGTCGTGTGTGGAGCGTGATGCTGATGAGCGTGATGGGAGAGGGGTTAAGGTCGACTGGCGATCCACTCGGAAGTGAGACACACGCTCGCGCAGTTGGGCGCTAAGCTGCGCAAGCATCTGGGTCGCGTGATTGCTCTCTTGCACCAGCCCGGCATTTTGTTGGGTCATCTGGTCCATCTGGGTCACGGCCAGGTTGACCTGTTCAATGCCGCTGCTCTGTTCACTGGTGGCTGCGGATATTTCCTGTACCAGCGTACTGAGCTGTTGGATATCGGTGACCACACTATTGATAATGTCACCGGTATTGCGGACTTGCTGGCTGCCTTCGGTGACTTGAGCGCCGGAGTTTTCAATCAGCTTTTTGATTTCCTGAGCGGCCGATGCCGAACGGCTGGCAAGCTGACGTACCTCATTGGCGACCACCGCAAATCCACGGCCCTGTTCACCTGCACGTGCCGCTTCCACCGAGGCATTCAGTGCCAAAATATTGGTTTGAAACGCGATAGCATCAATGGTGTTCACGATACTGCTCATTTCTGCCGAGCTTTCGTTAATCGTGGCCATGGTACTGACTACCGTGGCCATTGCATCACTGCCGCGCTGCGCATTATTCGCCGTGTTTGTAGCCAGTTTGCGGGCATGCTCGGCATGGTCAGCATTCTGTTTCACAGTGGCCGTGAGCTCTTCCATGCTGGAGGCTGTTTCGGCAAGGGAGGCTGCCTGCTGTTCGGTACGCGTTGAAAGCTCTTCGTTAACGCCCACAATTTGCTCAACACCACTGTTGACCTGGTCGGCACCGTGATCGATATTGCCAATCGTTTCGGCCAATGATTCCCGCATACGATTAATATCATAAAGCAGGCTCGCTTGGTCACGGCTGGAAAGCTGGGTACTACGGGTAAGGTCTCCATCCGCAATATAACGCACCACCGTTGCCGCGTAGCGCGGGTCGCCGCCCAAGCGGCGAGAAACATCACGAATGACCCAGCCCATCAGCACCGCAACAGGAATGCCAATAATTAGCAGCGCAATCAGGGAGCGAATGATACTGCTAACAAAAGCAGTTCTAATATCATCTACATACACACCTGCGCCAAAGGCCCAGTTCCATTCGGGAATATAGGCAAAATAACTGATTTTAGGGAACTGTTCGTCACCGGAGATTCGGCGCGAAAAGTAATCAACGTGTCCACCCCCTGAGCGTGCAGCATCAAGAAACGCGGCGTACAAATGCATGCCTTGTGTGTCTTGGTAACCACTCATGTCCTCGCCAAGCGGTCGATTTGGATGTGATACGATCTTTAGTTGGTCGTCAAAGGCAAACAGATACTCCCCTTCAGCGAAGCTGGCGTTTGCCAGGCTGTCAATTCCGCGTTGCTGCGCTTCGGCGAGTGTGAGCTCGCCGCTGGCTACCTTGCCTTGAAGGGCATCTAGCTGTGAGTGAAGGCTTTCTACGACGCTTTGAATAGTGTTACGACGTTCCTGCTCAATGGTTTGACGAGTCTCCCAGGTTAGCCAGCCAACCAGCGTTAGCATGGCGAGGCAAATAATTCCCAGGATGCTCCAGAGTTTTTGATTCGTGGTTAATCGTGTCATGGTGTTCTTGTCATAGCCTTTCAAATAATGATTGAAGCTTGTATATCGGCCGAATTGGCGATGTGTTTAAGAGAAAGGCCGTTTAATTTTTCAAGAGGGAGGCAAAAACGAAATGCCTGCGGTGCAGGCATTTTTAAAACAGTACCTTAGCTATTTTTATTAAGAAAAATTAATGCGTTATTGTGTTTCTGGCGCCGGGCTACCCATCAGCTCGAGCAGCTGTGCTTCCTCCGGCATTCCTTGAATGCGGTCAATGCGCACAACGCCACTGGCTACTTCACGCTGAAAAGCGCTGGTGGGCGTTGCGTAAAGTCCTAATGCGTCAAACAGCTGGTTATTCGTGTATACCTGCTCTTCAATATCACGGGGCTGTGCGCTGGCTGTTATTGCTTCCCCCTCTTCATGACGCTTGAGGGCGGCGCTTGGGTCATCAGCGGCCAGCAGCGTGGCGGCTTTGGCAGGGCTATCAGGCGCTAAAATCCCCACCATGATATGGCGTAACTGTACCTCGCCAGCCTCCACCCACGGGCGGGTTTTCTTCCAAAATGCCTGACAGTAGGGGCAGTTGGCATCCGTGAAGGTATATATGACCCTGGGGGCTTCGGTGCTGCCATCCTGTATCCAGTGACTATCTTCGAGTAGTTGCCATGTTTCGGCTTCCAACACTGCGCGGACATGCTGGTCCAACTGGGCTTCCGTCAGGTTCTCGCCCTGGTGATCCGTTAGCGTGCCGACAATCGCGTGCTCGCCATCGGGTGTTAAATAAATGGCTATTTCCTGGCCTTGGGCGCTCGCACCAAACCCGCTTAGCCCACCTGGCGCGTCAAACTGGCCGTGAATTTCCCAGCCCTGGTCAGCCAATGCCTGCACCGGTGCAGGCAGCGCGTTAGCGTGGCTGATATTGAAGCCTGCTAACAGTATCAAGCCACTGAGCGCGGCAGGCAGCGTGAGCGCAGAGCCTTGGAAGGCAGGAAGTTTAAACGCAAACAATGTAAAGGCAGGGCGTTTTTTAATAGAGTATTTAATAGAGTAGTTTGATGTGCCAAACGTAAGCGGCATTACAACTTCCTTGCGTAAGAACCAGAATAAGGTGACTAACTTATCAGAGCTTGCTCTGGTGGCATACCTTAACCCCCGTGAACGTGTTGATAGAAGAAAAGGCAAACGTAGGTATTGAACCAATGCAGCGTGTGTGTCAAATCGTTACAATGGCGGGCTAGACACTGCTGTTATTGCATCATGGTCCGCGCTTAAACGCTGCTGGCATAATGTTTGGGCGATTGATGAATGAAAACGCGTTTGAGAACAGTCTTGAAAAAAGTCTGAAAAACAGTGAGTGATAACAGGTTATAACATGCTTACTCGTGCGGCTTACAGCACGGACTGACAACAGGTTGACCGCTATGCATTGCCCTTTTTGTGGTGCTAATGATACTCGAGTGAGCGATTCGCGCTTGGTAGCGGATGGTGATCAGGTGCGTCGGCGCCGACAGTGTGCCAGTTGCCAGGAGCGCTTTACTACCTATGAAACGGCAGAGCTTTTGATGCCAAGGGTAGTAAAATCGGATGGCTCGCGCGAAAGCTTTAATGAAGTAAAGCTACGTGACGGAATGTTGCGCGCCTTAGAGAAGCGACCGGTCAGCGCTGAAGCCATTGAAGCGGCGGTTGAGCGTATTCGCCAAACCCTGCGCGCCCGAGGCGATCGTGAAATCAATGCGCGTGATATTGGTGAATCTGTGATGCAGGCATTAAGCAACCTGGATCAGGTGGCG
Organism: Halomonas sp. AOP7-E1-9; assembly: GCF_052376035.1. NCBI lineage: Bacteria > Pseudomonadati > Pseudomonadota > Gammaproteobacteria > Oceanospirillales > Halomonadaceae > Halomonas > Halomonas sp. AOP7-E1-9. The sequence continues at coordinate 151,727 of NZ_JBQSVC010000006.1, forward strand.
TATATCCGGTTTGCCTCGGTCTATCGTAAGTTCCAGGACATAGACGAGTTTCGCGCTGAAATTGATCGTCTCTCCCAGGCGCCCTCTTTGCCATCGGAGCGTGACAAGGAAGATACGTAATGAGCACCGTTGCCGCGTTTAGTGACGCTGACCACCGCTATATGGCGCGTGCCTTGCAATTAGCCAGGCAAGGGCTTTATACCACTGACCCTAATCCGCGCGTAGGCTGCGTCATTGTACAGCAGCCGCCTGGCCAGCCCGGGCATATTGTGGGGGAGGGGTTTCATGTGCGGGCGGGCGAGCCGCATGCGGAAGTTCATGCGCTCAATGCCGCGGGTGACAAGGCCAAAGGGGCAACGGCTTACGTCACGTTAGAGCCCTGTTTTCATACAGGGCGGACAGGGCCATGTGCGTTGGCGCTTAAAAATGCCCAGGTGGCACGTGTCGTGGTCGCCATGGTCGACCCTAATCCGCAGGTCAGTGGGCAAGGAATTGAGCTACTAAAGGCGGCCGGTATCGATGTGCAAATCGGCTTGTTAGAGCAAGATGCATGGGCGTTAAATCCTGGTTTTATCGCTCGCATGCAGCGTAAACGACCCTTTGTGCGTCTAAAAATGGCCATGAGTTTGGATGGGCGTACAGCGATGGGGTCGGGTGAGTCGCAGTGGATAACGGGCCCTGAAGCGCGCAGCCATGTTCAGCGCCTGCGCGCGCGTTCGAGCGCTATTTTGAGTGGCGTTGACTCGATCATTATGGATGATTCACGGTTGACGCTGCGGGCTGATCAACTGCAAGTAGCTAATGCTGACATCGTGGCGTTACGTCAGCCACTGCGCGTTATTGTGGATACGCGTTTGCGCCTGCCTTTAGCGGCGGCCTGTTTACGTGAGCCTGGCCGTACCTTAATAATGACCACGCCCGCACACTCGCCAGAAAAACGCGCCAAGTTAGCGGCGGCTGGCGCAGAGGTGCATGTGTTTGAGGCGGGGAGCGATGGGCGTCTTCCGCTGGGCGAATTGCTTGGCTGGCTGGCTGAAAACGAACAGGTCAACGAGCTGCTGGTGGAGACAGGTGCTACGCTCGCCGGTGCGCTGCTGGATGCCAGGTTGGTGGATGAGTTGCAGCTTTTTGTGGCACCCACGTTATTGGGGGGTGAGGCAAAACCGCTCTTTGCGCTACCTGGGCTTTCACAAATGGCGGATCAGCGGCGTTTAAGCATTCATGATATACGAGCGATAGGGCGAGATTGGCGTATTATTGCCTCACCAGAGCCCGACTAGCGCAGGCGGCGATAGCAAGGTACTCTGTCGCAATTGATCGTGTCGCAATTAACCGTGTCGCAATTATCCGTATTGCAATTAGTTGTGTTGTAATTCAGTGCTGCTATCGGTTTTTGATGGTTGCCCGCTTATTGTTATCAATGTTGGCGGTACGATGGTTACGTAGTGCGCAGCCCCAGTGTTGCGCGGCATCGCATACGCTGCGAACTCATATTTAGGAGCTTCCATGGTGAATTCTTCCTCGGGGGGCTTAGCCTCTATTGCTGAACTGGTAGACGATATCCGCCAAGGCAAGATGGTCATCCTTATGGATGATGAGGGTCGCGAAAATGAAGGCGATATCATCATGGCGGCCGAAAAAGTGCAGGCCGAGCATATCAACTTTATGGCGCGGTTTGCCCGTGGCCTGATTTGTATGCCGATGACGCGCGAACGGTGCGAGCAGCTTAACCTGCCGTTGATGGTGCGCGACAATGGCTCAGGGTTTGGTACCAAGTTCACGCTCTCTATTGAAGCAACCCAGGGCGTGACCACGGGTATTTCTGCGGCAGACCGGGCGCGGACGGTTCAAGCGGCCTGTGCGCCTTATGCCAAACCGACCGACCTTGTTCAGCCGGGGCACATTTTTCCGTTAATGGCTGAGCCCGGCGGTGTGTTGCGTCGTGCAGGCCATACCGAGGCGGCCTGTGATTTGGCAGCGCTGGCGGGCTGTGACCCCAGCGGTGTCATTTGTGAAGTGATGAACGATGATGGCAGTATGGCGCGCCGCCCAGAGCTTGAGGCGTTTGCCCTACAGCATGGTATCAAAGTCGGTACCATTGCCGACTTGATTCATTACCGTATTATTCATGAGCAAACCGTTGACCATGTTGAAACATCAACGGTAATGACGTCCCAGGGCGAGCTGGCGTTGCATGTTTTTCGTGATCGTATTCAAGGCGCGCATCATTTGGCGCTGGTGAAAGGGCAGCCGACGCCTGAGCAGACCACGACCGTACGCGTTCATTTAGCCGATACGTTGCGTGACGTGCTTGGTTTGGCGAAAGATGATCAGGGGCGCTGGAATGCCCATCGTGCCCTGGAAGAGGTCGCGGGTTCTTCCGCCGGTGTGCTGGTGCTTATTGATGACGGCCGCCCACATCAGGATTTGAAAGACCAGTTGGATGTGTTTTTAGATCGTGTGCGCACCCCGCGCACCAGTGAATCTGATGGCACAGGCAACTATTTAACGATTGGTACTGGCTCGCAAATTCTACGCCATCTAGGGGTAGGTAAGATGCGGCTACTAAGCTCACCGTGGAAATTTTCAGCGCTCTCGGGCTTCGACCTTGAAGTGGTCGAGCTTGTGGGGCCTGATGACATCACGTGTGAGCCAATTTCTCAGCAGGAATAAATTGATGCAATCCCTCTCTCAAGTAGAAGGCACGTTTGTCGACGTCGATGGTCGCTACGTTATTGTGGTTGGCCGGTTCAATCACCATGTGGTTGATAGCCTTGTAGAAGGCGCGATTGATAGTTTGACGCGTCATGGCGTAGACGCCGAAAACATTCACCTTGTTCACGTGCCGGGCGCCTGGGAATTGCCGCTCGCTGTGAAGCGTGTTCTGAAGGTCATGAAACCTGATGCAGTGATTGCGCTGGGCGCGGTTATTCGTGGCGGTACGCCGCACTTTGAGTACGTGGCGGGCGGCTGTAATACGGCTATCAACCATTTGCAGCTGGAGTTTGATACACCGGTTGCCAATGGCGTTTTAACCGTTGAGTCCATCGAGCAGGCAATTGAGCGTGCGGGTACCAAAGCGGGTAATAAAGGAACGGAAGCTGCAATGGCCGCGATGGAGATGGTCTCATTGCTGCGTGCGTTACCGCTAGGAGAGTCACAATGAGCGAGCGCCGTGAGCGTAAGGCCTCTGCTGCCCAGCAGAGCCGCCATGCTGCCCGTGAGCTTACCGTCCAGGGTCTTTACCAGTGGCAGATGACGGGTAAATCAATCACCGCCGTTGAAGCCGAGTTCCGCAGCCAGGTCGCCGATGACGATCTGGAAGATCATGAAAATTGGGTTAAGGTAATGGAGATTGCTGACAAGGCACTCTTTCATGAGCTTTTGCACAATACGGCACGCTATAAGACCGAGCTGGATCGCGAAATATCACCGTTGCTGGATCGCCGTCTGGAAGACCTGGACGCCGTCGAACTGGCTATTCTACGCTTGGGCGCCTATGAGCTTTCTCGCCGTATGGAAGTGCCGTATCGCGTGGTGATTAACGAAGGCGTTGAACTGGCCAAATCCTTTGGCGCAACCGACGGCCATAAATACGTAAATGGTATTCTCGACAAGCTGGCTAACCGCTTGCGAAGTGCCGAGGTCAGCGCCCGCCGCCTGTAACGGCGCGCCGTCTGGTACTGTGGTTAAGGGGCCTTTGTGCTTGCTGAATTTGATTTGATTCGCCGTTATCTGATGCCGTCGCAAGCGCCACTCCCGGCAGATGGTGTCGCACTGGGTGGTGGCGACGACGCTGCCCTGTTAGTGCCTAAAGCGGGTCATCAACTAGCGGTGAGCGTTGATACCTCTGTCGTTGATGTTCACTTCCCGCAGGATGCGCCCGCCTTTACGGTGGGGCATCGCTCGCTCGCCGTCGCATTAAGCGATTTGGCGGCCATGGGGGCAGACCCTCGCTGGTGCTTTATGGCGCTCACGCTTGATCAGCGTACGTTTGCCAATGATCACGCGATTCATGCCTGGCTTGAAGCGTTCGCCAAGGGGTTTCATACGCTTTGTCAGCGCCAAGCCACCACCTTGGCCGGTGGCGATGTTACCTCAGGTGCGCTTACGATTGGCGTTACCGTGATGGGCGAGGCGCCGACGGGGCATGCCTTGACCCGCGCCGGGGCAGCGCCTGGCGATATGATCGCCGTGACTGGCGCCCTGGGCGGCGGGGCGGGTGGGTTAGCTCTTTGGCAGCGTGGCGAGCGTGATCTTCAGCACCCCTTGCTGCGTCGTTATCTCCTGCCTGAACCGCGCTTGGCCGCAGGTGTAGCGCTTCGAGGGCTAGCCTCCGCCGCTATTGATATTTCTGACGGGCTGCTGGCGGACCTTGGTCATCTACGCAAGGCGTCAGGTGTTGGGGCGACGCTCGATATGACATCGCTGCCGCTGGCGGAGGCGCTGGAAAGTAGTCTTGGCCGTGACGCTGCCTGCAACGCTGCGCTCTCGGGGGGGGACGATTATGAACTATTGGTTACTCTGCCGGCTGAGAACGTTGCCAGCGCGCAGCGCGCGCTTGGCAAGCTGGGGCTGCCCTTAACCGTGATTGGCCAATGCAGCGACACGTTGGGTGTAAAAGGGATTGCACCGAACCTGGGGACTGGCTGGCAGCATTTTAATGAGGGGGCGCCATGAACCGTGCACCACCAAGTGTGTGGCGTCGCCCAACGCATTTTTTTGCGTTTGGTTTAGGCAGTGGAACGGTGCCCTGGGCGCCAGGCACCTTTGGCACGCTGGCCGCTATTCCTTTCTACTGGATTATGGCGGACCTGCCCTTGGGCTGGTATTTGGGCATCGTGTTCGTGGCCTTTGTGATTGGCGTTTGGCTCTGTGATAAAACATCACACGATTTAGGGGTGCATGATCATTCCGGCATTGTGTGGGATGAGTTTGTCGGCTACTGGATCACCATGGCTGCCGTTCCCTTCTCCTGGGAGGCGGCGCTGTGGGGGTTTATTGTTTTTCGTATTTTTGATGTGTTTAAGCCTTGGCCTATCCGCTGGGCTGACCGACGAGTGGCTGGTGGCTTTGGCATCATGATTGATGATGTCATGGCCGGGATCTATGCCTGGAGCACCATGCACTTATGGTATTGGTTGCACTAAAACGCAACCGCAGGTGACACTGGGCAACACTCACTTCCTATTCGTGCGGTTGCTCAAGGAGATGGCATGCGCAAGGAACGCTTAATTGTCCCTATTTTGGCCGCATTAGCCATTGTTTGGATGGTGGGGCAACTGCTATCCAGCGTGCTGTTTGAGCGCAGCCTCCGCCAAGCGCTGGAAGACCTGGAGGCACGGGGCGAGTGGCGCGTGTCTCGCGTCGAGCGCAGCCAGGGGTGGTTAAGTTCTCAGGGTCGCCTGCTGCTTTCCCCCTTGCTGGGACGCCCCTGGCAGTTGGAGCTTACTTACCGTGCACGTCACGGTATTTTAAGCACGGACGTTGAAGGTACGTTTCTGCCCCGGCTGGATTCGGCGTTACAGCAGGCGGTAGGGGAGGTGACTGCCACCTCTGCACCACGTTGGAAAGGCCGTTACCACACGCTTAGTGGGCATAGTGAGCTACAGCTGGCGCTGGCGCCGTTTATTATTCAGCAAAGCGGGCGGGAGCTTGAGGTCCGTGGAGGGCGGCTGCGGTTGGAGGGCGTGTTTGGCGATTGGCGATTACGCGTTCGTATGGACCAGTTGGCGCTAACCGATGGCGCGGCACAGTTAACCCTGGGACCGCTGCTGCTTGAAAGCCGTTACACCTATATTGAAGATGCCCACCACTTCGCTCAGCGCGACCATCTGCATGTTGATGCCTTGTCACTTCACTACCCAGCCTATGACGTAAAACTGGCACCGCTGGATATACACAGCTACATGGTGCTGGATGAAAGTGAATTGCGTCTCACTGGCGAACTCATTATGGGCGACGTTATGGTGCCTACGGAGGCACCCGATACGGCGCTGCTTAATGGGCATATTGCCATGGAGCTATCACGCCTTAACGCTGATGCGATACGTCAGGCTATCCGTCGGCTGCGCCAGGAGGCTGCTTGGGGAGATGCCAGCTTGCCGATGGCCGAGGGGTTGTTATCCCGACTTGAACCTGACCTACTGCAAATATTGAGTGACTCTCCGCGATTGGATGTTATCACCGTAGATGTGGATAGCCCGCTGCTGGGGCTTCGCGTTGACGCTGATGGCGCGCTCTTCTTCGATGCTCGAAAGCTGGATCAGCTCAATGTCACTTTGCTTGATAAGCAGGAAGAGCGTGCCCGTTGGCTTGAACGCCTTGACGGCGATTTTATTTGGCATGATGCACCGACGGTAGTTGCCTTATGGCTGGGCTTGCCGTTAGGAACCCGTGAGCTGCAGTTTGACGTGATACGCGGGAAGTGGCGTGTTAACGGTCGTCCCATGCCGGACCTCTGGTCGCAATAGACGGCGCCAAGGGTTGAAGTTTAAGCCTGTTGCCCGCATTCCATAAGCAATGCTAAGCGGTATATCCGCTAGTCACTGTTTACCGGAGGGTATATGAGCGACCAGGAGTACGACCGCGATGACGACAATCTCGGCTGGCTGGGAGAAGATGTCCCGTCATCTGCTGAGACTGACCATATAGGTGAAGAAGAGCATCATCGCTCCGATGGCGAGCGGACAAACTCGTTGGTTCCTGCCAGTGATATGCTGCCTGAACGCATTTATTTACTGCCCATTCATAACCGCCCTTTTTTCCCCGCCCAGGTTCAGCCACTGGTCATTAATCGTGAACGCTGGGAAGAGACCATGCGTCGCGTAGGCAATACGCCTCATAAAACATTGGGCGTTGCCTTTGTGGGCGAGGGCGGTGTGGAGTCGTTGGGTCACGACGATTTTCCCGAGATTGGCACCGCCGTTAAAGTGCATAAACTAAAGGGCGAGGACCAGCAGATTCAGTTTATTGCCCAAGGCGTGCAGCGTTTTCAAATCAAACGCTGGTTGTCTAAAGAGCCGCCGTATCTCGTTGAAGTTACCTATCCCAAAGAGCCTGTTGATGCGGAAAACGAGGAGACGCGTGCGTATGCCATGGCGATTATTAACGGCATCAAAGAGTTGCTGCCGATTAATCCGCTGTATGGCGAAGAGTTAAAGCACTATCTGAACCGCTTTAGCCCTCATCAGCCAGGCCCCCTTACCGATTTTGCCGCCGCGATTACGTCAGCCAAAGGCCCTGAGCTTCAGGATGTGCTGAATACGTTGCCGGTAGAAGAGCGGATGCACAAGGTGCTGCCACTGCTGCGTAAGGAAATTGAAGTCGCGCAACTGCAAAGCGAGATCAGTGAGCAGGTTAATGCGCAAATGCAGGATCGGCAGCGTGAATTCTTCCTGCGCGAGCAGTTAAAGGTCATTCAGCGTGAGCTGGGTATTTCCAAGGATGACCGCGAAAACGACGTTGATACCTTTAAAGGCCGTTTGGAGTCGCTGGTCGTTCCCGAGCGTGTCCAGAGCCGTATCGATGATGAGCTGAATAAGCTAAGCGTGCTGGAAACCGGGTCACCCGAGTACGGTACGACCCGCAACTACCTGGATTGGCTAACGTCATTGCCCTGGGGGGTCACCAGCCAGGATAAGCTTGACCTAAGCCATGCGCGTGAAGTGTTAAACCGCGATCACGATGGTTTGCAGGACGTGAAAGAACGTATTGTCGAGTTCCTCGCGGAAGGCACATTTAAAGGCGATGTAGGCGGTTCCATCGTACTGCTGGTAGGCCCGCCAGGGGTTGGTAAGACGTCTATTGGCCGCTCTATCGCAGAGGCGCTGGGCCGCGAGTTTTATCGTTTTTCTGTCGGCGGAATGCGCGATGAAGCCGAGATTAAGGGCCATCGCCGTACCTATGTGGGCGCCATGCCCGGTAAGCTGGTGCAGGCATTTAAAGAAGTCGAAGTCGAGAACCCGGTGATCATGCTGGATGAAATCGACAAGCTGGGGCAGTCGTTCCAGGGGGACCCCGCCTCAGCGCTGCTTGAGGTGTTAGACCCTGAGCAGAATGTCGACTTCCTGGACCACTATCTGGATGTCCGGATGGACCTTTCCAAGGTGCTGTTTATCTGCACGGCCAACACGCTGGACTCGATCCCCGGCCCGCTTTTGGACCGCATGGAGCAAATTCGCCTTTCAGGTTATATCGCGGAAGAGAAGCAGGCGATTGCCAAGCACCACCTGTGGCCGAAGCTTCTTAAGCGCAATAACATGCCTAAAAAGCGCATCAACTTAACCGAGGCGGCGTTAAAGCAGGTTATTGAAGGCTACGCCCGTGAGGCTGGCGTTCGGCAACTCGAAAAGCAGCTTCACCGTATTGTACGTAAAGCGGCGGTTAAGCTCCTGGAAGAGGAGATCGAAACCGTCAAGATTTCGGTCAATAACCTGGAGGAGTTTTTGGGAGCGCCTCTTTTCCGTAAGGAAAAAGCCCTCAAAGGCGAAGGCGTGGTGACAGGGCTTGCCTGGACATCAATGGGCGGGGCTACCTTGCCCATTGAAGCGGGTAAAGTTCACGCGCTGGACCGGGGATTCAAGCTAACCGGTAAGCTTGGCGATGTCATGAAAGAGTCTGCCAACATTGCCTACAGCTACACCCTGGGCCACCTGCAGGAGTATGGCGCAGATACTGACTTCTTTGATTCAGCGTTTGTTCACCTGCATGTGCCCGAGGGCGCAACACCCAAGGATGGCCCTTCGGCGGGTGTCACCATGACCACCGCGCTACTCTCGCTCGCCAAGCATCAGCCCATTACGCGGCCACTGGCAATGACGGGAGAGCTCACCCTGACCGGTCAGGTGCTTCCTGTTGGCGGCATTCGTGAGAAAGTGATTGCTGCCCGGCGTAGCGACATTTTTGAGGTGATACTGCCCGAGGCCAACCGCCGCGATTACGAAGAGCTCCCTGATTATCTTAAGAAAGGTATGACGGTACACTTCGCTAACCGCTATAAAGACGTGGCTAACGTTGTCTTTAAGAATTGAAACATACGCCAGGGAAGGGCTGAGCGAGGGTAGATGATTTAAAACATATTTTC